>NZ_NEJZ01000003.1:0-489017 GCF_002113215.1 Pseudomonas sp. B15(2017)
TCAACCACTTGCGCTTCCGATCTCTCGTTAGCGGGAGGCGAATTCTACAGCGTTACACGCTGCTGTCAACACCTCTTTTTCTTCGCTTTCGACCGAGAAGATCGAACCGTTGAAAGCGCCCAGCACACCGGCATTTCCAACGCCTTCCAGGCTTCGATGAACTGAAGCGAGCCACCGTCGAAACTTACTTAACCCATTGAATTTCAAGGAGTTTTCCGTTTCGACTGCGCCGGAAGTGGGGCGAATTATAGAGACTCAGAATCTGCCGTCAACCCTTAATTTCGCTTTTCTTTCAATAACTTGCGAAAAAGCCAAAAAACACTCAAGTCCCTCTTCAAGTCCCTCTATATAGAAGAAGGATTCAGCATCCCCCCTTCTATATAGAAAGAGCCATCAGAGCACCCCATCCTCTTTCATCGCAGCGACTGCTCCCGCCCCAAGACCCAGTACCCGCTGCAAAACGTCGAATGTATGCTCGCCCAGCAAAGGAGGCGCATGGCGATACTCGACAGGCGTCCGCGACAACCGGATCGGGCTAGCCACCTGCGGCACCGTCCCCGCCAGCGCATGAGGCAGCTCAATCGCCAACCCGCGAGCCTTCACCTGCGGATCCTCGAACACCTGCGACAGATCATTGATCGGCCCACACGGCACCCCTGCCTGCTCCAGCTGAGCCACCCACTCGGCAGTCGTCTTGAAGACAGTCGCCTGGCGGATCAACGGAATCAGCACAGCGCGGTTCGCCACCCGCAACTTATTAGTCGCGAAACGCGGATCGTCCGCCCACTGCGGCTGCCCGGCCACTTCGGCAAATTTTCGGAACTGTCCGTCATTACCTACCGTGAGAATGAAGTCGCCGTCTGCCGTAGGAAAATCCTGATACGGCACGATATTCGGATGCGCATTCCCCAGCCGTTTCGGCGCGGTCCCGGTCGTCAGATAGTTCATCGCCTGGTTGGCCAGGCACGCCACCTGCACATCCAGCAGCGCCATATCGATATGTTGCCCACCGCCAACATGATCGCGGTTAGCCAGCGCGGCCAGGATCGCCACAGTCGAATACAGGCCGGTCAGAATATCCGTCAGCGCCACACCCACCTTCACCGGGCCGGCGCCTTCATCGCCTTCAGGACGTCCAGTGAGGCTCATCAGCCCGCCAAGTCCCTGGATCATGAAGTCGTAACCCGCACGCTTCGCATACGGCCCGGTCTGACCGAAACCAGTGATCGAGCAATAAATCAGATCCGGATTGACAGCCTTCAATGACTCATAGTCCAAGCCATAAACCGCCAGACCACCAACCTTGAAGTTCTCGATCAGGATGTCCGACTTGGCAGCCAGCTCACGCACAAGCTTCTGACCTTCGGGACGCGTGAAGTCGATCGTCACCGATTGCTTGTTGCGATTGGCCGACAGGTAATACGCCGCCTCGCTGGTGTTCTCGCCATAAGCGTCTTTCAGAAAGGGCGGACCCCAGGCGCGGGTATCGTCACCATTGCCCGGGCGCTCAACCTTGATCACTTCCGCCCCAAGATCGGCGAGAATCTGACCAGCCCATGGGCCGGCCAGCACTCGCGATAAATCCAATACCCGCAGATGCGACAGCGCGCCCATGGTCGCTCTCCTGTTAATAGAACGCCTGCAGGCCGGTCTGCGCACGACCGAGGATCAGCGCGTGAACGTCGTGAGTACCTTCATAGGTATTCACTACTTCCAGGTTAACCAGGTGACGGGCCACGCCGAATTCATCGGAGATCCCGTTGCCACCCAGCATGTCACGCGCCATGCGGGCGATTTCGAGAGACTTGCCGCAAGAGTTGCGCTTCATGATCGAAGTGATTTCAACCGCAGCAGTACCTTCGTCCTTCATGCGGCCCAGACGCAGGCAGCCTTGCAGCGCCAGAGTGATCTCGGTCTGCATGTCCGCCAGTTTCTTCTGGATCAACTGAGTAGCAGCCAATGGACGACCGAACTGTTGGCGATCCAGGGTGTACTGGCGAGCGGTGTGCCAGCAGAATTCAGCCGCACCCAGCGCGCCCCAGGAGATGCCATACCGTGCGGAGTTGAGGCAGGTGAACGGACCTTTCAAACCGCGCACGTCCGGGAAAATGTTCTCTTCGGGAACAAACACGTTATCCATGACGATTTCGCCGGTGATCGAAGCTCGCAGGCCGACCTTGCCATGAATCGCCGGAGCGCTCAGACCTTTCCAGCCCTTCTCCAGAACGAAACCACGAATGTCGCCCGCATCGTCCTTGGCCCAGACCACGAACACGTCGGCGATCGGGCTGTTGGTGATCCACATCTTGGCGCCGGTCAGGCTGTAGCCGCCTTCGACCTTGCGTGCACGCGTAATCATCGCGCCCGGGTCGGAACCGTGGTTCGGCTCGGTCAGACCGAAGCAGCCGATCCACTCACCGGAAGCCAGTTTCGGCAGATACTTCTGTTTCTGTGCTTCGGTACCGAATTCGTTGATCGGCACCATCACCAGCGAAGACTGCACGCTCATCATCGAACGGTAGCCGGAATCAACACGCTCGACTTCACGAGCAATCAGACCGTAACTGACATAGTTGAGGCCGCTGCCACCATACTGCTCGGGAATGGTCGCACCCAACAGCCCGACTTCACCCATTTCACGAAAGATTGCCGGGTCAGTCTTCTCATGTCGGAAGGCTTCCAGAACGCGCGGCGCGAGGCTCTGCTGGGCGAATTGCTCGGCAGCGTCGCGGATCATGCGTTCTTCTTCAGTCAGCTGTTGATCCAGTAGCAGTGGATCGATCCAGTTGAAGCTAGCTTTACCGCCCATGAGTGAGTCCTCGCAAATCGGGTGAATTAACGTGGCATTGATCCTAGGCCCGCTTCGCCCTCCCGGCAAACGAGGATTTTGCATCCCGTTGTGCTAATTTCTCACTCCGAAACGTCGCGAGATACCGATTAAGCGATGTATTAGTGAGGTTGACGTACATGCGCCGCAAGATACCCAGCACCACCGCCCTTATCAGCTTCGAAGCCGCCGCCCGTCACGAGAGCTTTACCAAGGCCGCCGAAGAACTTTCCCTCACCCAGGGCGCCATTTGCCGACAGATAGCCAGTCTCGAGGACTTCCTCAGTGTCGAACTGTTCCGACGCTCCCGTCGCGGAGTAAAGCTGACAGAAGCGGGGCTTTCCTACAGCCGTCGAGTAGCGACCCAGCTTGATGCCGTCGAGCGCGACACGCTGTCAGTGATGGGTCAGCAAGGCACCAACGTGATCGAGCTCGCCGTGGTGCCCACCTTCGGCACGCAATGGCTGCTGCCAAGATTGAAGGACTTCCAGATCAAGCATCCGGAAGTAACGGTCAACCTGACCAACCGTACCCGCCCTTTCCTGTTTGCCGACACCGAGTTCGATGCTGCCATCTACTTCGGCGATGCCGATTGGTCGGGTACCGAATCCCACAGACTGATGGGCGAGAGTCCGATGCCGGTGTGCAGCCCCACCCTGCTCGGCAACAAAACTCACCTGACACCCGATGAAATCGCCGATCTCCCTCTCCTCCAGCAAACCACCCGCCCCTATGCCTGGCGACAGTGGTTCAACTCGCAGCACCTGAACATCCCCCGAGACATGACAGGTCCGCGCTACGAGCTATTCTCCATGCTGGCCCAGGCGGCCATGCACGACATGGGCATCGCGCTGATCCCGCCATTCCTGATTCAACGCGAATTGGCCGAGAAACGCCTGGTGATTGCCAACCCGAACGCGCTCTCCAGCATCAAGGCGTATTACCTGATGATTCCGGAGCGAAAGGTCGAATCGGCCTCCCTCAAGGCTTTTCGCGATTGGCTGGTGAATCAGGCACACAGCTACAACCTAGAGGGCTAAAGGGTTTCAGCGATTACTAACCCCGTAGTCAGGAAAATCAAAGCCCTACAGATATAACTATTTGTCGCAAATAGACAGACTGTATCCGAAAGTCGTACAGACGTCCCACAAGCGCCTGCCGACGTGGCTTTGCGCCCTCATTCGCGACTCATTGCGGCCTATTCACGTCACCGATGAGAAAAATCTTCAAATTCATCCAGACTCCTTGAAAGGCACGGCCTGCAAGGGATTCAACTGGCCATCTGCGACATTCGGTCACGGGATGACTTGTAGTTAATTTTCCGTCACCCGTCATAATCCCTTGAAGGGCATAAACTTCGCCTGCAAAATGCCGCGCCCCGCCCTGATTTGGCGGGATCGTGCTGATCGGCCGCCCCAGTCGCACCATCCGTAGTGCATGGGTTTACTCAATAAGATCACGCAGGAGATTTGACGTGCACATTGGTGTTCCTCTCGAAACCCAGACCGGTGAAACACGGGTTGCTGCAACCCCGGAAACCATTAAAAAGCTGATCAGCCAAGGTCATAAGGTCACTGTGCAAACCGGCGCCGGCGTTAAAGCCAGCGTTGTCGACAGTGCCTATGAAGCGGCAGGCGCAACCATTGGCAGTGCCAATGACGCGTTTGGCGCCGAGCTGATTCTCAAAGTGGTCGCGCCAAGCGATGCCGAGCTCACGCTGATCAAGCGCGGCACAGTGCTGGTGGGCATGCTCAACCCGTTCAACAACGACACCATCGCGAAGATGGCCGAGTGCGGGATTACCGCGTTCGCCCTGGAAGCGGCGCCACGTACCTCCCGGGCTCAGAGCCTCGACGTGCTGTCGTCCCAGGCGAACATTGCCGGCTATAAGGCCGTGTTGCTGGCCGCTCACTACTACCCGCGATTCATGCCGATGCTGATGACCGCTGCGGGCACCGTGAAAGCGGCGCGAGTGCTGATTCTGGGTGCCGGTGTGGCCGGGTTGCAGGCGATTGCCACGGCGAAACGTCTGGGTGCCGTCATCGAAGCGTCCGACGTACGTCCGTCTGTGAAGGAACAGATCGAATCCCTCGGCGCCAAATTCGTCGACGTGCCTTACGAGACCGATGAAGAACGCGAATGCGCGGTCGGCGTCGGCGGTTACGCACGCCCGATGCCGGCGAGCTGGATGCAGCGTCAGGCCCAGGCCGTGCACGAGCGCGCCAAGCAGGCTGACATCGTCATCACCACCGCTCTGATCCCGGGCCGCAAGGCTCCGGTGCTGTTGAGCGCGGACACTGTGGCGCAAATGAAACCCGGCTCGGTGGTCATCGACCTCGCTGCTGCCCAGGGTGGCAACTGCCCGCTGACCGTGGCCGACCAGGTCGTGATCGAGAACGGCGTGACCATCGTCGGTCCGACCAACCTCGCCGGTGAAGTCGCCGCAGATGCCTCGGCGCTGTACGCACGCAACCTGCTGGACTTCCTGAAGCTGGTCTTCACCAAAGAAGGCCAGTTCGAAGTGAACCTCGAAGACGACATCGTCGCCGCGTGCCTGATGTGCCGCGACGGCCAAGTCATCCGCAAAAACGCCTAAGCAGGGATTCAGACGATGGAAGAGCTTATCTCCCCCGGTATCTACAACCTGATCATCTTCGTGCTGGCGATTTATGTCGGTTACCACGTGGTCTGGAACGTTACACCCGCATTGCACACGCCGCTGATGGCGGTGACCAACGCCATTTCGGCGATCGTGATCGTCGGCGCCATGCTTGCCGCCGCACTGACCGTCACCCCGCTGGGCAAGACCATGGGCACCCTCGCCGTGGCACTGGCCGCGGTCAACGTGTTCGGTGGCTTCCTGGTCACCCGCCGCATGCTTGAGATGTTCAAGAAGAAAGCCCCGAAAGCAAAAGAAGAGGCGCCTAAGTAATGAGCATGAACCTCGTCACGACGCTCTATCTGATCGCGTCGATCTGCTTCATCCAGGCCCTCAAAGGCCTGTCGCACCCGACCACGTCGCGCCGCGGCAACCTGTTCGGCATGCTCGGCATGGCGCTGGCAATCCTGACCACTGTCGGCCTCATCTATAAGCTCGGCGCGCTCTCTTTAGAACAAGGCGGGGCCACCGCCGGCATTGGCTATGTGATCGTCGGTCTGCTGATCGGCGGCACCGCCGGTTCGATCATGGCCAAGCGCGTTGAAATGACCAAGATGCCGGAACTGGTTGCGTTCATGCACAGCATGATCGGCCTGGCAGCGGTGTTCATCGCTATCGCCGCTGTGGTTGAGCCGCAGTCGCTGGGCATCGTCAAGCAACTGGGCGACTCGATCCCGGCGGGTAACCGTCTGGAGCTGTTTCTCGGCGCAGCCATCGGTGCAATCACCTTCTCCGGTTCGGTGATTGCGTTCGGCAAGCTCTCCGGCAAGTACAAGTTCCGTCTGTTCCAGGGCGCACCGGTACAGTTCAGCGGTCAGCACAAGCTGAACGCAGTATTGGGCCTGGCGACGCTGATCCTCGGCGTCACCTTCATGCTGACCGGCAACCTCGCCGCGTTCGCCCTGATGCTGGCCCTGGCGTTCGTCATGGGCGTGCTGATCATCATCCCGATCGGCGGCGCCGACATGCCGGTGGTGGTGTCGATGCTCAACAGCTATTCCGGCTGGGCGGCGGCGGGTATCGGCTTCTCGCTGAACAACTCGATGCTGATCATTGCCGGCTCGCTGGTGGGTTCGAGCGGTGCGATCCTCTCGTACATCATGTGCAAGGCGATGAACCGTTCCTTCTTTAACGTACTGCTCGGCGGTTTCGGCAACACCGCGGACGCCGGTCCTGCCGGTGAGAAGGAAGCCCGTCCGGTGAAATCCGGTTCGGCTGACGACGCAACCTTCCTGCTGACCAACGCCGACACCGTGATCATCGTGCCTGGCTACGGTCTGGCGGTGGCCCGTGCGCAACATGCGCTGAAAGAGCTGACCGAGAAACTGACCCATCATGGCGTGACCGTGAAGTATGCGATCCACCCGGTGGCCGGTCGGATGCCCGGACACATGAACGTACTGCTGGCCGAAGCCGAAGTGCCGTACGACCAGGTGTTCGAGATGGAAGACATCAACTCCGAGTTCGGCCAGGCCGACGTGGTGCTGGTGCTCGGCGCCAACGACGTGGTCAACCCGGCCGCCAAGAACGATCCGAAATCGCCGATTGCCGGCATGCCGATCCTCGAAGCGTTCAAGGCCAAGACCATCATCGTCAACAAGCGCTCGATGGCCAGCGGCTATGCCGGTCTGGACAACGAACTGTTCTACCTGGACAAGACCATGATGGTGTTCGGCGACGCGAAGAAAGTCATCGAAGACATGGTCAAAGCAGTCGAGTAACCCTCGCCGGCAATACAGAACGCCCCGACTTGTCGGGGCGTTTTTGTTAGCGCAAACCGTCGGACAATTTGCCGCGTTGTTGCAGATCCAGTAACGGTGTTTTACTTGAAACCCGCTAAATAGACGCCTCGTTTGCGACCTTGGTAGCGGGACAGGCGCTCGCGAAATTCACTAGACTGCGCATCCTGCTACTCGCTGCCCGAGAAAATAATCCATGTACCGTGACCGTATTCGCCTGCCTTCGTTGTTGGATAAAGTGATGAGCGCCGCCGACGCCGCTGCGCTGATTGAGGACGGCATGACCGTCGGCATGAGCGGCTTTACCCGCGCCGGCGAAGCCAAGGCCGTGCCCCATGCGCTGGCCGAGCGAGCCAAGGTCACGCCGCTGAAGATCAGCCTGATGACCGGCGCCAGCCTGGGCAACGATCTCGACAAGCAACTGACCGAAGCCGGCGTGCTGTCGCGGCGTATGCCGTTCCAGGTCGACAGCACCTTGCGCAAGGCGATCAACGCCGGCGAAGTGATGTTCATCGACCAGCACCTGTCGGAAACCGTCGAACAACTGCGCAATCAGCAACTGAAGCTGCCGGACATCGCCGTGATCGAAGCCGTGGCCATCACCGAACAGGGCCACATCGTGCCGACCACCTCGGTGGGCAACTCGGCGAGCTTCGCGATTTTCGCCAAACATGTGATCGTCGAGATCAACCTGGCACACAACGCCAACCTCGAAGGTCTGCATGACATCTATATCCCGACCTATCGCCCGACCCGTACGCCAATTCCGCTGGTAAAGGTCGACGACCGCATCGGCAGCACTGCGATCCCGATCCCGCCGGAGAAGATTGTCGCCATCGTCATCACTCAACAGTCGGACTCGCCATCCACTGTGTCGTCGCCGGATGTCGACACCAAGGCCATCGCCGATCATCTGATCGCCTTCCTCAAGCAGGAAGTCGATGCCGGGCGCATGACCAACAAGCTCGGACCGCTGCAGGCCGGGATCGGCAACATTGCCAACGCAGTGATGTGCGGGCTGATCGATTCGCCGTTCGAAGACCTGACCATGTACTCCGAAGTGCTGCAGGACTCGACCTTCGACCTGATCGACGCCGGTAAGCTGAGCTTCGCCTCGGGCAGCTCGATCACC
This sequence comes from Pseudomonas sp. B15(2017), assembly GCF_002113215.1. Classification (NCBI taxonomy): domain Bacteria; kingdom Pseudomonadati; phylum Pseudomonadota; class Gammaproteobacteria; order Pseudomonadales; family Pseudomonadaceae; genus Pseudomonas; species Pseudomonas sp. B15(2017). Next base: position 8,358 of record NZ_NEJZ01000003.1, read on the forward strand.
CTGTCGGAGCGGCGCAACAGCGACGTGTTCGGCAACCTGGAGAAGTACAAGGACAAGCTGGTGCTGCGCCCGCAGGAAATCTCCAACCACCCGGAAGTGGTACGGCGCCTCGGCATCATCGGCATCAATACGGCCCTTGAGTTCGACATCTATGGCAACGTCAACTCCACCCACGTCTGCGGCACGCGGATGATGAACGGCATCGGCGGTTCGGGCGACTTCGCACGCAACGCGCATCTGGCGGTTTTCGTGACCAAGTCGATCGCCAAGGGCGGCGCGATTTCCAGCGTGGTGCCGATGGTCAGCCACGTCGACCATACCGAACATGACGTCGACATTCTGGTGACCGAGGTTGGCCTGGCCGACCTGCGAGGCCTGGCGCCCCGGGAACGCGCCCGGGTGATCATCGATAACTGTGTACACCCGGATTTCCGCCAGGCGCTGAACGACTACTTCGAAAAAGCCTGCGCCATTGGCGGCCACACGCCGCACATCCTGCGTGATGCCCTGAGCTGGCATATCAATCTGGAAGAAACCGGACGCATGCTGGCCGTGTAATCCGCACAGATTTCCCGCTGGCGCAAACACAGTTTCGTCAGCGGGATTCTCAAAATCCCCAATCCCTACAAAAACTGTACTGCTGTACCGGTCATTTCCTACAGTCTTTCCCTACTTAAACCACCGAACTGGGCAAAAATGCACCAAATAGGCGCAGACAGGTACAGTTTGCGCAATTTTGACCCGTACACCCCCTATAAACAGTTAACTGGTCACTCACAATACAGGTGAACTGTATCTAGAGAGTCTGGCCAAACGAGAGGATCATGGGCACCAGTTAAACCACTACCTAATCCCGCCACAAGCGGAAGGATGTCAATCATGGAACGTACACTCAGTTCCGAACTGTTCTTCGAAGACAAAGCTGTAAAAACCCAGGCTTCCCTGCCTCTGCGCGTTATCGCCAACCTGATGCTGTGGCAGCGCCGCATCTCCAGCCGCCACCAACTGGCTCGTCTGGATTCGCGTCTGCTGGCTGACGCCGGGATTAGCGAAGCACAACGCTACGAAGAGCTGAGCAAGCCGTTCTGGCGCTAAGTAGCGTCGCTGGCTCTGGTCGCTAGACCCACCGCCAGCAACCCGAATTGAATACACAAGACCCGTCGCGGGAAACCGCGACGGGTCTTGTCGTTTCAGGCCTGAAAAACCTGATACCCAAGCCTGAAACATCAGATAGGTACAGTTTTAAAAACCAAACAAACGATAAGTACAGTTGCGAAAAATGTGTTCAGGCCAGCACCCTGACCACTGTGCGAATCCGCAAGGTGAGCCTAAGATCCATGCAGAACGTGGCGAATGCTGTGCGAATGGCGTCTGACCCTCAGACACCGAGCCACCTCTCAATACGGTTTACCCACAGGAGTTCTCCCATGTCCCGCCTTCGTCTGCTCAGCGCCGCCGCCCTGCTGGCCGTAGCTGCCAACGCCAGTGCCAGCAGCTTCATCGTTACTACCGACGCCGTGGTTGGCGCGCTCAAGTCCTCCTCCGATGCCACGTCCGACGTCACTTCGTCCTTCCGTGACGACAAGATCGTGCTCGCCGCCCGTGACGACGCTGCCAGCTTCGTGGCCAGCGAAGGCGAAATCCGTGGCGTGAAACTGGAGAGCGCACTGGATCACATCCGTCATCAGGCTCCGCAACTGAACGCGACCGACGCACAGCTGGCCCAGGCCATTCTGACGATCTAAGCGACAGGAACATTCCGGGACACGCCGGTCATGTCCCGATGTTTCGGCGCTGGCTCCAGTCCGGGCATTGCGCTAGCCTTGGGACTCGCCAACAGTTGCCGAGTCCCATGCGTTTTCTTTCAAATCTGCTCATCCCCTCCGTACTGATCGCCGCCTGCTGGACTCCTCTGGCAGACGCCTTCGATGTGTCCACACAAAACACCGTGGTCAGCGTCTGGGCCACCGGCATGGTGTCTTCCGCGCCGTTCGACCGTAAACTGATCATCGCCGCGCAGGACGATGCTGCAGCGTTCGTTGCCAGTGACGGCCAGATGCGCGGCGCACAGCTGGAATCCGCCCTGCATTACCTGCGCAAAAGCCGGCCAAAACTTCATGTCAGCGACCTTGAACTGGCACAGGCAATTCTCGTCCAATAGTCATCCCTGTCTTTTCGGAGTCGTTCCATGCGTAGCCCGCTGATTGCTGCCGCCCTTGGCATGCTGTTGTTAGCCGATATGGCCCAGGCGCACACCCTGGTAGCCACCAGTAACATCATCGTCCGCGCCTCCCAGCGCACCATTGATTTCACCTCCGACACCACCACGTCGATTCGCGATTCGAAAATCATCCGCGAAGCCCACGACGACGCCGCCAGTTTCGTGGCCACCGACGGTGATATCCGTGGTGCAAACCTGGAAGCCGCCTTCAATACCTTGCGCACCCGCGTGCCGGAAGCTCGCGACGCCAGTGATCAGGTACTCGCCGAAGCCATCCTCGCACTGTGAAGTCATTCGGCGCCTGGCTGCTGGCCGGGGCGTTGTTGCTGCTTGGCAACAACGCCCACGCCGGCCTGCAATTGCAGCTCAAGACCGATGGCCTGAGCCCCGCCCAACAACAAGCCAGCCAGGCGCTGCTCGATGAAGCCATGCAGGCCTTGCCGCCAAGTTTCATCGAACGCCTGGACCGGCGCATCGATGTCGGCTGGACCGACGACATGCCCGGTAACGCCTACGGCCAGGCGACGCTCGTCTCCGAGCTGGACCTGAACCGCAAACTGCTCGCCAGCCTTACCGACGGCAGTGCGGCGCAAGAAAAAACCAATCGCCCCCACGGCACGGTTCGCCGCGAACTGCTGGCCACAGTGCTGCACGAAATCACCCATATTTACGATCGCGCGCGCTTGTGGCCGGCGGCCGAACGCACGCTGATCCAGCGCTGCACCCGGCGCAACAACAGCGCCGGGCTGATCGGCATTCCCGATGAATGCCGCGGCCAGAACGGTCGGCGCTTCACCCTCAGCGATGATCCACGCCTGCTCGATCTTGCCGGCTGGCAGCAATACGTCGGGCGCCGGGGTGAGCGGGAACAGCACAACCGGCAGATCGCCCGCAGCCCCGATCTCTACGAAATCTCCAGCCCGAAGGAGTTTGTCGCGGTCAACATGGAGTATTTCCTCCTCGACCCGAGTTACGCCTGCCGACGCCCGGCGCTGTATCGCTATTACCAGCAACACTTCGGCTGGGCACCGCCGGCCAAGGATGCGTGCGCCAAAACCTTCGCCTTCCTCAATGCCGGCAACGACTTTGCCAAACAGCCCCTGGGCCAGGTCGATCCGGAGCGCGTGTACGCGGTGGATTACCTGTTGGCCGAAGCCAACCAGAACTGGGTCAGCCGTTGGGGCCACAGCATGCTGCGTCTGGTGATCTGCGCACCGGGCCGGCCGCGCGGGCCGGACTGCCGACTGGATCTGGATCAGCATCTGGTGCTGTCATACCGCGCCTTTGTCGGTGACGTGCAGCTGTCGAGCTGGGACGGTCTGGTCGGCAAGTACCCGTCACGACTGTTCGTGCTGCCGCTGGCGCAGGTGATCGACGAATACACCAAAACCGAACTGCGCAGTCTGGCATCTGTGCCACTGAACCTCTCGCGCAGTGAAATCGAGGGCGTTGTCGAACACGCTGCCGAAATGCACTGGAGCTACGACGGCAATTACTTCTTCCTTTCCAACAACTGCGCCGTCGAAGGCCTGAAACTGCTGCGCAGCGGCAGCAACAACGCCCGGCTCACCGGCCTCGACAGCATCATGCCCAACGGCTTGCTGGAAGTATTGAAGGGGCGTGGCCTGGCCGACACCAGCGTGCTCGATGATCCGAAAGAGGCGTTACGCCTGGGTTATCGTTTCGACTCGTTCCGTGACCGTTATCAGGCGATGTTCGATGTCTTGAAGAAGCAATTGCCGATCAAGCAGACAACCGTCGAGGAATGGCTTTCGCTGTCTGCCGAAGAGCGCCGCCCCTGGTTCGAACGGGCCGACTTGCGCACCAGCGCCGCACTGCTATTGCTGGAGCAAGCCAGTTTCCGCCGCCAATTGTTGCTGGCTCAGGATGAAGTCAAGCAACGCTACCTCGGCGCCCGGGAGCTGGAGAACGGCGGTATGGACAAGGCCAATGCGACGTTGCAGCAGATCCTCGCCAACAGCGGCTTCCTCAGTCGACCGGCAGAACTGCTCGATTCCCGGGGTTATGGCCTGCCGCAACCGAGCGAATTCAGCCGGCTTGAAGCGGAAAGCAGCCAGCGCCAGAAACAGTTGCTGGCTCTGACCGGCGATCTCGACAAGGAAGTGCGCGCGCTTCTTGAGCCAAAACGAGCGGCCGAGATCGCGGCCAACGAGGCGAATGTGAAGCAGATCGGCGAGCATCTGCGCAAACTGCACAAAGCGTCCGGCGGACTGGAATTACCCTGAAAAACACCGGCCCTGAAAACAAAAGACCGCAGCCAATAAAGGCTGCGGTCTTTTTTATTGCCTGACGATCAGTACAGAACGCCATCCAACACTTCGTAAACGACCCCGGTGCCCACCGCGATCAGCACGATGTCACCGCCGGCACGACGCCATTCATAACCCGGGTAATACGGCAGACGACTCAACGCCCGGTTATCCAGCCGTTCGCCGTAATAGCCATGGGGCAGCGGCCGGCCACGTACCAGATGGATGCCTGGAGGTGGCGGCGCACCGCGAACGAAGTAGCCATGATTGTCGCGGATCACCTGACGCACCGGGCCGAAATCCCGAGGCGGCGGGCCACCGCGATGGTTGCTTTGCCAATCATGATGATCGCCACCGCGATTGTCGTAGTGGCCCTGTTGCGGGCCGCCGTGGTCGTGATCGTCGCGCGGATCGGCGCTGGCCAACAGCGGAGTCGCGCTGATCATCAGCACGCCCAGACTGGCAATCAGACGTTTCGGCATTTTCATCGGGTCTTTCCTCACTGCACTGACAGCAAAAAGGGATTCAGAACGTGGTTCTGAATCCCTCGGTCTTGCTTGGTTAGTCTGTGCGTGGAGGCTCTAATTCCTCTGTATCAGGAACTTTACCTTCAGCTGACGCGAGCCTTACGCACGCCTTCGGACAGCGCCGAGCAAAGGCTCAACACGCCGTCGATGGCCTGGTCCGGCGTGGTCGCGTTGGCGATGTGATCGATCAGCGCCGAGCCCACCACCACACCATCGGCCAGACGCGCGATGGACGCGGCCTGCTCCGGCGTGCGAATACCAAAACCGATGCTGATCGGCAGATCGGTATGACGACGCAGACGCGCCACCGCTTCCTCGACGTGTTCCAGCGTCGCCGCGCCGGCACCGGTCACACCGGCGACCGACACGTAGTAAACGAAGCCGGAGCTGCCGTTCAACACTTTCGGCAGACGCGCATCATCGGTGGTCGGGGTGGTCAGGCGGATGAAGTCGATGCCCGCAGCCTGGGCCGGATCGCACAGCTCAGAGTTGTGCTCCGGCGGCATGTCGACCACGATCAAGCCATCAACGCCGGCCTCTTTGGCTTCGGCGATGAAGCGCTCGACGCCGAACTTGTGGATCGGGTTGAAGTACCCCATCAGCACCAGCGGCGTGTCGCTGTTGTCCTTGCGGAATTCGCGGACCATTTGCAGGGTTTTGATCAGGTTCTGCTTGGCGCCCAAGGCCCGGATGTTCGCCAGCTGAATCGCCGGACCATCGGCCATCGGGTCGGTGAAGGGCATGCCCAGTTCGATCACGTCGGCACCGGCTTTCGGCAAGCCTTTGAGGATGGCCAGCGAAGTGTCGTAGTCCGGGTCGCCAGCAGTGACGAAGGTCACCAGCGCGGCGCGGTTCTGTTGCTTGAGTTCGGCAAAACGGGTTTGCAGGCGGCTCATCAGTGTTTCTCCTGCTTGGAAGTTTCCATGTGGTGCATGACGGTCTGCATGTCTTTGTCGCCACGGCCGGACAGGTTGACCACCATCAGGTGATCCTTCGGCAGTTTCGGTGCGCGTTTGAATACTTCGGCCAGGGCGTGAGCGCTTTCCAGTGCCGGAATGATCCCTTCCAGACGGCAGCACTGGTGGAATGCGGCGAGGGCTTCGTCGTCGGTCACCGAGGTGTACTGGACGCGACCGATGTCATGCAACCACGCGTGTTCAGGGCCGATGCCCGGATAGTCGAGGCCGGCGGAAATCGAGTGTGCGTCGATGATCTGACCATCGTCGTCCTGCAGCAGGAAAGTACGGTTGCCGTGCAACACGCCCGGTACACCGCCGTTGAGACTGGCCGCGTGCTTACCGGTTTCGATGCCGTAACCGGCGGCTTCGACGCCGATAATTTCCACACTCTTGTCATCGAGGAACGGGTGGAACAGGCCCATGGCATTGGAACCGCCGCCGATGCACGCCACCAGGCTGTCCGGCAGACGACCTTCCTGGGCTTGCAGCTGGTCGCGGGTTTCCTTGCCGATCACGGCCTGGAAGTCGCGGACCATGGCTGGATAAGGATGCGGACCGGCCACGGTGCCGATCAGATAGAAGGTGCTGTCGACGTTGGTCACCCAGTCACGCAGCGCTTCGTTCATTGCGTCTTTCAGCGTACCGGTGCCGGCGACCACCGGGATCACCTCGGCGCCCAGCAGCTTCATGCGGAACACGTTGGCCTGCTGACGCTCGATGTCGGTGGTGCCCATGTAGATCACGCAGTCCAGACCGAAACGCGCAGCCACGGTGGCGGTTGCCACGCCGTGCATGCCGGCGCCGGTCTCGGCGATGATGCGTTTCTTGCCCATGCGCCGCGCCAGCAGGATCTGGCCGATGCAGTTGTTGATCTTGTGCGCGCCGGTGTGGTTCAGCTCTTCGCGCTTGAGGTAGATCTTGGCGCCGCCGCAGAATTCGGTCAGGCGCTCGGCGAAGTACAGCGGGCTCGGACGTCCGACATAGTCGCGCTGGAAGTAGGCCAATTCTTCTTTGAACGCCGGATCGTCCTTGGCCGCTTCGTATTCGCGAGCCAGGTCGAGGATCAACGGCATCAGGGTTTCGGCAACGTAACGGCCGCCGAACGAGCCAAACAGGCCGTTGGCGTCAGGGCCGTTACGCAGATCGGAGGTGTTCGAAGTCTGGGTCATGGTTCGCTCCAGCGGATTTCACGAGAAGACAATGGCGTTCACTCTACCCCTGACCTTCCAGGCTGAAAACCGATAAGATCGCCACAACCTGTCAGGAAAACTCACAGATATCATGAGCCATGACCTTCCCCCGCTTAACGCCTTGCGTGCCTTCGAAGCCACCGCCCGTCTGAACAGCGTCAGCCAGGCTGCGGAACAGCTGCATGTGACCCACGGTGCGGTCAGCCGCCAGCTCAAGGTGCTGGAGGAGCATCTCGGCGTCAGTCTTTTCGTCAAGGACGGTCGTGGCCTGAAACTCACAGATTCCGGCATCCGACTGCGCGATGCCAGCGGCGAGGCGTTCGACCGCTTGCGCAGCGTTTGCGCGGAACTGACCCAAAGCACCGCCGATGCGCCGTTCGTGCTCGGTTGCTCCGGGAGTCTGCTGGCGCGCTGGTTCATTCCGCGACTGGGACGCTTGAATGCCGATCTGCCGGATTTGCGTCTGCACCTGTCGGCCGGAGAAGGCGATCTCGATCCACGACGCCCGGGGCTGGATGCATTGCTGCTGTTCGCCGAACCGCCATGGCCGGCGGACATGCAGGTGTACGAGCTGGCGAGCGAGCGCATCGGCCCGGTCATGAGCCCGCTGTTCAGCGGCTACCCGCGCCTGCAATCGGCACCGCCCATTGCCCTGCTCGACGAACCCGTGCTGCACACGACTTCACGCCCGCAAGCCTGGCCGAGCTGGGCTCAGCAAAGCGGCCTCGACGCCAAGGCGTTGAAGCTGGGGCAAGGTTTCGAGCATTTGTATTACTTGCTGGAAGCGGCCGTCGCCGGGTTGGGCGTGGCGATTGCGCCGGAACCGTTGGTGACCGAAGACTTGAAGGCCGGTCGCCTGGTCGCGCCGTGGGGTTTCATTGAAACCCCGGCGCAACTGGCGTTGTGGCTACCCAAGCGCGCCGCAGACGGGCGCGCCCGGCAATTGGCGCAGTGGCTCAGGAACGAGCTGCGCCAGGCGGATCACTCGCCGCGCTTGAACAGCAAGTAAGCGGCCAGCAGACCCAGCGCACCGACCGCCACACCGGCAGTCGTCCACGGATGTTCCTGCGCGTAATCGCGGGTGGCGATCCCGGTCTCGCGGGTTTTGACTTTGACTTCTTCGTAGGCATCGCTGAGCAGGCTGCGCGAGTGTTTCAACGCGCTTTCGGCGTTGCCCTTGAGCGCCTTGAGGGTCTTGCGCGACTCGTCCGAAGCGTCGTCCTTCAGGCTTTCCAACGACTTGAGCAGACTCTCGATCTCCGCTTCCATGCTTTGCAACGAGGCTTTGCGTAACGAGGTGTTGGCCATGGTGGCTCTCCTGCATTGGTGATGAGTGGCGTGTGTTGTTTGGGACTTCACGGCTTTCGGAAAGTGCAGAAAATCTGAACTTCCCTTCGCCCAAGACGCCGAAATCAACACGGCAAATCGCTGCTAGGCTCAATTGCACACTTCAAGGAGAACACCATGAGTGACCATCACACCTACAAGAAAGTCGAGCTGGTCGGCTCGTCCACCAGCAGCATCGAAGACGCCATCAACAATGCGTTGGCCGAGGCCAACAAGAGCATCAAGCATCTGGAATGGTTCGAAGTGACCGAAACCCGCGGCCACATCAAGGACGGCAAGGCTGCCCACTTTCAAGTGACCCTGAAAGTCGGGTTCCGGATTGCCAGCAGCTGAGTTTGGTCTACGCTTCTGAACTTGCGCGCTGGCCGAGTGCCATAGGAATGGCAATGCGCTACGAGGTGAGTGCATCGAGCGAACGGCTCGATGCCCGCCTTAATTAATCCGACCAGGGAGTGCGACCGATGAAGAAGTTGATATTGGCAGTAGGTTTGTTGAGCCTTGCGGGTGGTGCGTTTGCTGCCGGCAAGCCCTGTGAAGAACTGAAGGCTGAAATCGCGGCCAAGCTGGATGCCAAGGGCGTTTCCGGGTATTCGCTGGAGGTTGTCGACAAGGGTGCGGCCAGTGACGGCAAAGTCGTCGGCACCTGCGAAGGCGGCACCAAAGAGATCGTTTACACCCGCGGCTGATCACCCCGGAAAAACAAAAGCCGACGCAATGCGTCGGCTTTTTTTGTGCACGGATGCAGGATTTCAGCCCTTCATCACCTGCGCCAGCAACTCGTAGGAATGCAGGCGATCGGCGTGTTCGTACAGGTCGCAGGTGAAGATCAGTTCATCAGCCTGAGTCTGTTCGATCAGCACTTCGAGTTTCGCGCGGATTTTCTGCGGACTGCCGACCATCGCCAGACCGAGGAAATCACCCACCGCCTCACGCTCATGAGGCAACCACAGTCCGTCCATGGTTTTCACCGGCGGACGTTGCACCAGACTTTGCCCACGCATCAGCGCGAGGATTCGCTGGTACACCGACGTTGCCAGGTAATCGGCCTGTTCATCAGTGTCGGCCGCCACCAGCGGCACGCCGAGCATCACGTACGGTTTATCGAGCACCGCTGACGGCTTGAAGTGATTGCGGTAGACGCGGATCGCCTCGTGCATGAAGCGCGGTGCGAAATGCGAGGCGAAGGCGTAGGGCAAACCGCGCTCACCGGCCAGCTGCGCACTGAACAGGCTGGAACCGAGCAGCCAGATCGGCACATTGGTGCCGGTGCCTGGCATCGCGATCACGCGCTGATCCGGAGTGCGCGGGCCGAGGAAGCGCACCAGCTCAGCCACGTCTTCCGGGAAATCATCGGCACTGCCGGAGCGCTCACGGCGCAGGGCGCGGGCGGTCATCTGATCGGAACCCGGCGCACGGCCCAGGCCGAGGTCGATCCGCCCCGGATACAGGCTTTCAAGGGTGCCGAACTGCTCGGCGATCACCAGCGGCGCGTGGTTGGGCAGCATCACACCACCGGAGCCGACACGGATGGTCGACGTGCCACCGGCCAGATACCCCAGCAACACCGAGGTGGCAGAACTGGCGATGCCATCCATGTTGTGGTGCTCGGCGACCCAGAACCGCGTGTAGCCAAATTTTTCGACATGCTGCGCCAGATCCAGCGAGTTGCGCAGCGACTGGGCCGGGCTGCCGTTCTCGCGCACCGGCACCAGATCGAGGGTGGAAAACTTTACGTCGGACAGTTGCTTCATAAACCTGCATCTCCGATTGAGGGTGCAGGTTTGTTCTTGGCGAACGCAAACCTGCCCAATTCATAAGCGTGTTCTGTGCAATGAGGGCATATACCCGAGTTTCAATAGCCGATCAGAAATTTCCTACTAAAAAAGTCAACGATTCAGTTGGGCTGAACTTTGTTCCGGCGTCTATCCTCAGAAGCCTTGCAGGCAAAAACCACGACGGCGCGGCATTTCGCGCCCGATTTGAAGGAGGCACACATGGCTATCGTGAAGAAGGCATCCGCACATTGGGAAGGTGACCTGAAAACCGGCATCGGCTCGATTTCCACCGAAACCGGCGTCCTGCGGGAAGCGCCCTACGGCTTCAAGGCGCGCTTCGAGGGCGGCAAGGGCACCAATCCGGAAGAACTGATCGGCGCCGCTCATGCAGGTTGTTTCTCCATGGCGTTCTCGATGATTCTCGGTGACGCCGGGCTCAAGGCCGACAGCATCGACACCCAGGCGGAGGTCACACTGGATCAGGTGGATGGCGGCTTTGCGATCACCGCAGTGAAACTGATCCTCAAGGCAAAAATCCCGGGAGCAACCCAGGCGCAGTTCGAAGAATTGAGCAACAAGGCCAAGGAAGGTTGCCCGGTGTCCAAGGTGCTGAATGCGAAGATCACTCTCGACGCGTCGCTGGTTGGCTGACGGGATTGAGCCGGATCAGAACCCGCCAGGCAAAAATGTGGTCGTATAAATGACAGCAGCTTTCGCGCATCTTCGTGCGCGCTGCTTCGATGGAGCTTCAACCATGAAACGTTTTGCCTTGGCGGTTATCTGTGGCGTGTTGGCAACCTCGGCCTTCGCAGCGCCCAAAGACTGCGAAGAACTCAAGCAAGAGATCGAAATCAAGATTCAGGCGAATGCCGTGCCCTCCTACACCCTGGAGATTGTCTCCAGGGAGGAGGCTGAAAAACACGACGTCGCCATGATCGTCGGCACCTGCGACAACGGCACCAAAGCCATCATCTATCAGAAGAATGACCGCTGATGCGCCTCAGATGATGCAGTTGACCTCACGGTCCTCGGCGACGATTTCCCGCTTGTCGTTGTACAGGCGGGCACTCGGGGTAAACGCCAACGAACGGCCTTCCAGCCTGTAACGCTGTCCCGCCTCGAAATGATCGTAGCGGATGGTCAGATAGCACAGCCGCTCAACGGGGCCGGTCATCAGGCTGCCGCCTCCGCCGAACACTTCAAAGTCGAAGCGCACCCGTAACTCGTGGCTGCCGGGGGTGACCTGGAAAAAACGCCCGTCAGTCAGCCGCTGGTTGTCGAGGCGCTCGGCCATCAGCAGTTTCCCGCCGGGGGACGGCGTCGAGAATTCGACCCAGGCCATATTGGGATCGACGGGGGGCAACGGTGTCTGGCAACCAGTGAGCAAGCCTGCGGCCAGCAACAGCATCAACGTGCGCATGATGGATGTCCGTGAGTTCGGACATCCAGCATAACGCCGATCAGGTTCGCTGGCAGCCCGCCGGCGTGCCCTGTCCCACCACGTTGCGTTGTTGATCGTAGAGCTTGGCCCATGGACGGAAACCGATGCTTCCCGCCTGCAACTGATAACGCTGGCCGGCATTGAAATCCTTGAATTTCACGTTCAACTGACAATCGCGCCACAGCGGCTCGGCATCCGGGCCGATGTTGGTCGCTTCGACCGGGAATTGATAACGCACCCTCAACTCATGGCTGCCGGGCAGCACTTCGAAGTAACGGTGATCGACGGCCGCCTTGTTGTCGACTTCCAGCGCCTGCAGCGCCGTGTCCTGTTGCCGGGCATCCAGATCGATCCAGGCTTGCGAGGGGTCAGGGGTCGGCATTCCGAATCCGGCACAACCGGCAAGCGTCAGCACGCTTCCTGTCAGTATCAACATGCGCATAGCGAAGCTCCAATGGGCGGGATAGTCTTGGGAAGACTTTCCGGGGGATTTTTTATTTTGATCAGGCCGCTTCCAAGCCATGGGTTACTTGATCGCGTTTTGCGGATTTTGTTTCCGGGTGTGATGATTTTGTTGCTCAACGGTTGCTCAAGCCTGAGCTATTACAGCCAGCTGGCCAGCGGTCAGTTGCAGCTTTTGCGGGCGCGGGAGCCGGTGGCCAAGGTGATCGCCGACCCGGCTCGCGACGCCAGACTGCGCACTCACCTGGCCCAGTCACAAAAAGCCCGGGCCTTCGCCAGCGAACACCTGCACCTGCCGGACAACCAAAGCTATCGCCTCTACGCCGACATCGGTCGGCCGTTTGTCGTGTGGAATGTGTTCGCCACCCCGGAATTTTCCCTGAGCCCGCAGAACCATTGCTTCCCGATTGCCGGCTGCGTGGCCTATCGCGGCTATTACAGCCAGAGCACAGCGCGGGGCGAAGCCGCGATTCAGCGCCTGCAAGGCATGGATGTGTCGATCGGCGGCGTCGAGGCCTACTCGACTTTGGGCTGGTTCAACGACCCGATCCTCAATTCGATGATGGGCTGGGGCGACGAGCGTCTGGCGACGCTGATCTTCCACGAACTGGCCCACCAGCGTTTCTATGTGAAGGACGACACTGAGTTCAACGAGTCCTTCGCGACCTTCGTCGAGCAGGAAGGTACGCGGCAGTGGCGAGCGTTTCGGGGCTTGCCCCCGGAAAACGACTCGAAGCTGAAACAACGGGATCAGTTCATTCAGTTGATCCTCGATACCCGCTCACGACTTGAACAGCTCTATGCACAACCGCTGGCGACGACGCAGATGCGCGAGCGCAAGGCGGCGGAGTTCGAACGGTTTCGACACGACTACCGAGCGATGCGCGATGGCCAGTGGGCTGGAGACAAACGCTATGACGCCTGGGTCAATGCGCCATTGAACAACGCACGGCTGTTGCCGTTCGGGCTGTATGACCAGTGGGTGCCGGCGTTTGCGGCGTTGTTCAGGCAGGTCGAAGGGAATTGGGTCAGGTTTTACGCAGAGGTCGAGAAGTTGGGTGGCTTGCCAGTCGTTGAGCGTAAGTCGGCTTTGAAAGTGCTGGCAGACTCATAAATCTACAGCGGCATTTTTGGCTCCATCGCGAGCAAGCTCGCTCCCACAAGGACAGTGTTTCAGCAGTGGTACTCGGTTTCCTGTGGGAGCGGGCTTGCCCGCGAAGGCGATATCACTGGCGCTGCAAAAACGCCTGATGCAGCTCCGCCAGCGTCTCGAAGTGATAAGCCGGCGCTTCGGCACTCAGCTCCTCATGGCTGCCAAAACCGTAACCCACGGCCGCCGCATCCAACCCGTTACTGCGAGCACCGATCAGGTCGTGCTTGCGGTCACCGATCATCAATGTATTGGCCGGATCCAGCCCTTCCTCGGCGATCAGGTGGGCAATCAACTCGACCTTGTTGGTGCGGGTGCCGTCGAGTTCGCTGCCGTAGATCACTTTGAAGTGTTTGGCGAAATCGAAGTGCCGGGCGATTTCCCGGGCGAACACCCACGGCTTCGACGTCGCGATATACAGCTGCCGGCCCTGGCCGCTCAGGGTTTCCAGCAACGGCGTGACGCCTTCGAACACCCGGTTCTCGTACAGGCCGGTGACCTTGAAGCGCTCGCGATAGAAATTCACCGCCTCCCACGCCTTGGCTTCGTCGAAACCATAAAACTGCATGAACGCCTGCAACAGCGGCGGGCCGATGAAGTGTTCCAGTTTGCTCAGGTCCGGCTCATCGATGCCGAGGTTGCTCAAGGCGAACTGGATGGAGCGGGTGATGCCTTCACGCGGGTCGGTGAGAGTGCCATCGAGGTCGAACAGTACGGTCTGGTAATGCATGAAAAATCCCGGGCAATAGAGAGAAAAGTCAGAGCTGGTCGTAGCCTTCGGCCAGATGCAGATCCTTGAGCTTCACGTAGTTCGCCGCGCTGTAGGTAAAAAAGGCGTTTTCCTTGTCGGTCAGCGGGCGAACCTGTTTCACCGGGCTGCCCACGTACAGAAAACCGCTTTCCAGACGCTTGCCAGGTGGCACCAGGCTGCCGGCGCCGATGATCACGTCGTCCTCGACCACCGCGCCGTCCATGACAATGCTGCCCATGCCGATCAACACGCGGCTGCCGACGGTGCAACCGTGGAGCATGACCTTGTGGGCGATGGTCACGTCATCGCCGATCAGCAGCGGGAAGCCATCCGGGTTGAACGGGCCGGCGTGGGTGATGTGCAACACGCAGCCATCCTGCACGCTGGTGCGTGCGCCGATGCGGATGCGGTGCATGTCGCCGCGGATCACGGTCAGCGGCCAAACGGAGCTGTCTTCGCCGATTTCGACGTCGCCGATCACCACCGCCGAGCCGTCGACAAAAGCGCCTGTGCTCAAGCGTGGGGTGTGATTCTGGTACTTGCGAAGGGACACGATTGGTTCTCTCTCTGTCGCCGATAGCTGCGGTGGGTGTCGATTGTAATTAAGATGGGCGCATGTTTCTTCCAGCCAAGGTGCCAACCGTGAGCGTGAACAACCCTCTTCTGCAGTCCTACGACCTGCCGCCGTTCTCCGCGATCCGTGCCGAACACGTGCAGCCGGCCATCGAAACCATCCTGGCCGACAACCGCGCCGCCATCGCCGAAATCCTCAAGACCCAGGGCCGGAACCCGACCTGGGCCGGGCTGGTGCTGGCGATGGACGAGCTCAATGATCGCCTGGGCGCTGCCTGGAGCCCGGTCAGCCACCTCAATGCCGTGTGCAACAGCGCCGAACTGCGTGAAGCCTACGAGGCTTGCCTGCCGGCATTGAGCGCCTATTCCACCGAGATGGGCCAGAACCGCGAGCTGTTCCAGGCCTATGAAGCCCTGGCCAACAGTCCGGAAGCCGCCGGTTTTGACGTGGCGCAGAAAACTATCCTGGAACACGCCCTGCGCGATTTCCGCCTGTCGGGTATCGATCTGCCGGAAGCCGAACAGAAGCGTTACGCCGAAGTGCAGAGCAAGCTGTCCGAGCTGGGCAGCCGCTTTTCCAACCAGTTGCTCGACGCCACTCAGGCCTGGACCAAGCACCTGACCGACGAAGCCGCCCTCGCCGGCCTGACCGACTCGGCCAAGGCGCAAATGGCTGCCGCCGCACAGGCCAAAGGTCTCGATGGCTGGCTGATCACCCTGGAATTCCCGAGCTACTACGCGGTGATGACCTACGCCCAGGACCGCGCGCTGCGTGAAGAAGTCTACGCCGCCTACTGCACCCGTGCGTCGGATCAAGGTCCGAATGCCGGCCAGAACGACAACGGCCCGGTGATGGACGAAATCCTCGACCTGCGTCAGGAGCTGGCCAAACTGCTCGGTTTCTCCAGTTTCTCCGAGCTGAGCCTGGCCACCAAAATGGCCGAATCCAGCGATCAGGTGCTGAGCTTCCTGCGCGACCTGGCCAAGCGCAGCAAACCGTTTGCCGCCCAGGATCTGCAACAGCTCAAGGCTTACGCCGCCGAGCAGGGCTGTGCCGATCTGCAAAGCTGGGACAGCGGTTTCTATGGCGAAAAACTCCGTGAACAACGCTACAGCGTCGCCCAGGAAACCTTGCGCGCCTACTTCCCGATCGACAGGGTATTGGGCGGACTGTTCGCCATCGTCCAGCGTCTGTACGGCATCGAAATCGCCGAACTGAAAGGCTTCGACACCTGGCATCCGGACGTGCGCCTGTTCGAAATCAAGGAAAACGGCCAGCACGTCGGCCGCTTCTTCTTCGACCTCTACGCCCGCGCCAACAAGCGCGGCGGTGCCTGGATGGACGGCGCCCGCGACCGTCGCCGCACCATTGACGGCGTGCTGCAAAGCCCGGTGGCCAACCTGGTGTGCAACTTCACCCCGGCCGACAGCGGCAAACCTGCGCTGCTGACCCACGATGAAGTCACCACCCTGTTCCACGAATTCGGCCATGGCCTGCATCACCTGCTGACCCGCGTCGAACATGCCGGTGTATCCGGCATCAACGGTGTGGCGTGGGACGCGGTCGAGCTGCCGAGCCAGTTCATGGAAAACTGGTGCTGGGAGCCGGAAGGTCTGGCGCTGATTTCCGGCCACTACGAAACCGGCGAGCCGCTGCCACAGGATCTGCTGGAAAAAATGCTCGCGGCCAAGAACTTCCAGTCCGGCCTGATGATGGTGCGTCAGCTGGAGTTCTCGCTGTTCGACTTCGAACTGCACGCCACCCACGGTGACGGTCGCAGCGTTGCGCAGGTTCTGGAAAGCGTGCGCAACGAAGTCTCGGTGATGCGCCCTCCGGCCTATAACCGCTTCCCGAACAGCTTCGCGCACATCTTCGCCGGCGGTTATGCGGCGGGTTACTACAGCTACAAATGGGCGGAAGTGCTGTCGGCGGATGCCTTCTCCAGGTTCGAAGAGGACGGCGTGCTCAACGCCGACACCGGTCGCGCCTTCCGCGAAGCGATTCTGGCCCGCGGTGGTTCGCAGGAGCCGATGGTGCTGTTCGTCGACTTCCGTGGCCGTGAGCCGTCGATTGACGCACTCTTGCGCCACAGCGGCCTGAGTGAGGACGCGGCAGCATGAGTGAGGCGCCCGTGAAGACCAAAAAACGCTTTATCGCCGGGGCGGTCTGCCCGGCGTGCAGCGAGCCGGACAAACTGATGATGTGGAGCGAGGACGATGTCCCGCACCGCGAATGCGTGGCGTGCGGCTACAGCGATACGCTCAATGCCCAAGGGTTGTCGGTTCCGAAGGAACTGGGTACGCGGGTCAACACCAGCGCGCTCAAGCCTGCCCCGGACAAGACGGTTCAGGCGGTGCAGTTCTTCCCGAACCCGAAACTGAAGAAAAAGCCCGACGAGCAACACTGATCCAGAACCACCTTCTGCCGAATACCGGTGGAAGGTGGTATTGGCTTAACACCTGTCCCCCGCACTTGCTTCGTAGGCTGGCCTTTTGCGCCACGCCTCGAAGGAAGCTGCCATGCCCGATACCAATCCCCTCCTGCAACACTGGATCCTGCCACCCTGGCCAGCGATTCGCGCCGAGCACCTGCTGCCGGCCGTCAACCGCATCATTGCCGACAATCGACAAATCATCGCCCAGGTTATCGCCAGCCAGGCCGAACACCCCGGCTGGGACGATCTGGTAGTGAGTATCGATGAGGCCGATGCCCGCCTCGATGAAGTCCGCTCGATTCTCGAAACGTTGTCGATAGCCAGGTCCGACGATGCAGTCTGGCTTGTAGAAAGCGCCAAGGCATATCTGGCGATCAATCAGTACCATGCTGAAAATGCCCTCAATCGCCCGTTGTACGAGACCTATCAGCGTCTGGCGCAAAGTTCGATCGCCGGGAGTTTCGATGAATCGCGCACTATCGTTCTGGCGGGGATTGTGCGCCGATTCAAGCAGTCGGGCATTGAGCTTGCGACTCAACAGCAACAGGAACTGGCGCGGTTGAACCTCGAGATCGGCGGGTTGGAGTTCGCGTTTCTGGAAAACCTCGAATGCTGGGCCGAGGCGTGGAGCAAACGTATCGACGATATTGCGCTGCTCGCGGGCCTGTCGCAGGCGATGAAGGATCGTCTGGCTCTCACCGCACGCCAGGCCGGCCATGACGGCTGGCTGATCCGACTGGACCAGAACACCTGCCAGCACATCCTCAAGTACGCCGAGAACCGCGCGTTGCGACAGGAATGCTACGTTGCCTACATGACCCGTGCCTCTGATCGGGGCCCGCTGGCCGGACGCTTCGATAACGGCCCGGTGCTCGCGGGGCTGCTCGCCTTGCGCCAGCAGAAAGCCCGTTTGCTCGGCCATGAAAACGCCGCGCAATTGAGCCTGGCAAATAACAGCGCCGGGACCACGGCGTGGGTCAGTGATTTTCTCCAGCGTCAGGCGATGCATCTGGTACCGACTCTCGCGCAGGATGCAGAACAACTGGCAGCCTTTGCGCAGCAACGCGGGATCGACCGGGTCCAGCCGTGGGATGAAGATTTCCTCGCCGAACAATGGCGCCAGCAGCAGTTTCCCGGCGCACTGGAAAACCTGCGTGATTACTTTCCGCTCGAGGGCACCCTGCGCAGGCTTTTTCTGTTCTGCGAGCGGATGTTCGGGATCCGCATCGTCGAACAGTCCGGCGGCGGGCGCTGGCATGCCAATGTCCGTCTGCTGGAAGTCAGCGAGCATGAGCAAGTGGTCGGCTACATCTACCTCGATCCGTTTCATCGCGAAAACGCGGTGGACTTCCCCGGCACCTCCACATTGCGCAATCGTCGGATCAACGCCGAAGGCCGTCCGGCGCTACCGATTGCCCTGCTCTACAGCAATTTCACACCGGCCACCGCCTCCCATCCATGCCGGCTCGAAATCGACGATCTGCAGGTGCTGTTTCATGAGTTTGGCCACTGCCTCCAGCACGTGCTGACGCGCTCGCCCCATCACAGCCTGTCCGGCATCCTGCAACTGGGCCATGAAGCGGCGGAGTTTTCCGGGAAACTGTTCGAGCAATGGTGTCTATCGCGAGAGTTTGTGCTGTGGCTCGGCGCGCACTTTCAGACCGGCGAGCGCTTGAGCGCCGCGCGGGTCGACGCGGCACTGTCAGCCAGTCAGGCCCATTCCAGCCGGCAACGGGCCTTATTGCTGATGGGGGCGATGATCGATTTCGAGCTGCACCTGACCCACGGCGACGGCCGCTCGACCGAGGAGGTGTGCACTGAAGCGCAACGCCGCCTCGGCCATCTGCGACTGCCGGACGATCACCGGTTCGCCAATGGATTCGATTACATGGTGACCCAGTACGACGCTTCGGTTTACGCCTACATCTGGTCGGACGTACTGGCCAAGGAAGCGTTCAAGCGCTTCAGCCGCGACTGGGTGTTCAACGCGCAAACCGGTCGAGAGTTTCGTGCAATGTTCTTTTCGCCGGGTGCGGGGCGCCCGTTACTGGACGCGGTGGAAACGTTCATCGGCCGGCAAGTTACCGGCCTCGTTGACGGAGAAGCCGGGCGAGTTACTTCAGATTGACCGTCTGAAACCAGCTCTTCATCGAGCACGTGGCAAACGCGCTGGTGCTGCAATCACCATTGGCCAGCGCAGTGCGCAATTTGTCGACATCGGCCTGCATCACGTAGCGCACGCCGTCCTTGAAATGGCCGCTTTCGCCGAAACCGCCCTGGGTCATTTCGTTCAGGGCGTCTTCCTTGCTCCAGCCCTGCACGACGATCCGGTACATCGCCGCCATCAGGCCGGTGCGATCGGAGCCGTGCTTGCAGTGCATCAACACCGGGCCGTCGGCTTCGGCGGACTGGATTGCACGCAGAGTCTTGAGCACATCACTGTCGTCCACGTGATTGGTGCGATAGGGCAATTGCACCTGATGGATACCGGGAGCCTTGAGCCAGTTGGAATCCGCTTCCGGCAGGAAGTTGATGACCGTGGCCACCTTCAGCTTGTTCAGCAACGGTACCGCGCCGTCGTCGGGAAGCGCACTGCGGTACAGCGTGGGCGACATCTGGAACAGGTTGTATTGCACTTCTACCGGCTGCGCCCATTCGACGGGACGAGAAGCCGGGGTTTGCGCAGCCTGAGCAGGAATCCAGCTGAACAGCGCAAGGAGCGACAAACAAAATGCGGAGGAATAACGCGTCAGGAACATGCTTTGCGGCGACCGTGTGGGTTTCGTCAGAGAGGGCCTCAGCTTGCGAGCCACGCAGTCAAATCCCTGTGAGGCGCTTGTAAAAGAATCGTGAAGACACCGGGTTCCCTGGTCGAAATGCGCTCTTTTTTGGCTTGATCGGTTCATCTCGTTGCTTAGCCTGCTACCATTTGTCACATGATGTTGCAGACGCGTCCCCTCTTTCCCTGTCATTCCGGCCACGTCGCAGCCAGAAAATTCTTGAGTCGTTCGCAGAAACGGCTGACAACCATCAATGCCTGATGAGGTGCATCCCCCATGTCTGATGAAGATCGAGACAACCCGCGGCGTGACTTTTTGCGCAAATCCCTGACCCTGATTCCGGTCGTCACCCTCGCCGGCAGCGGTCTGGGCAGCACGGTGCTGCAAGCCGCGCCTGAAAGCGCGCCTGCCCCGGCAAAAGCGGCCGCCGTTGAAGCCAGCCCTTATCAGCCGAGCTACTTCACTGCCGAAGAGTGGGCGTTCATCAATGCCGCTGTCGCGCAATTGATCCCCAACGATGCGCAGGGTCCGGGTGCACTCGAAGCCGGCGTGCCGGAATACATCGACCGTCAGATGAACACGCCGTACGCCGCCGGTGCCCTTTGGTACATGCAGGGCCCGTTCAATGCCGACGCTGCGCCGGAGATGGGCTGGCAGAGCAAACTGGTGCCGAAAGAGATCTATCGCCTTGGCATCGCCGCCACGGATCAGTGGGCAAAATCCATCAACGGTAAAACATTTGCCGAGCAAGACAGCGCTACCCGAGACGATATGCTCAAGCAGCTTGAAGCTGGAAAACCGCAATTCGACGCTGTTCCGGCGAAGATTTTCTTCAGCCTTTTGCTGCAAAACACCAAGGAAGGGTTCTTCTGCGACCCGATCCACGGCGGCAATAAAGGCATGGTCGGCTGGACCATGATCGGCTTCCCCGGCGCCCGCGCCGATTTCATGGATTGGGTGGAACGCAACGAGCAGTACCCCTTCCCGGCAGTTTCGATTCGCGGCGAGAGGGCGTGAGCATGGCAACGGTAATGAAGAAGGTCGACGCAGTGATCGTCGGTTTCGGCTGGACAGGCGCGATCATGGCCAAGGAGCTGACCGAGGCAGGCCTCAACGTGCTGGCGCTGGAACGCGGGCCGATGCAGGACACCTACCCGGACGGCAACTATCCCCAGGTGATCGACGAACTCACCTACAGCGTGCGCAAAAAACTCTTTCAGGACATCTCCAAGGAAACCGTCACCATCCGCCACAGCGTCAACGACATCGCCCTGCCGAACCGCCAGTTGGGCGCGTTCCTGCCGGGCAATGGCGTGGGCGGCGCCGGGCTGCACTGGTCGGGCGTGCACTTTCGCGTCGACCCGATCGAGCTGCGCATGCGCAGCCACTACGAAGAGCGCTACGGCAAAAGCTTCATCCCCAAGGACATGACCATCCAGGACTTCGGTGTCAGCTATGAAGAGCTGGAGCCGTTCTTCGACTTCGCCGAAAAAGTCTTCGGCACCTCCGGCCAGGCCTGGACCGTCAAAGGCCAGTTGGTCGGTCAAGGCAAGGGCGGCAACCCGTACGCCCCGGATCGTTCGAACCCGTTTCCGCTGGAAGCGCAGAAGAACACGGTTTCCGCACAGCTGTTCGGCAAAGCGGCTACGGAGGTGGGTTACAAACCCTACAACCTGCCTTCCGCCAATACGTCGGGTCCGTACACCAATCCTTACGGCGCACAAATGGGTCCGTGTAACTTCTGCGGTTTCTGCAGCGGTTACGTCTGCTACATGTACTCCAAAGCGTCGCCGAACGTGAATATTCTGCCGGCGCTGAAGCCGCTGCCGAACTTCGAACTGCGGCCCAATGCCCACGTTCTGCGGGTCAACCTCGACAGCACGAAAACCAAAGCCACCGGCGTCACCTACATCGACGGCCAGGGCCGCGAGATCGAGCAACCGGCCGATCTGGTAATCCTCGGCGCGTTCCAGTTGCACAACGTGCGCCTGATGCTGCTCTCCGGCATCGGCAAACCGTACGACCCGGTCAGCGGTGAAGGCGTAGTCGGGCGCAACTTCGCTTACCAGAACATGGCCACCATCAAGGCGTTCTTCGACAAGGACACCCACACCAACAACTTCATCGGTGCCGGCGGCAACGGTGTGGCGGTGGATGACTTCAACGCCGACAACTTCGATCACGGACCACATGGTTTCGTCGGTGGCTCGCCGATGTGGGTCAACCAGGCCGGCAGCCGACCGATCGCCGGCACCTCCAACCCGCCGGGCACGCCGGCCTGGGGCAGCGCGTGGAAACGCGCGACCGCCGATTACTACACCCACCAGGTGTCGATGGACGCCCACGGTGCGCATCAATCCTACCGTGGCAACTACCTCGATCTGGATCCGGTGTACCGCGATGCCTACGGCATGCCGCTGCTGCGGATGACGTTCGACTGGCAGGAAAACGACATCAAGATGAACCGCTTCATGGTCGAGAAAATGGGCAAGATCGCCGAGGCCATGGGCCCGAAGGCCATCGCCGTGATCGGCAAGAAGGTCGGCGACCACTTCAACACTGCGTCGTACCAGACCACCCACCTCAACGGTGGCGCGATCATGGGCACCGATCCGAAGACCAGCGCGCTCAATCGCTATCTGCAAAGCTGGGACGTGCACAACGTGTTCGTTCCGGGCGCCTCGGCGTTCCCGCAAGGCCTGGGTTACAACCCGACCGGCCTGGTCGCCGCGCTGACCTACTGGTCGGCGAAAGCGATTCGCGAGCAATACCTGAAAAACCCCGGCCCGCTGGTTCAGGCTTAAGGAGCGATGACCATGAAAACTCTCGTTATCGCGACCCTGGCCCTGCTCGGCAGCACGGCCGTTCATGGCGCAGAAGTTGATCAATCCCTGATCAAACAAGGCGAATACCTCGCCCGCGCCGGCGACTGTGTGGCCTGCCACACGGCCAAGGACGGCAAGCCGTTCGCCGGTGGCCTGCCGATGGAAACCCCGATCGGCACAATCTACTCGACCAACATCACCCCGGACAAAACCGGCGTCGGTGACTACAGCTTCGAGGACTTCGACCAGGCCGTGCGGCATGGCGTGGCCAAAAACGGCAGTACCTTGTACCCGGCGATGCCGTACCCGTCCTACGCCCGCGTCAGCGAAACCGATATGCAGGCGCTCTACGCCTACTTCATGCACGGCGTTGCCCCAGTGGCACAGGAAAACAAAGCCAGCGATATTCCGTGGCCACTGAGCATGCGCTGGCCGCTGACGGGCTGGCGCTGGCTGTTCGCGCCGAAAGTCGAGGATTACAAAGCCGCGTCCGACGATGCCGTGGTCAGCCGTGGGGCGTATCTGGTGGAAGGCCTCGGACATTGCGGCGCCTGCCATACGCCACGAGCCCTGACCATGCAGGAAAAATCCCTGAGCGCGGCCGAAGGCAACAGTTTTCTGTCAGGCAGTGCGCCGCTGGAAGGCTGGATCGCCAAGAGCCTGCGCGGCGACCACAAGGACGGTCTCGGCAGCTGGAGCGAAGAGCAACTGGTGCAGTTCCTCAAGACCGGTCGCAGCGACCGCAGCGCGGTGTTCGGCGGCATGAGCGACGTGGTCACCCACAGCATGCAGTACATGAGCGACGCCGACCTGACCGCGATTGCCCGTTACCTGAAATCGCTGCCGGCCAATGACCCTGCCGACCAGCCGCACCAGTACGACGAGAAAGCTGCCAAGGCCTTGTGGAACGGGGATGACAGCCAACGTGGCGCGTCGGTGTACATCGATAACTGCGCGGCATGCCACCGTACTGACGGCCACGGCTACACCCGGGTGTTCCCGGCGCTGGCGGGCAACCCGGTGCTGCAATCGGATGACCCGACGTCGCTGATCCACATCGTGCTCAAGGGCGGTACCCTGCCGGCAACGCACACGGCGCCGTCCACCTTCACCATGCCTGGCTTCGCCTGGCGCCTGTCGGATCAGGAAGTGGCGGATGTGGTGAGCTTTATTCGTGGAAGTTGGGGTAACAAGGCATCGGCCATTACAGCCAAAGATGTTGCAAAGTTACGCACGGACGACATGACCACCACATCAACCGGCGATCTTGGACAAGTCACCAGTCATAACTAAAAAAACAACCCCTGCATGAATAAACATGCAGGGGTTATATATTCAACCGCTGTTACGGATTGGTAATGCTGACGTAGGCTTTAGCCAGGGCAATCAGTTTGGCTCGATCCTGCTCACCCACTTCTCCATCCCGATCCACATCGTGATTCAAACGGTCAAGACTGAAGGTACGCCCGCCGTCGCTGGACGTAGCGGTAACAAAAATCGGGTCCACCAGCATTTCAGTCTGCTGGCGAGCCTCGGCATCCCAGCCCAGTTCCTTGCGCGCCAGTTGCATGGAAACCAGTGTATTGGGCTCCGAAGGACCGGGTTGCATCATTTGCAGAAAAATTCCACGAGAATTAAAAAACGACATTATCAAATCCCTTTGTCTTTCATTTGATCAAGTGTTGTAAAGCGAAGTGGATGCTAGGGATATCAACAACAAACCACCAGCCAACTTGTGTTTCTTTAATTTGCACTCGAATAAAGTTCGTTATTTAAATAGGTAAGTAACTAACCCTGTCAATTATCAATCGACGCCGAACGGTAGTGGATCATCCGGCCTTCGACGGATACTGTATGCATATACAGATCAAGGAAACCCGTCATGACCACCCCCTTGCCCCCGCGCGGTCGCGGCACCGCCACCAACCCGCACAACCGCTTTGCGCCGAGTCGTTCGGTGGCCGAGGATGACGGCTGGTATCAGGAAGTACCCGTGACCCAGGGCACCGAAGTCAGTTTTGAAACCGCGAAGACCATCATCACCCGCAACACCTCGCCGGACCTGCCCTTCGACCGTTCGATCAATCCCTATCGCGGTTGCGAGCATGGCTGCATTTATTGCTACGCACGGCCCAGCCACGCCTATTGGGACATGTCGCCGGGGCTGGATTTCGAAACGAAGCTGATCGCCAAGACCAACGCCGCCCAGGTGCTGGAAGAACAGCTGGGGAAAAAAGGCTACCAATGTGCGCCGATCAACCTTGGTTCCAACACCGATCCCTATCAGCCGATCGAACGTGAACACCGGATCACCCGCCAGACCCTCGAAGTACTGCTGCGCTACCGGCATCCGGTGACCATCGTCACCAAGGGTTCGCTGATCCTGCGCGATCTCGACCTGCTCACCGAACTGGCGCAACAGCGGTTGGTGGCAGTGATGATCAGCCTCACGACCCTGGACGATGAACTCAAACGCATCCTCGAACCCCGCGCCGCCGCGCCCAAGGCCCGGCTGCGGGCGATCCGGGTCATGCGCGAGGCAGGGATTGCGGTGGGTGTGCTGTGTTCACCGATGATTCCGATGATCAACGACAGCGAAATCGAAAGCCTGCTGACCGAAGCCCATGCCGCCGGCGCCCAAAGCGCAGCCTACATGATGCTGCGGCTGCCGCTGGAAGTGGCGCCGCTGTTCGAGGAGTGGCTTGAGGCTCACTACCCGCAGCGCGCGGCCCATGTACTGAGCCTGATTCGCCAGAGCCGTGGCGGCGAGCTGTACGACAGCCGTTTCGGCGCCAGGATGCGCGGTGAAGGGCCGTTTGCCGACCTGCTCGCCCAGCGTTTCGCCAAAGCATTGAAACGCCTTGGGCTCAATCATCGCGAAGGCTTCAACCTCGATTGCACGGCCTTCTGTCCGCCGGGGCGCCAGATGGCGCTGATTTAGAAATTATTGGCCCTCTGATTGAGAGGAAGGAATGCCAGGCCCGGTTTACGTCAGTCACGTTTTTTGTGACCTGGAACACACGTTCTAGAGCGCTTCATTCAGTTTGAGTTAAGTTTCGGCGGTTACCTTGTTCATCGAGTGACTGATGGGTCGGGATGGCCCGGATGTTCTGAACAGCCACTGGCTTCACACCGGAATACACGGGAACGACTCCCCGAATCCGCCAATGAGGATGAATCATGAGTGACAAGGATAATCAGCCGTTGGCTGCGTCGGCGCCAGCCGCCTCCGTGGCGGAATCCGCCGATGCAGCGTTGAAGCATATCGTTGACGGTTTTTTGCATTTTCATCATGAGGTCTTCCCGCAGCAGGAAGAACTCTTCAAGAAACTCGCCACGGCCCAGTCGCCAAGGGCGATGTTCATCACCTGCGCGGACTCGCGCATCGTGCCCGAACTGATCACCCAGAGTTCGCCCGGCGATCTGTTCGTGACCCGTAACGTCGGCAACGTCGTGCCACCCTACGGCCAGATGAACGGCGGCGTTTCCACCGCCATCGAATACGCGGTACTGGCCCTTGGCGTGCAGCACATCATCATTTGCGGCCACTCCGATTGCGGCGCCATGCGCGCAGTGCTCAATCCGGGCAGCCTGGAAAAAATGCCGACGGTCAAAGCCTGGCTGCGCCACGCCGAAGTGGCGAAAACCATGGTGCATGACAACTGCAACTGCACCGACGAAAAAGAAAGCATGCCGATCCTCACCGAGGAGAACGTCATCGCCCAACTGCAGCACTTGCGTACCCATCCTTCGGTAGCCTCGCGAATGGCGAACGGTCATCTGTTCATCCATGGCTGGGTCTACAACATCGAAACCAGCGAAATCAAGGCTTACGACGCGGATCAGGGTTGCTTCCTGCCGCTCGACGGCAGCCATCCGATCCCGGTGGCGACGCCCAAAGCGCGCTTCTGAATCCTCCTAAAAATCTGTGTGGTTTGACGCCGGCCGCTGTTTCAGCGGCCCGGCATCGCCACGCCTGAAGAAAACTTCGGGAGTATCGCCATGCGTGCGGCTCAATTGAAAGCTGTGTTGCCACGGGAGCTGCTCGCTTCAGTGGTTGTGTTTCTGGTCGCCCTGCCACTGTGCATGGGCATTGCCATTGCGTCAGGGCTGCCGCCGGCCAAAGGCCTGATCACCGGGATCATCGGCGGTCTGGTGGTGGGCTGGCTGGCGGGTTCGCCGTTGCAGGTCAGCGGGCCGGCGGCGGGTCTGGCGGTGCTGGTGTTCGAGCTGGTGCGCCAGCACGGCATCGAAATGCTCGGGCCAATCCTGCTGCTCGCCGGTTTCCTGCAACTGGTAGCGGGACGCCTGAAACTCGGTTGCTGGTTCCGGGTCACGGCGCCAGCGGTGGTATACGGCATGCTTGCCGGGATTGGCGTGCTGATCGTGCTCTCGCAGGTGCATGTGATGCTCGACGCTTCGCCCAAACCCTCCGGCCTCGACAACCTCACGGCTTTCCCCGGCGCGGTGGCGCAGGCCTTGCCGTCCGTTGGCTGGCAGGCCGGGTTGCTCGGGCTGTCGACCATCGCCGTGATGTGGCTGTGGGAGAAATTCCGCCCGCATTCGCTGCGCTTCATTCCAGGGGCGTTGCTTGGTGTCGGCCTGGCGACAGGTGCCAGTCTGCTGCTGGCGTTGCAGGTCAAACGTGTTGAAGTGCCGGCGAATCTGGCCGAAGCCATCGACTGGCTGAAACCGGCGGATCTGCTCAGCCTGGCTGACCCGACGCTGCTGATCGCCGCGTTCGCCGTGGCCTTCATTGCCAGCGCCGAAACCCTGCTGTCCGCCGCCGCAGTGGATCGCATGCACAGCGGCCCGCGTTCGGATTTCGACCGTGAACTGTCGGCACAAGGCGTCGGCAATATGCTCTGTGGTCTGGTCGGCGCACTGCCGATGACCGGGGTGATCGTACGCAGTTCGGCCAACGTCCAGGCCGGTGCCACCACGCGTTACTCGACGATTTTTCATGGCCTGTGGCTGCTGGCCTTTGTGCTATTGCTGTCGAGCCTGTTGCAGAGCATTCCGGTGGCGAGTCTGGCGGGCGTCCTGGTCTACACCGGCTTCAAACTGGTGGATCTCAAGGCGTTCCGTGGTCTGGGCCGCTATGGCCGGATGCCGATGTTTACCTACGCCGCCACGGCGCTGGCGATCATCTTCACTGACCTGTTGACCGGCGTGCTGATCGGTTTCGGCCTGACCCTGGTGAAACTGGCGTTCAAGGCCTCGCGCCTGAAAATCAGCCTGATCGATCTGCCGCAGGAAGGGGAAATGGAGTTGCGTCTGGTGGGCGCGGCAACGTTCCTCAAAGTGCCGGCACTGACTCAGGTGCTGGGCAGCATTCCGCCGGGCACGACGGTGCATGTGCCGCTCAACAATCTGAGCTACATCGACCATTCGTGTCTGGAACTGCTCGAAGAGTGGGGCCGGGCGAATGCGGCCAAGGGGGCGAAACTGTTGATCGAGTCGCGCGGGTTGAAACGCAGGCTTGAGGGACGGATCCGCACCACCACCGGGATCGGTGCGGCGGGCTGAAAACATTCGGGGGAACAGAGCAATCTGTTCCCCCAATCGTTTGCGCAGAGATCAAGCCGCAGGCTGATCCAGCTCCAGGCCCACGCCCAGACGGCGGCTCATGCACGGCCAGCGTTTCCACGCCGCGCCGGTGTCCGGGCTGCTGAGTTTCTCGCGGTAGGCTTCCACCGACTCCAGCGCAAAGCTGTCGTCGTCGAGCATGCTGTCCACTGCGTGATGCACCACTTCGTCGAGTTGGTTGGCAAACTCCTCACCGATCAACTGGTGAGCAATCAGATTGGCGACCGTCATGTCCAATGGGATCAGTGGCTGGCCGAAATGCTTGATGTACAGGTCGTTGACCTCTTCGACAAAACGGTGTGCCAGATAGGCCTCGTCCAGCAGACTGTCCAGGCCCACGGGCGGCTGGATGAAGTACTGTTCGGCGATTTTCAGCACCGGTTTGATCTGCGACTCGATTCCCGCTTCCCTGGCGACTTCATTGGCTGCATCCAGCAGGTCTGGCACTTCGTCGATGTAGGCGGCGACAAAACGCGTCAGCACGCCGTTGGCGTCGGTTTCCGGCAACTGGATGGCCGGGTGCAGGTGTTGCAGTTGGGCTTCCAGCTGACGGGTCAGCTTTCCGGTTTCAATCTCGTGTTGTCGGGCTATATGTATTTGCTCGCGCAATGCGGCGGTGTTCATGAAAACTCCAGGAAACAAGGCAATGAAATAGGGAAGACATAACTTAGCTGGCTTACGAAAAATGCTAAGACGCATTTGTCATAATTATTTCATCCTTGATGCACCGGCGTTATATCGGTTTGCCACCACTCGTCTGCATCCTTCTCCATCCGTGCCCTTGAACGCAAGTGCCAGCTGTTTCATTCGATTTACGTCCGCACATTGCATTTTTCAGCGGCTGTCTATACTCGCCAATGAATGGAGTTAGCTGATGACGCCCGACTGCCCACGCAGCAAGGCCCGGCGATTCAAGTTCGTAGTCTGATGCAGCCGCTCCCTTGCCTCTGGTGAAAGCCGGCGGGATAACAAGAACGATAAGGGGAACCCGCAATGATGCGACATCCACACGTCTGGATGGGCCTCCTGTTGTGGTCGATTTTCAGCCCGGCGCAAGCTGCCTGGACTGTGAATATGGCGCCTGGAGCGACTGAAATCAGTCACGCAGTATTCGACCTGCACATGACCATTTTCTGGATCTGTGTGGTAATCGGGATCATCGTCTTCGGCGCCATGTTCTGGTCGATGATGGTGCACCGCCGTTCTACCGGGCAGGTCGCCGCAAAATTCCACGAAAGCACCACCGTCGAAATTCTCTGGACCGTCGTCCCGCTGCTGATCCTGGTGGCGATGGCCGTTCCGGCGACCGCGACCCTGATCAAGATGTACGACACCAGTGAGCCGGATATCGATATCCAGATCACCGGCTATCAGTGGAAGTGGCACTACAAATACCTGGGCCAGGACGTCGAGTTCTTCAGCAACCTGGCCACGCCCGCCGAACAGATCCACAACAAGGAAGCCAAGGGCGAGCATTACCTGCTCGAGGTCGACAAGCCGCTGGTGCTGCCGACTGGCGCCAAGGTGCGCTTCCTCGTGACCTCCGCTGACGTGATCCACTCCTGGTGGGTGCCGGCCTTCGCGGTCAAGCGCGATGCGATTCCCGGATTCGTCAACGAAGCCTGGACCCGCATCGACAAGCCCGGCATTTACCGAGGCCAGTGTGCCGAGCTGTGCGGCAAGGATCACGGCTTCATGCCGATCGTGGTCGACGTCAAAGACAAGGCCGATTACGACAAATGGCTCGCCGAACGCAAGGCCGAAGCGATGCAGCTCAAGGAGCTGACCAGCAAGGAATGGACCCTCGACGAGCTCAAGGAACGTGGCGACAAGATCTACCACACCACCTGCGTCGCCTGTCACCAGGCTGAGGGCCAGGGCCTGCCGCCGATGTTCCCTGCGCTCAAGGGCTCGAAAATCGCCACCGGTCCGAAAGAGGCGCACCTGAGCATTGTCTTCCACGGCAAGCCCGGCACCGCCATGGCGGCGTTCGGCAAGCAACTCTCGGAAGTCGATATCGCAGCGGTCGT
Source organism: Pseudomonas sp. B15(2017) (assembly GCF_002113215.1). Lineage (NCBI taxonomy): Bacteria > Pseudomonadati > Pseudomonadota > Gammaproteobacteria > Pseudomonadales > Pseudomonadaceae > Pseudomonas > Pseudomonas sp. B15(2017). The sequence continues at coordinate 38,683 of NZ_NEJZ01000003.1, forward strand.
GACCTACGAACGTAACGCCTGGGGCAACAACAAGGGCGACATGGTCACGCCAAAAGAAGTGCTGGAGCTGAAACAGGCGGAAAGCAAATGAGCCGGTCTATTGCGAACTTCGTGAACCGGTCGGAGCCCTGCGCCCCGGCCTGCCCAGTCCACTCACATGAAGGAGACCGGCCATGAGCGCTGTCATCGATGACCACGGTCATGCCGACCACGACCACGCACACGGCCCCGCCAAAGGCCTGATGCGCTGGGTGCTGACCACCAACCACAAGGACATCGGCACGCTGTACCTGTGGTTTGCGTTCTGCATGTTCCTGCTCGGCGGCTCGTTCGCCATGGTGATCCGCGCCGAGCTGTTCCAACCCGGCCTGCAGATCGTCGAGCCGGCGTTCTTCAACCAGATGACCACCATGCATGGCCTGGTCATGGTGTTCGGTGCGGTGATGCCGGCGTTCGTCGGTCTCGCCAACTGGATGATCCCATTGATGATCGGCGCGCCGGACATGGCCCTGCCGCGGATGAACAACTTCAGCTTCTGGCTGCTGCCGGCGGCGTTCCTGCTGCTGGTCTCGACCCTGTTCACCCCCGGTGGCGGGCCGAACTTCGGCTGGACGTTCTATGCCCCCCTTTCCACCACCTACGCGCCGGAAAGCGTGACGTTCTTCATCTTCGCCATCCACCTGATGGGGATCAGTTCGATCATGGGCGCGATCAACGTGATCGCCACCATCCTCAACCTGCGCGCCCCCGGCATGACCCTGATGAAAATGCCGCTGTTCGTCTGGACCTGGCTGATCACCGCGTTCCTGCTGATCGCGGTGATGCCGGTGCTGGCCGGGTGCGTGACGATGATGCTGATGGACATCCACTTCGGCACCAGCTTCTTCAGTGCCGCCGGTGGCGGTGATCCGGTGCTGTTCCAGCATGTGTTCTGGTTCTTTGGCCACCCCGAGGTGTACATCATGATCCTGCCGGCCTTCGGCGCCGTCAGCCAGATCATCCCGACTTTCTCGCGCAAGCCGCTGTTCGGCTACACCTCGATGGTCTACGCCACGGCGAGCATCGCGTTTCTGTCGTTCATCGTCTGGGCGCACCACATGTTCGTGGTGGGCATTCCGCTGGTGGGCGAGTTGTTCTTCATGTACGCGACGATGCTGATCGCGGTGCCGACCGGGGTGAAGGTGTTCAACTGGGCCAGCACCATGTGGCAGGGTTCGATGACCTTCGAGACACCGATGCTGTTCGCCGTGGCGTTCGTGATCCTGTTCTCCATCGGCGGCTTCTCCGGGCTGATGCTGGCCATCGCCCCGGCCGACTTCCAGTACCAGGACACCTACTTCGTGGTCGCGCACTTCCACTACGTGCTGGTGCCGGGGGCGATCTTCGGGATCTTCGCGTCGGCCTATTACTGGCTGCCGAAATGGACCGGCCACATGTACGACGAAACCCTGGGCAAGCTGCATTTCTGGCTGTCCTTCGTCGGCATGAACCTGACGTTCTTCCCGATGCACTTCGTGGGCCTGGCGGGCATGCCCCGGCGGATTCCGGACTACAACCTGCAGTTCGCCGACTTCAACATGGTGTCGTCGATCGGCGCGTTCATGTTCGGCGCCACGCAGATCTTCTTCCTGTTCATCGTGATCAAGACCATCCGTGGCGGCGAACCGGCTCCGGCCAAACCGTGGGATGGCGCCGAAGGTCTGGAATGGAGCGTGCCGTCACCGGCGCCGTATCACACCTTCACCACGCCGCCGGAAGTGAAATGAATACTTTCTGCCTTGTGGAAACTCCTGTGGGAGCGGGCTTGCCCGCGATGACGGCCTGCCTGAAACACCGCGTCGGCTGCATCGCTGGCAAGCCGGCTCCCACAGGGTTCTCGGCCGAGGGCAAGGATCATGGCTGACTCGATCTCGATGAAAAAGCTGGTCACCCGACTGCTCGGCGTGGTGGTGGCGATGTTCGTCTTCGGTTTTGCCCTGGTGCCGATCTACGACGTGATGTGCAAGGCCTTCGGCATCAACGGCAAGACCGCCGGGCAGTACGAAGGCGAACAGGTTGTGGATAAGTCACGGCAGGTGCGGGTGCAGTTTTTGTCGACCAACAATATCGACATGCCATGGGAGTTTTATCCCAAGCATGACGAACTCACAGCCAACCCCGGTGCGGTGAACGAGATGATCTTCATCGCCCGCAACCCGACCGACAAACCGATGAGCGCGCAAGCGGTGCCGAGCATCGCGCCGAGCAATGCGGCGGCGTATTTCCACAAGACCGAATGCTTTTGCTTTACCCAGCAGGTGCTGCAGCCCGGTCAGCAGATCGAGATGCCGGTGCGTTTCATCGTTGACCGCGACATGCCCAAGGACGTGAAGCACCTGACGCTGTCCTACACGCTGTTCGATATCACCGCCCGACATCCTCCGGTGGCTGCAAACACTGGCGGTTAAGCGTGCCCGATAAGGAGAACAATAAATGGCAACTCATGAGCACTATTACGTCCCGGCCCAGAGCAAGTGGCCGATCGTGGCCACGGTGGGGATGTTCGTCACCGTGTACGGTCTGGCGACCTGGTTCAACGATCTGAAGGCGGCGCGTCCTGAATCCCACGGCCCGCTGATCTTTTTCGTCGGTGGGCTATTGCTGGCGTACATGCTGTTCGGCTGGTTCGGCGCGGTGATCAAGGAAAGCCGAGCGGGGTTGTACAGCCGGCAGCTGGACCGCTCGTTCCGCTGGGGCATGAGCTGGTTCATCTTCTCCGAGGTGATGTTCTTCATCGCCTTCTTCGGCGCGCTGTTCTATGTGCGGCACGTCTCCGGCCCGGCACTGGGCGGCGAAGGCACCAAAGGCATCGCCCACATGCTCTGGCCGAACTTCCAGTTCACCTGGCCGCTGCTGCACACGCCGGATCCGAAACTGTTCCCGCCGCCCAAGGAAGTCATCAGCCCCTGGGGCCTGCCGCTGATCAACACCATTCTGCTGGTGAGCTCCAGCGTGACCATCACCATCGCCCACCACGCGCTGAAGAAAGGTCATCGCGGCGCGCTGAAACTGTGGCTGGCGATCACCGTGCTGCTGGGTTGCGCGTTCCTTGGCTTCCAGGCCGAGGAATATATCCACGCCTACCACGAACTGGGGCTGACGCTCGGCTCGGGCATCTACGGCGCGACGTTCTTCATGCTCACCGGTTTCCACGGCGCCCACGTGACCATCGGCACGATCATTCTGTTCGTGATGCTGATGCGCATCATGAAGGGCCACTTCGACAACGAACATCAGTTCGGCTTTGAAGCAGCGAGCTGGTATTGGCACTTCGTCGATGTGGTGTGGATCGGCTTGTTCATCTTCGTTTACGTGCTCTGAGGATCACTTACCAAGGCGCGTGCGACACCAGTTGGCCGCTGTAGAAACCCCAGGCAATCAAGCCGACGGTGACGGCGGCCAACGTCACCCGAACACTCAAGGCGATCACCAGGCGATTCGAGCTGCTGTCGTCCTTGACCAGGAAAAACAGGCCGCTGAACAGGCTGACCACCGTGGCAATCAGCATCAGGACGATGGCTGCTTTGAGCATGGGAAGAACTCCGGGGGAACAAGCGATGCACTTGAGTATAGCGATCGCACTCACTGATTTTCCGGCGCAACCATGAAGCGCTTCCGGCCGGGCGTGGTGCCGACACTGGTGGTCGGCCTGCTGCTGCCGTTGCTGGTTTCGCTGGGCTTCTGGCAACTGGGCCGGGGCGCGGAAAAAACCGCCCTGCTCGCCAGCTACGCCGAACGCCGCGCCGCCGAACCGATGGCCAGCACCGAGTTGCTGCACAGCGCCGATCCGGCCTTTCGCCGGGTGCATCTGCACGGCCAGTTCGATGCCGCCCACAGCCTGTTGCTGGATAACCGTCAGCGCAACGGCAAGGTCGGCGTCGAACTGCTGCAACCGTTCCAGGATCAACGCAGCGGCCAGTGGCTGCTGGTCAATCGCGGCTGGCTGCCGTGGCCGGACCGGCGCACGGCCCCGCAATTCAACACGCCGGCTGACGCCGTGAATGTCGATGCCTGGGTGTACGTCGCCCCCGGCGCCACCTTCCAGCTGCATGCCGATCCGGTCAGCAGCACCTGGCCGCAAACCGTCACCGCCATCGAGCCCGCCAAGCTGTGGAAAACCCTCGAACGCGACGGCTTCGCCTACGAATTACGTGCCGAACCCGGCCCGGCCAGCTATCAGGCTGACTGGCCGGTGGTCGCAATGGGCCCGGAAAAACACCTTGGTTACGCCGTGCAGTGGTTCGCCATGGCCACCGCCCTGCTCGGTCTCTACCTCTATCTCGGCTGGCACAACGCAAAGGAGAAACACCATGGGAGCGGCCATGAATCCACCCAGCATGTCTGAAACGAAAGCCCCGGCCAGTCGCCGTCGCGGACGCATCCAGCTGCTGCTGATCGTGCTCGGTGTGGTCGGTCCGATGATCCTCGCCACCGGCATGTACAAGCTGCAGTTCTGGGTGCCGGAAGGTCGCAGCTATCACGGCGAACTGATCGGCAACGGCCAGACCCGCGCCGACCTCGGCATCCAGTCCGACGAAACGCGCTGGCAGATGCTGGTCACCGCGCCGAAGGATTGCGCGGTGGACTGTCAGCAACTGGTGTACCTGGCGCGCCAGATCCAGATCGGCCTGGGCCGCGAAGCCGGGCGCGCCAGCCATGCACTCGCTGCTGCGCAACCGCTGGGCGCCGACTATGAAGCCAAGCTGACCCGCGAATACCCGCAGCTGCAACGTTACCCGCTGGACGCAGCGACTTTCAGCAAGGCCACGGGCGACAAGGCCACGCCGCAACTGTGGATCATCGATCCCCACGGCAACCTCGTGCTGCGCTATGACCCGAGCGTCAAAGGCAAGGATCTGCTCAACGACCTGCGCCACCTGCTGAAACTGTCGAACATCGGATAAGGGCATCGTCATGGCCAAACCTGGATTTCGCCTCGCGCTGTTTGCCACGCTGCTGGCACTGATCGTGGTGCTGCTCGGCGCCTACACCCGCCTGACTCATGCCGGCCTCGGCTGCCCTGACTGGCCGGGCTGCTACGGCTTCATCAGCGTGCCGAAGAGCGAAGCCCAACTGGCCCATGCCGAACTGCACTACCCCGACTCACCGGTGGAGGCGCACAAGGGCTGGAACGAGATGATCCACCGCTACTTCGCCGGCACCCTCGGCATGTTGATCTCGATTCTGGCCGGGCGGGCGTGGGTCAATCGTCGTCATCCGGGACAACCGCTGAAACTGCCGCTGTTTCTGCTGGCGGTGGTGTTCGCCCAGGCGGCGTTCGGCATGTGGACGGTGACGCTCAAGCTCTGGCCGCAAGTGGTGACCGGGCATTTGCTGGGCGGGTTCGCGACCTTGAGCCTGCTGTTTCTGCTGACCTTGCGACTGTCCGGTGTGCTGCCGGCGCTGACCGTGCCCAAGCGTTTGCAATACTGGGCTACCGCCGGACTGTTATTGGTGATCGGCCAGATCGCCCTCGGTGGCTGGGTCAGTTCCAACTACGCGGCAGTGGCCTGCATCGACTTCCCGACCTGTCACGGCCAATGGCTGCCGCCGGCGGATTTCGCCAACGGCTTTCACCTGACCCAACACATCGGCCCCAATTACCTCGGCGGGCAACTCGACAGCGATGCACGCACGGCGATTCACCTGACCCACCGCATCGGCGCGTTGCTGGTGACAGTCGTGCTGCTCGGTCTGGCCTGGCAGCTGAAAGTAGTCGGCATGACGCGACTGGCCGGGCTGGTGCTGATCGCCCTCGCCGCGCAGATCACCCTCGGCATCAGCAACGTGCTGTTCCATCTGCCGCTGCCGGTGGCCGTGGCGCATAACGCCGGCGGTGCAGCGTTGCTGCTGACGATGGTGCTGGTCAACTATCACGCGCGGACCAGCCTGGTTCGGGTCAAGCAGCCGATGATCGCGCGCTGGCGCCTGAGCCCGCGCAAACACTCGGCGGCGCCCATCACTATTAAAGGAGAGACGCCATGGCGATTCTGATCGGCGAACGTCCGGCGCAGGCGCTGTGGCGCGATTACCTGGAGCTGACCAAACCGAAAGTCGTGGTGCTGATGCTGATCACCTCACTGGTGGGCATGTTCCTCGCGACCCGCGCCGGGGTGCCGTGGACGGTGCTGGTGTTCGGCAACCTGGGGATCGCGTTGTGTGCCGGGGGCGCGGCGGCGGTCAATCATGTGGTGGATCGGCGCATCGATGCCGTCATGGCGCGCACCCATAAACGCCCGTTGGCAGAAGGCAGGGTTTCGCCCACCGCGGCACTGACCTTTGCGCTGGTGCTGGCGTTGCTCGGTCAGGCCTTGCTACTGACCTTCACCAATCCTTTGACCGCCTGGCTGACCCTGGCCTCGCTGCTCGGCTACGCGGTGATCTACACCGGTTTCCTCAAACGCGCGACGCCGCAGAACATCGTCATCGGCGGCCTCGCCGGTGCCGCCCCGCCGCTGCTCGGCTGGACCGCTGCCACCGGCCACATCGGTGCCGAACCGTTGCTGCTGGTGCTGATCATCTTCGCCTGGACCCCGCCGCACTTCTGGGCGCTGGCCATCCACCGCAAGGAGGAATACGCCAAGGCCGACATTCCAATGTTGCCGGTCACCCACGGCGAGCACTACACCAAGGTGCACATTCTGCTGTACACCTTCGCCCTGCTGGCGGTGAGCCTGCTGCCATATGTGATCCACATGAGCGGCCTGCTGTACCTGATCTGTGCGCTCGGTCTGGGCGCGAGGTTTCTGCAATGGGCCGTGGTGCTGTACCGTGGCACTCGGCCGCACGCGGCGATCAACACCTTCAAGTACTCTATCTGGTACCTGTTTCTGCTGTTCATCGCCCTGCTCGTAGACCACTACCTACTGTTGAACCTATGACTCGAACCCAGAAAACCGTCTTCATCCTCGTCGCCGTGATCGCGCTGATCCTCGGCCTGACCGTCAACAAAGTGCTGAGCGGCAAGGGCCAGGGCGACCCGACCGCACTGATCGACGCCGGCATCATCCTGCTGCCGCAGAGCCGCAACCTGCCGGACGTGACGATGACCAATCAGGACGGCCAACCGGTCACGGTCAACGAGCTCAAAGGCAAGTGGAGCCTGTTGTTCTTCGGCTACACCTTCTGCCCGGACATCTGCCCGACCACCCTCGCCCAACTGCGCCAGATCAAGAGCGAACTGCCGAAGGATGCGGTGGATAAATTGCAGATCGTGCTGGTCAGCGTCGACCCGAACCGCGACAACCCTGCACAGTTGAAGCAATACCTGGGCTACTTCGATCCCCAGTTCGTCGGCCTGACGCCGAAGTCGATCGACGAGCTGCAGAAGGTGGCGAATGCGGTGAGCATTCCATTCATTCCGGCCGATACCAGCAAACCGAATTACACGGTGGATCACAGCGGGAATCTGGCGGTGATCGGGCCGGACGGTACGCAGCGCGGGTTCATTCGTGCGCCGTTGAACAATGCCAAGCTGGTGGCGCAGTTGCCGGTGATGCTCAACCGCAAGTAAAAATGAACGCACAGAAAAGGGGACGCCACTGGCGTCCCCTTTTTCGTTTTTGATCGTTCCCACGCTCTGCGTGGGAATGCAGCAAGGGACGCTCTGCGTCCCAGCGGACGCGAAGCGCCCGGGATGCATGCCCACGCAAAGCATGGGCACGATCAGATCAGAAGGCCGGCAGCACCGCGCCTTTGTACTTCTCGGTAATGAATTTCTTCACTTCCGGGCTGTGCAGCGCAGCGGCCAGTTTCTTCATGGCGTCGCTGTCCTTGTTGTCCGCACGGGACACCAGGATGTTCACGTAAGGCGAGTCGCTGCCTTCGATGACCAGCGCATCCTTGGACGGATCAAGCTTGGCTTCCAGCGCATAGTTGGTGTTGATCAGCGCCAGGTCGACCTGGGTCAGCACGCGCGGGATGGTCGCGGCTTCCAGTTCACGGATCTTCAGGTCTTTCGGGTTCTGGGCGATGTCCTTGACGGTCGACAGGATGTTGGTCGGATCCTTCAGGGTGATCACACCGGCCTTGGCCAGCAGCAACAGCGCACGGCCGCCGTTGGTGGCGTCGTTCGGGATGACCACGTTGGCGCCGCTTGGCAGCTCTTCGATTTTCTTGATCTTGCTGGAGTAGGCGCCCAGTGGTTCCAGGTGCACGCCGGTCACGGACACCAGGCTGGTGCCCTTGGCCTTGTTGAACTCATCGAGGTACGGCTGGTGCTGGAAGAAGTTGGCGTCCAGACGCTTTTCGGCCACCTGGACGTTCGGCTGAACGTAGTCGGTGAAGACCTTGACCTTCAGATCCACGCCTTCTTTGGCCAGTACCGGCTTCACGAATTCGAGGATTTCCGCGTGCGGCACCGGGGTGGCGGCAACGGTCAAGGTTTCCTCGGCATGGGCCGAGAACGCTGCGACGGCAGCCAGGGCAACGATCAGTTTTTTCATTCAGCTAACTCCTTTTTACGGCGCCCGTCTGGCGCCTGCCAGCGAATGGCCGGCTCATGTCATTACAAAACCGGTTATTTGCGCGAGAAGTGCACGACCAGTCGGTCGCCTACCATTTGCAGCACTTGCACCAGAATCAGCAGCAATACCACGGTGACAATCATCACGTCGGTCTGGAACCGCTGGTAGCCGAAACGGATCGCCAGGTCACCCAGGCCACCGGCACCGACCACACCGGCCATCGCCGTGTAGGAAACCAGTGTAATCGCCGTCACCGTAATCGCTGCGAAGATGCCCGGACGGGCCTCCGGCAGCAAGGCGTTCATGATGATCTGGCGAGTGGTCGCGCCCATCGACTGGGTCGCTTCGATGATGCCGCGATCGACTTCACGCAACGCGGTTTCCACCAGCCGCGCGAAGAACGGCGTCGCACCCACCACCAGCGGCGGAATCGCACCGGCCACGCCCAGCGAGGTGCCGGTGATCAGCACGGTGAACGGGATCATCACGATCAGCAGAATAATGAACGGCAGCGAACGCAGGATGTTCACCACCAGCGACAGCAAGGCGTACACGCCTTTGGCTTCGAGCAACTGACGTGGGCTGCACAGAAACAGCAACACGCCCAGCGGCAAGCCGAGCAGCACGGTGAACAGCAGCGAACCGCCGAGCATCATCATGGTGTCGCCGGTGGCGAGCCAGATTTCGTACCAGTCGATATTGGTGAAGAAACTCATCAGGTCTTCCATTAGCGCAACACCTCCATGTGAACGTCAGCGGCGGTGAAGCGGGCGAACGCCGCTTCCATGTCGCCACCGGTGACGGCGAGGGTCAATTGCCCGTAGGGAATGTCTTTGATGCGGTCGATGCGACCGGCCAGGATGCTGTAGTCCACACCGGTTTCCCGGGCGACGGTACCGAGCAACGGCGCGTAGGTCGCTTCGCCCTGGAAGGTCAGACGCACGATGCGGCCCGGCACATGAGCGAAGTCATCGCGTTGCTCGCTTTCGTCGATCTGTTCGTCTTCCTGCACGAAACGCTTGGTGGTCGGGTGCTTCGGATGCAGGAACACATCGGCCACCGAACCTTGCTCGACAATCACACCGGCATCCATCACGCCGACCTGATCGCACACGCGGCGGATCACATCCATCTCGTGGGTGATCAGGACGATGGTCAGCTTCAGCTCGCGGTTGATCTCGGCCAGCAGTTGCAGGACCGACGCCGTGGTCTGCGGGTCAAGAGCGCTGGTGGCTTCGTCGCACAGCAGGATCTTCGGTTTGGTCGCGAGCGCGCGTGCGATGCCGACGCGCTGCTTCTGGCCACCGGAAAGCTGCGCCGGGTATTTTTTGGCGTGATCGGACAGACCGACCCGCGCCAGCAACTCGGCCACACGCTGATCGATCTCGGCACGGGACAGTTCACCGGCCAGGGTCAGCGGCAGCGCGACGTTGTCGGCCACGGTCTTGGACGCCAGCAGGTTGAAGTGCTGGAAGATCATCCCGACCTGCTGACGGAAACGGCGCAGGCCTTTGGCGTCCAGCGCGGTGACTTCTTCGCCGTCGACGATGATCTTGCCGCCACTGGATTGCTCCAGGCGATTGATCAGACGCAGCAGGGTACTTTTTCCCGCACCGGAATGGCCAATCAGGCCGAACACCTGACCGTTCTCGATGGAGAAGCTGGTCGGGTGCAGCGCGGTGATGTCCTTACCGGCGACGCGGTAAGTCTTATGGACGTTTTGAAACTCGATCACGTAGCGAACCTTGTGGGGCGCGTTGGAAAAGGATCAGCGGTTAGCCGGGCGCGCATTTTAGCCTGTCCGTATAGAGGTTATTAGCATTTATTCCGCATTCAACCTGTCATTTGGCAATAACGCGATCAAAGGTCATAAAAAAGGAACGCCCAAAATCCTCATCAGTCACTAGTTAAGCGACTTGAAACTCCGGGCGCCGTGTCCGGAAACCACTCAAGAGCCTCGGCAGCACCGGGGTCAAACGAGGAGTTTACGTCTGATGAGCAGCAAAAAACCTGTCCCTTCCAAAAGTGAGCTGGCCGGAACCGATACTCTGGATCGCGCCAACACCAACGCCAAACTCGACAGTCTTGAAAAATTTCGCTCCGACGCCACCGGCCAGGCTCTGCGCACCAATCAGGGCGTAAAGGTCGCAGACAACCAGAACACGCTGAAGGCCGGCGCTCGCGGGCCGTCGCTGCTGGAAGACTTCATCATGCGTGAAAAGATCACGCACTTTGACCATGAGCGGATTCCCGAGCGCATCGTCCACGCCCGCGGCACCGGCGCCCATGGTTTCTTTCAGAGCTACGAGAACCATTCGGCGCTGACCAAGGCCGGTTTCCTGCAGGATCCGGGAAAGAAAACCCCGGTGTTCGTGCGTTTTTCCACGGTGCAGGGGCCACGCGGTTCCGGCGACACCGTGCGTGACGTGCGTGGTTTTGCCGTGAAGTTCTTCACCGACGAAGGCAACTTCGATCTGGTCGGCAACAACATGCCGGTATTTTTCATTCAGGACGCGATCAAGTTTCCCGACTTCGTCCACGCGGTAAAACCCGAACCGCACAACGAAATACCCACCGGCGGCTCCGCGCACGACACCTTCTGGGATTTCGTGTCGCTGGTGCCGGAATCGGCGCACATGGTCATCTGGGCCATGTCCGACCGGGCCATCCCGAAAAGCCTGCGCAGCATGCAGGGTTTCGGTGTGCACACCTTCCGCCTGATCAACGCCGAGGGCAAATCGCGCTTCGTCAAATTCCACTGGCGCCCTACCGCCGGTACCTGTTCGCTGGTGTGGGACGAGGCGCAAAAGCTTGCGGGTAAAGACACCGACTACCACCGGCGCGATCTCTGGGAAGCCATCGAGATGGGTGATTACCCGGAATGGGAACTTGGCGTACAGATCATCGAGGAGGAAAACGAACACGACTTCGATTTCGACATCCTCGATCCGACCAAACTGATCCCCGAGGAAATCGTCCCGATCACGCCGCTGGGCAAGATGACCCTCAATCGCAACCCGGACAACTTCTTCGCCGAGACTGAACAGGTCGCGTTCTGCCCCGGCCATATCGTGCCGGGGATCGACTTCTCCAATGACCCGCTGCTGCAAGGTCGGCTGTTTTCCTACACCGATACGCAAATCAGCCGACTTGGCGGGCCGAACTTTCATGAGCTGCCGATCAATCGCCCGGTCGCGCCATTCCACAACGGCCAACGCGATGCCCAGCACCGTACGGTGATCGACAAGGGCCGCGCCTCTTACGAACCGAACTCCATCGATGGTGGCTGGCCGAAAGAAACGCCACCGGCGGCGCAGGACGGCGGGTTCGAAAGCTATCCGGAGCGGATCGACGCGCACAAGATCCGTCAGCGCAGCGAGTCGTTCAGCGATCACTTCTCCCAGGCTCGGCTGTTCTTCAACAGCATGAGCCCGCACGAGAAAGAGCACATCATCGCTGCCTACAGTTTCGAACTGGGCAAGGTTGAGCGTGAATTCATCCGGGCGCGGGAAGTGAACGAGATTCTCGCCAACATCGACCTGGAACTGGCCAAACGCGTGGCGGCCAACCTGGGTCTGCCGGCGCCAGGCAAAGGTACCGTGGACGTGCCGAAAACTTCACTGGATCGCTCGCCAGCGTTGAGTCAGGCCAACCTGTTGCCGGAAAACATCAAGACACGGAAAGTCGCGATCCTTGCGGCCAACGGTGTCGATGGTGCGGCGATTGATGCGATGAAGAAAGCGCTGGCGGCAGAGGGTGCGCACGCCAAACTGCTTGGCCCGACTTCGGCGCCAGTGAAGACCGCTGATGGCAAAACCCTGGCGGTGGATGCATCGGTGGAAGGCATGCCATCAATTGCGTTCGACGCGGTATTCGTGCCGGGTGGCGCGGCGTCGGTCAAGGCGTTGAGCGGTGACGGCGTGGCGTTGCACTACCTGCTGGAGGCGTACAAACACTTGAAGGCAATCGCGCTGCATAGCGAGGCCAAACAGTTGCTGGACGTGCTGAAGCTGGAGGCGGATGCCGGATTGCTGGAGGGCAAGGATGTTGGCGCGCTGACCAAGCCATTCTTTGCGGCGATCGGGCAGCATCGGGTTTGGGACCGGGAGCCCAAGGCCAAGGCCATTCCTGCTTAAGGCTGTTGGTTGACAGAAAGGACGCCTTCGCGAGCAAGCCCGCTACCACATTGGTTCTGTGTCGCACACGAACTCAATGCGGGAGCGGGCTTGCTCCGGGCGGCGTTCCGACGAAACTTTTCAGGGTTTGCGCGGGCTCAGAACCATCTGTGCCGGCACGCTGCGCAGAATCTGTTTCTCGATTTTCAGATCGAAATCCGGATCTAGCTTCTTCACGCGCTTGGTGATCAACGTCGCCAGCCACGGGTAATCATTGGTGCGCGGGGCCTGAATGCTTACCGCACAGTCGTAATTCACCACATCGGCGGCGATCGCATCCAGTTGGCGACGAAGTTTGCGGCTGTCGGTGATATTCAGCGCGATCGTAGTGCTTTGCGCAGTCGGATCGATCACCTTGGCTTTCGGCTTGGCTTCAGCGGCTTGCAGCGCCGCTTCGGCTTTCTCCAGTTCAGCCTTGCGCGCTTCAGTGATCGCGCCGTTGACGCCACCCGTCAGCGCCGGGGCCTTGGGCATCAGCACGCGGGCACGGGCCAGCGCAGTCGCCGCCGCATTCACATCGCCCTTTTGCAGGACGATCTGGCTGCGACGCAGATAGGCCTCGGCCAACTGGCGCTGGTATTGCTCAAGGGATTGATCGTTGGGTGTTTCGGCCTGCAAGGCTGCCAATTGGTCTTCGGCAGTGGCCAGTTCGCTGCTGGCCAGACTTTGCTCCAGCTGTGCGATGGCCGTGGCCCGCGCATCGGGGACTTCGGCCACCGGCGGCGTGCTTTGGCAGGCGCCCAGCAGCACTGAAAAGGCCACAAGGAGCAGATAACGGGAGGCGAACGGCTTCATTCCTGCGACTCTCTATTTGCGCAAAAAACGAGCAAGTCTACACCCCTCGACGGGGCAGAACAAAACTCAGCAGAAACAGTGCGGCCGCCGTCACAACGATGGACGGGCCGGCCGGGGTGTCCTTGAACCAGGACAGCGCCAGCCCGCCACACACGGCGAGCATGCCCAGCACGCTCGCGCCCAGTGCCATCTGCTCCGGCGAACGGGCGTGACGTTGTGCCGCAGCCGCCGGGATGATCAACAGCGATGTAATGAGCAACACACCGACGATTTTCATCGCCACCGCGATCACCACCGCAATCAACAACATCAGCGCCATGCGCAATCCGGCCACCGGCAGGCCTTCGACCCGCGCCAGTTCTTCGTGCACGGTGATCGCCAGCAGCGGGCGCCACAAGGTCACCAGCAACACCAGCACCGCCGCGCTGCCGCCGAGGATCCACGCCAGATCGGTCGGGCTGATCGCCAGCAGGTCGCCGAACAGATAGGCCATCAGGTCGATCCGCACTTCATGCATGAAGCTTAGTACGACCAGCCCGAGAGAGAGCGTGCTCGGCGCAAGAATGCCCAACAGCGTGTCGGACGCCAGTGGCTGGCGCTGCTGCAAGGTCACCAGCAGCACCGCCAGCAGCAGGCAGCCCACGGTCACCGCGACAGTCGGGCTGACATCCAGCAGAAAGCCCAGCGCCACGCCGAGCAGTGCGGCGTGGGACAGGGTGTCACCAAAATAGGCCATGCGCCGCCAGACCACGAACGAGCCCAGCGGCCCCGCGACCACCGCCAGCGCCAGACCTGCAAGCAGGGCGTAGAACAGAAAATCAGCCATGCTTGCAGCTATCTCCGTGAACGTGAGGTTGAGCCGACAGGGGCCCTTTGACCACCGACCCGTGCAGGTCGTGGGCGTGATCATGATGGTGGTGATAGATCGCCAGGCTCGGCGCATTGTTGCCAAACAGCTCGACGAAGGCCGGATCGCCGCTGACCTGCTCGGGATGCCCGGAGCAGCAGACGTGACGGTTGAGACACACCACCTGATCGGTGGTGCTCATCACCAGATGCAGATCGTGAGAAACCATCAATACGCCGCAGCCGTGACGGTCACGCAGTCGGGTGATCAGGCTGTACAGCTCGGCTTGTCCGGCGACATCGACGCCCTGAACCGGCTCGTCGAGCACCAGCAGCTCCGGCTCGCGCAACAAGGCACGGGCCAGCAATACCCGCTGCATTTCACCGCCGGAAACGCTTTGCACCGGGCTGTCGATGACGTGCTCGGCGCCGACTTCCTTGAGTGCCGCCAGCGCACGCGGGCGATCGACCCCCGGCACCAGCCGCAGGAAGCGCAGCACCGACAGCGGCAAGGTCGGATCGACGTGAAGTTTCTGCGGCATGTAACCGACGCGCAGTTTCGGTTTGCGCCAGACGCTGCCGCTGTCGGGTTTCAGCAGCCCGAGCACGGCACGCACCAGGGTGGTCTTGCCGGCGCCGTTGGGGCCGATCAGGGTGACGATCTGTCCCGGCTCGACGCTCAGGTGAATGTTGTCCAGCACGTTCTGCCCGGCAAACCGGACCGCCACCTGCTCCAGACGGATCAGCGCATCGCTCATCAAGCCCCCCGACAACCGGAGCAGAGGCCGACCACTTCGACGGTCTGGGCTTCGACGATGAAGCCGACGTCCTTGGCACTGTGAACGATGGCGTCGCTGATGCTTTTTTGTTCAAGTTCGATGGCGGCGTGGCATTCGCGGCAGATCAGGAACTGGCCCTGGTGCGAATGCTCCGGGTGAACGCAACCGACGAAGGCGTTGAGCGAGGAAATGCGGTGCACCAGGCCGTTTTCCAGCAGGAAGTCCAGCGCCCGATACACGGTTGGCGGAGCAGCGCGGCGGCCATCCTGCTCGCTGAGCACCGCCAGAATGTCGTAGGCACCCAGCGGCTTGTGGCTCTGCCAGACCAGTTCCAGCACTCGCCGGCGCAGCGCGGTCAGGCGCAAGCCTTTCTGTGCACACAGGGCATCGGCCTCGGACAGCGCGCTGTGAACGCAGTGCGAGTGGTCGTGGGGACGGCTGGCAATCGGGGTAATAGGCATGAGCGGCGACGAGTTTGGTTAGAGACGTTATTATGTTACCCGTTCTCGCCTCATTGAGTGGTCATCGTGTCCCGACTTTTTTCTGTTTTTGTCGTATTCATCACCGGTTTTCTGCTGATCGGTCCGGCTCAGGCCGAGGTCAGAGTCCTCACCAGCATCAAGCCCCTGCAATTGATCGCCGCTGCAGTGCAGGACGGTGTATCGATTCCGGAAGTGCTGCTACCGCCGGGGGCTTCGCCGCACAACTACGCATTGCGTCCGTCCGATGTGCGCAAAGTGCAATCGGTGGACCTGCTGTACTGGATCGGCCCGGACATGGAAGGTTTCCTGCCTCGCGTGCTGAACGGTCGTACGCTGCCGAGCGTCGCAGTACAGGATCTTTCAGGCATGAAGCTGCGTCGTTTCGCTGCGGACAGCCACTCCCACGCTGAAGAAGCCGACGAACACGATCACGATCATCGCCCGGGCAGCCTCGATGCGCATTTGTGGCTATCGCCGGTGAACGCGCGGGTTATTGCCGACAAAATGGCTGCTGACCTGAGCGCCGCAGACCCGGCCAATGCCGAGCGCTACCAGAGCAACGCCAAGGCGTTCGATGAGCGTCTGGATGCACTCGACCAGCGCTTGAAGAAACGCCTGGCCGGTATTGAAGGCAAACCCTACTTCGTCTTCCACGAAGCCTTCGACTACTTCGAAGACGCCTACGGCCTGAAACACACCGGCGTATTCAGCGTCGCGGCGGAAGTGCAGCCGGGCGCCCAGCATGTGGCGGCGATGCGCGCGCGATTGCAGGAGGTCGGCAAGACCTGCGTGTTCAGTGAGCCGCCGCTGCGTCCACGCCTGGCCGAAACGCTGGTGGCGGGCCTGCCGGTGAAGCTGGCGGAGCTGGATGCGTTGGGCGGGTACACGCCAGCGACGGCTCAGGGTTACGAGCAAGTGCTGGAGAAGCTGGGGAATGACCTGGCGGGCTGTCTCGAATCGCTCTGATACAAAAAACCGCAGCCTGCAAACAGGCTGCGGTTTTTCTTTTACAGGGCGAAAGGTAGCGGCGTATTGACCGCCTGACGCTGCGCCAGCCGCTGCTCGAACTCTTTCGGATCATGGATCAGCACGTCCTGCCCGGCGAACGATTCCGCCGCGATCAACCGCGAAAGCCAGAACCGCACGCACGCCACTCGCAACATGGTCGGCCACAGCTCGGCTTCGGCAGCCGTGAACGGTCGCAGTGCCGCGTAGGCACCCAGGAACGCACGCGCACGCGGGCCGTCGATCAGACCGTCATCGTCAGAGCACCAGTCGTTCAGAGCAATCGCCACGTCATAGAGCATCGGCCCGGAGCAGGCATTGTAGAAGTCGATCAGCCCGGTCAGGTGAGTGCCTTCGAACATCGCGTTGTCGCGGAACAGATCGGCGTGGATGTTCGCCCGTGGCAGCGCGAGAATTTTCTCTTTCTGTTGAGTGATTTCATCGAGCGCGGTTTGCAGCAGTGCGCGCGGTTCATCGCTCAGGTGCGAAAGGAACTGAGTACCCTCCTCCAGCATCCAGTCCAGGCCACGATCGGTCTTGCGCTTGATCATGTTGTCGCCCTGGGTCGCCAGGTGCAGATGCGCCTGTAGGTCACCGACCTGCGCGCAATGCTGGGCGTTGGCCTGCTTGATGTGCTTGCCCGCCAGACGCGGCTGCAGCAGTGCCGGTTTGCCTTTCAGCTCGCGCAAGGCCACGCCGTCAGTGGTGCGCAGTGCGTAAGGCACCGGCAGATCGGCTTCGTGCAACACGTCGAGCAGGTCGATGAAGAACGGCATTTCCTGCACCGGCCCGCGCTCGACCAGGGTCAGGACGAACTCGCCCTTTTCCATGCTGATGAAGAAGTTGGTGTTTTCGCTGCCGGCGGCGATCCCCTGGAAATCGAGCAGACGGCCGAGCCCGTAAGGGGCGAGAAAGGTTTCCAGCTCGGGCCGAGCCAGGGGGGTGAACACAGACATGGTTAAAAACTGCTCAGTTCTGGCGCCGCTATCAGACGGCGCCGATTAAAAGTCAGGAAACTTACTTCCAGGTAAAGATTTCCCACGACGGAATCAGCATATCCGGCTGGTCGGACCGGATGTAGTTCGCGTCCGTACCATCGGCGCGCACCAGGAAATAGGGTTTGCCGCCCTTCGGTGTGACCTTGATCGCATACACGAATCCACTCCGGCTGTATTCCTGAATGACCTTATCGCCTTCCGTGTGCGTGCTAATGGTAACTTCCGGCTCCGAGGATGGCGCATCATCCGCCGCCATCGCGGCCAGCGGTGAGACAGCAATCAGACTGACCAGCAGCAAGCGATTTAACGTACGCATGATAACCTTGTCCCTTTGTCGTCAATGGTCCCGCTATTCTAGCGCCGGGCCCGCCGAAAAGGTTGATTCTGCTCATGAGCCAAGCCCCCCTCGTCCTGGTGGACGGTTCGTCTTACCTGTACCGCGCCTTTCACGCGCTGCCACCGCTGACCACCTCCAAAGGCATGCCGACCGGTGCGGTCAAAGGCGTGTTGAACATGCTCAAGAGCCTGCGCAAGCAGTATCCGGACAGCCCGTTCGCCGTGGTGTTCGACGCCAAGGGTGGGACATTTCGCGATGAGATGTACGCCGAATACAAGGCCAACCGCCCAAGCATGCCGGACGACATGCGCGTGCAGATCGAGCCGCTGCACCAGAGCGTGATCGCCCTCGGTTTCCCGCTGCTGTGCGTCGAAGGCGTCGAGGCCGATGACGTGATCGGCACCCTGGCTCGCAGCAGCGCGGCTGCCGATCGTCCGGTGATCATCTCCACCGGCGACAAGGACATGGCGCAACTGGTCGACGGCCACATTACCTTGGTCAACACCATGTCCGGTAGTTCGATGGACGTGGAGGGCGTGAAGGAGAAATTCGGCGTCGCTCCCGAGCAGATCATCGATTATCTGGCCCTGATGGGCGACTCTTCCGACAATATCCCCGGCGTTCCGGGTATCGGTCCGAAGACTGCTTCCGGCCTGCTGGTGGGCGTCAACGGTGGCCTGACCGAGCTGTATGCGCAGCTCGACATCGTGCCGACCCTGCCGATTCGCGGCGCCAAGACCCTGCCGGCCAAGCTCGAAGAGCACAAGGAGATGGCGTTCCTCTCCTATCAACTGGCGACCATCAAGGTTGACGTGCCGCTGGATATCGGCCTCGACGACCTGCAAATGGGCCCGGAAGATCCGGCCAAACTGCTTGAGCTTTACACCCTGCTGGAGTTCAAGAGCTGGATCAACGATCTGCAGCGGGACGCCAAGCGTCTGGAACTGAGCGTTGCCACCGAGCCTGCGCCGGCCGGCGATCTGTTCAGCGCGCCTGTCGTAGAAGAAGCGCCCGCCGCTCCGACTGAAGCCGCGTATGAAACGATCCTCGATCAGGCGCGCTTCGACGTCTGGCTGGAAAAGCTGAAGAACGCCAAGCTGTTCGCCTTCGACACCGAAACCACCGGGATCGACGCCCAACAGGCACAACTGGTCGGTCTGTCCTTCGCGGTGCAGGCCAACGAAGCAGCCTACATCCCGCTGACCCACTCCTACATCGGCGTACCGGAGCAACTGGATCGCGACACCGTGCTGCGCGCGCTCAAGCCGATCCTGGAAGACCCGAACAAGCTCAAGGTCGGCCAGCACGCCAAGTTCGACATGAACATCCTGGCCAACTGCGCCATCGGTGGCGACCAGAACGAAGGCATCACCGTACGCGGGGTTGCCTTCGACACGATGCTTGAGTCCTACGTGCTCAACTCCACCGCCACTCGTCACGACATGGACAGCCTGGCGCAGAAGTACCTCGATCACACCACCGTGAGCTTCCAGGACATCGCCGGCAAAGGCGCCAAGCAGCTGACCTTCGACCAGATCGCCCTGGAACAGGCCGGGCCGTATGCCGCCGAAGATGCCGACGTGACCCTGCGCCTGCACCAGACGCTGTTCGAGAAGCTGAGTGCCATCCCGAGCCTGGCCAGCGTACTGACGGATATCGAGATCCCGCTGGTGCCGGTGCTCGCTCGCATCGAACGCCAGGGCGCGTTCGTCGACGCTGAACTGCTCGGCATCCAGAGCATCGAGCTGGGCAACAAGATGGTCGCGCTGGAGCGTGAAGCCTTCGAAATCGCCGGTGAAGAATTCAACCTCGGCTCGCCGAAGCAACTGGGCGTGATCCTCTACGAAAAACTCGGCCTGCCGGTGCTGAAGAAGACCGCCAAGGGCCAGCCATCCACCGCCGAAGAAGTGCTGGCGAAGCTGGCCGAAGACGATCACCGCTTGCCGAAAGTGCTGATGGAACACCGTTCCATGAGCAAGTTGAAGAGTACCTACACCGATCGCCTGCCGGAGCAGATCAACCCGCGCACCGGACGTATCCACACCTCATATCATCAGGCCGTTGCGTCGACCGGTCGCCTGTCGTCGAGCGATCCGAACCTGCAGAACATCCCGGTGCGCACCGCCGAAGGCCGGCGCATCCGCCAGGCGTTCGTCGCGCCGAAAGGCTACAAACTGCTGGCGGCGGACTACTCGCAGATTGAACTGCGGATCATGGCGCACCTGTCCCGCGACGAGGGATTGATGAACGCCTTCCGCAACAATCTGGACGTGCACACAGCAACGGCAGCGGAAGTATTCAAGGTCGAGCTGAACGAAGTGACCTCCGACCAGCGCCGTGGCGCCAAGGCGATCAACTTCGGCCTGATTTACGGCATGGGCGCGCAGAAGCTGGGCAAGGACATCGGCGTCGACACCAAGACCGCCAAGGCCTACATCGACACCTATTTCGCGCGCTACCCGGGCGTTCGCGAGTACATGGACCGCACCCGCGCGCAGGCAGCAGATCAGGGTTTCGTGGAAACGATTTTCGGTCGTCGTCTGTATCTGCCGGACATCAACTCCAACAAGCCGCAGGAACGTGCCGCCGCCGAGCGCACCGCTATCAACGCGCCGATGCAGGGCACCGCAGCGGACATCATCAAGAAAGCCATGGTGGCGGTGGATAACTGGCTGAGCGCTTCCGGGCTGGACGCCAAAGTCATCCTGCAGGTGCACGATGAACTGGTGCTGGAGGTACGCGAGGATCTGGTCGATCAGGTTCGCGAAGAAATACGCGTGCACATGAGCGAAGCGGCAAAACTGGACGTGCCGTTACTGGTGGAAGTCGGGGTTGGCAACAACTGGGACGAGGCGCACTGAGGTTTCTGAGACGGGGTTTTGCCGCGACAGAGCGTCGCGGCAAAGGCATCGAAAACCGCTTAGGCCTGATCGTTCTTGAGCTTATTCCAAAGTTCTTTGAAAAAATTCTGAACTAATCTTGCGACAAGGCACTCAGAGATACTGAATGGCTGGTGAAGCCCTTCGATGCTCCTATGTTGTGTTAAGTGTTGGCAGATATCTGAACCCCGCCCTAGCGGTTCGGAGCTTAAACCCCGGAACTTCTCCCTCCCCATATGAAGTCCGGGGCTTTTTTTGCCTAAAAACTGCCTGTGCCTTGCCTGGCGGCACCACAGACAGTTTTGAAATCCCCTTATTCTGCCTCGGTCGCCGCTTCGGCACCTTTATCCGCCAGCTCCATCCAGCCTGCCAACACAGTGTAGGCCTCTTCCAGGCCCATGCGTTTCGGGGCCGAGAAAAGCTGGATCGTCACTTGATCGCCCCAACCCTTGCGGATTTCCGACTGCACCTTGAGCAGGGTGTTCTTGGCTGCGCCGTAGGTCAGCTTGTCGGCCTTGGTCAGCAGGATGTGCATCGGCATGCCGGCGGCAACGGCCCAGTCGAGCATCAGCAGGTCGAAATCGGTCATTGGATGACGGATGTCCATCATCAGAATCAAACCCTTCAAACTCTCGCGGCCACCGAGATAAGCCTCCAGGTGACGCTGCCAGTGTTGCTTGAGCGGGATCGGTACTTTTGCATAACCGTAGCCCGGGAGGTCGACCAGACGCCGTTCATCGTCTAGCTTGAAGAAGTTCAACAGCTGTGTGCGACCCGGGGTTTTCGAGGTGCGCGCCAGGCTGGCGTGAGTCAGAGTGTTCAGCGCGCTGGATTTACCGGCGTTGGAGCGACCGGCGAACGCCACTTCAAAGCCTTCGTCGTCGGGGCACTGATCGACTTTGGCGGCACTGAGCATGAACGTGGACTGTTGGCACAGGCCGAGGATGGGATTCTTGAGTTGCATGGGATTTCCGATGTGGGCGGCGCCGGGATTAGGCGCGGAACGCGGTGTCGCTTCCGTTTCAGTGGCGCCAGTATATAATGCCGCAGATTTTGTGTGTGCTTTGTCCCAGCGAAGGATGAAGTTCACGAGAGCGACAGACTTTGATTGCGCATTAGAACGCAGAACGCTCTCAACCCTGAAAAGGTCGTTTTATGACGAAATGGCTGCTGGCTGCCGGAGTCTTGATGCCGCTGTACAGCGCACAGGCTACACAGGATCCGGAAGCCGTGTACAACCGTGTATGTGGAGCCTGTCATTCCGGCCAACTACCCATGGCGCCCAAAAGAGGCGATCAGGAAGCTTGGACGCCGAGGTTGGCGAAAGGTATGGAGACGCTGGTGCAACACGTGACCCAGGGTTTCAAGGCGATGCCGCCGCGTGGTTTGTGCATGGACTGCAGTGCCGAGGATTACCAGGCCATCATCCTATGGATGAGCGAGAGTAAGCCCGGTCCATAACTCTTAACCCTTAGCCGTAGTTGGATTAGCTGATGAACAAACTGATCGTGAGTCTGCTGTTGACCGTGGGAATCTCAGGTTTCGCCCATGCTGCAGGCGATGCCGCCGCAGGCCAGGCGAAGGCTGCCGTTTGCGGGGCCTGCCATGGCCCGGATGGCAACAGCATGGCGCCAAACTTTCCAAAGCTGGCCGGACAGGGTGAACGTTACCTGACCAAGCAATTGCACGACATCAAGTCGGGCAAGCGCACCGTTCTGGAAATGACCGGCCTGCTGACCAACCTGAGCGATCAGGACCTGGCCGATATCGCTGCCTACTTCGCCAGCCAGAAAGGCAGCGTCGGTGCCGCCGATCCGAAGATCGTCGCTCGCGGCGAAGCCCTGTTCCGTGGCGGCAACCTCGAGAAAGGCCTGCCAGCCTGCACCGGTTGCCACTCGCCGAACGGCGCCGGCAACGCAGCCGCCGGCTTCCCGCACCTGGGTGGCCAACACGCTCAGTACATCGCCAAGCAGCTGACCGATTTCCGCAAAGAAGAAGCCGGCCGCAACAACGACGGCGACGCGATGACCATGCGCACCATCGCCCGCAAGCTGAGCGATGAAGACATCGCGGCAGTCTCCAGCTACATTCAGGGCCTGCATTAACACGCGCGATTCGAGCGTTGCGTGCAATGGCCAACGCCTGTCACGTTAACGCTCGATTAATCCGTCGCAGCAAGTATAAAAAGGGTGGCTTTGGCCGCCCTTTTTTGTGGCCGCTGCCGTTACACTACAGAACTCATGCCCGCCAGGACCTGTCTGAAAACAGGTCGCGCGAGGCGACCAAAATTGTCCAGGAGTAAAGCATGCGTAACCTGATCATCAGCGCCGCCCTCGTCGCTGCCAGCCTGTTCGGCGTGACCGCCCAGGCCGCCGAAGCCCCTGCTGCCCCTTACGTCGAGCTGAGCAACCCGGTGCCGGTCGCCGTGCCTGGCAAGATCGAAGTGGTCGAGCTGTTCTGGTATGGCTGCCCGCACTGCTACGCGTTCGAGCCGGTGATCAACCCATGGGTTGAGAAACTGCCGTCCGACGTCAACTTCGTGCGCATTCCTGCGATGTTCGGCGGTCCTTGGGACGCTCACGGTCAAATGTTCCTGACCCTGGAAGCCATGGGCGTCGAGCACAACGTGCACGCTGCCGTATTCAACGCGATCCAGAAAGAACACAAGAAACTGACCGACAAGAACGACATGGCCGACTTCCTCGCCACTCAAGGCGTGGACAAGGACAAGTTCCTGGCGACCTTCGATTCGTTCGCCATCAAAGGGCAGATCGTAAAAGCCCGCGAGCTGGCCAAGAAGTATGAAATCTCCGGCGTTCCAACCATGATCGTCAACGGTAAATACCGCTTCGACATCGGCTCTGCCGGCGGCGCCGAACAAGCGCTGAAACTGGCTGACCAACTGGTGGCCAAAGAGCGAGCGGCCAGCAAGGCAGCCGCCAACTAAGCGCGGCAATCGCCATGCGCCGCTGGGGAACCGGACGCGTCGTTGGCCTGCATGATCCGCAGGTCAACGAGCATCACCTGGAATCGACGGGCCTGCCCGCAGACAGCCGTCTGCGCTTGCTCAGCTTCAATATTCAGGTCGGCATCAGCACCGAGCGCTATCGGCACTACCTGACCCGCAGCTGGCAGCATCTGCTGCCGCACCCCGGGCGCTCCAGCAATCTGCAAAAGATCGGCAATCTGCTCGGCGACTTCGATCTCGTCGCCCTGCAGGAAGCCGATGGCGGCAGCCTTCGTTCAGGCTACGTCAATCAGGTCGAACACCTGGCCCAACTGGGCGCCTTCCCTTACTGGTATCAACAACTCAATCGCAACCTTGGCCGACTGGCCCAGCACAGCAATGGCGTGCTCAGTCGCCTGCGACCGTGGGCAATCGAGGACCACCCGCTGCCGGGTCCGAAAGGGCGCGGTGCAATTCTGGTGCGTTTTGGCGAGGGCCCGGAAGCGCTGGTAGTGGTGATGATGCATCTGGCACTGGGCGCGCGCGTGCGCAGCATGCAACTGGCCTACATCCGCGAGCTGATCGGCGGCTACAAGCATCAGGTGCTGATGGGCGACATGAATACCCACGCCAGCGATCTGCTGCAACACTCGCCGTTGCGCGACCTCGGCCTGTTGGCCCCGCAACTCGAAGCGACATTCCCCAGCTGGCGCCCACAGCGTTGCCTGGACCATATTCTGCTCAGCCCGACCCTGGCCCTGGAAAAGGTCGAAGTGCTGGCACAACCGATTTCCGATCACCTGCCGGTCGCGGTAGAGATTCGTCTGCCGGGTTCGCTCACGGCCGATGCATTGCCCGCGTTGAGCACTGCCCTTCGCGGAACCCCTGAATGAGCGACGAAGCCCAGCGCTGGAAAGAGAAATACCTCAAAAGCATCGAACAACAGGAAAAGCTCGAACGTCGATGGGACGCCCGGCTCGACTTGCTGCGCCGTGGTCTGGTGCGCAGCACCCTGGCGGCGGAAGGCACCGACCGCGTAGTCGATCAGTGCATGAAAGAAATGCGCGACGTGGTGCGCACCGATGACATGGACGCCGGCCTCGCCGCCCTGTTGCCACGCCTGGAAAAAGCCGTGCTCGATTCCGAGCAGCGCCGGGAAACCCGGATCGAACAGGTCAGCACCGCACTGACTGCGCTGGTCACTCAGCTGCAATCCCTCCCGCTGCCCCGCGATGTGGCCCAGCCGCTGAAGAAATTCGCCAAGCAACTGGACGGCCGGGTCAGTCAGGCAAGGGAAATGCCGCTGTTGCTCAGCGAGCTCAGCGGCTTGCAGGGCAAGGCCTTGAGCCGGCTGGAGACGCCAGCGGAACCCGGGCGCCCGGGGCTGTTGCAGCGCCTGTTCGGCAGCCGCGACAGCGAGGAAACGCATGCCGCAGTGACTCAGCCTGGCGTGGTCGCGCCTCCAGCACAGCCAGACCAAACGCCCGTCACGCATGAAATTGCGCCCTTGCAGGAAGCACCTGTCACGACCAGCGAACCGATCGCCTCTGCGCCAGCCAGCCAAGCACCGGTCGCCGAAACCGTGGCAGAACCAGCGAAAACTCCCGCGCCGCTGCCTGAGTACCATTCTGAGCCGGAGGTGGTTGCCTTTGAGCCTTCCAGAATCCTCACCGAAGCCCCCACGGCCCCCGGCGAACCAGAACCCACCGAACCAGAACCCACTAAGCCTGAGCCGGAGCCGCAGGCCTTCACGCCTCCTCCGGTTTTCGCGCCCGCAGTGCCGAAAGCCATCAATCCGGACGAACTGATCCACCCCGGCGATACCCCGCCACCCGTGATCCTCGACAGCCTACCCCTGCCCGAACCCATCGCTCAGGCACTGGCCGCCATCGATCCGGAGCAATCCGAGCACGACATTCTCTATGCCCTGCCCGACTCGCCGGAACCGTCCTACAGCTCGGTCGCCAAACATATCGAAGACACGCTGATCGGATTGCTGGATGACCTGACCCTGCCGGAGCGCCACCGCCCGCAAGCCGAAGCCATGCGCGACCGCCTGAAAAACGGTCTGAACTGGTACGAACTGCTGCCGATCCTCGACGATCTGGCGACCTTGATGCTGGCCATTACCGACAGCGGCCAGCACGAATTCGAAGCCTACCTGCAGCAACTCAATGAACGCCTCGAAGCATTTCAGAGCAACTTGCAGGCCGCCAGCGAAGGCCACGCCGACAACAGCTCCGCGTCGCGGGCGATGGACACGCAGATCCGCGAACAGGTCGACGGCTTGCAGAACAGCGTGCAGGAAGCGGCTGATCTGGATGATCTGAAGCACGTACTGGAAAACCACCTCGAAGGCCTGCTCGGCACCATGGATCAGCACCAGAAGCAGCGAGACGCCCGGGAACAGGAAGTCGCCGGACGCCTGAAAAGCCTGGCCGAGCGCGTGGCGCACATGGAGCAGGAAGCGCTGGGCTATCGCGAACACCTTGAAGAGCAGCGCCAGAAAGCCCTGATCGATCCACTCACCGGCTTGCCCAACCGCGCCGCCTGGACCGAACGGCTCGAACATGAAATCGCTCAATGGCGGCAACACGGCAACACCCTGAGCCTGGCCATGCTCGACCTCGATCATTTCAAACGGATCAACGATAACTATGGCCATCTGGCCGGCGACAAGGTGTTGAAGATCATCGCGACGGTGCTGCGCAAGCGCCTGCGTGGCAGCGACTTCATCGCTCGTTTCGGCGGCGAAGAGTTCGTCCTGCTGCTGCCAGCCACTACGCCAGCCGTCGGCGCCAAATTCCTGGAAACCCTGCGAGCGGCCATCGAAGCCTGCCCGTTTCACTTCAAGGGTGAGCGCGTCACGATCACGGTTTCCATGGGACTGGCGTCGTTCCGGCCAGGAGAACACAGCGATCTGGTGCTCAAAAGAGCCGATCAGGCGCTTTACCGGGCAAAAAACGCAGGACGTAACCGGGTGGAGCTGGGCTGAGGCAATTGTTCCATATTGTTTAAATCACCCCTTCAAGCGTCGAAGCGCGAGGCGATACGTTACACTGTTGCATTATCGTCTTGCGTGTACTGCCCTCTGCCATGAAATTTTTTACCCTCCTCGTGTCGCTGATCCTCCTGGCCGGTTGTGCCAGCGGCCCGCGTTTTGACACCAGCCATCCTTCGCTCAATCACGACAGTCGCGTGCAGTTTGTGATCGTGCACTACACGTCCGCCTCGCTCGAACGCTCACTGCAATTGCTGACCCACGGCGAAGTCAGCAGCCATTACCTGATCGGCGACGACAAGAACGCCACCATCTACAAGCTGATGGACGAGAACCTGCGTGCCTGGCATGCCGGCGAAAGCGAATGGCAAGGCCGCACCTGGCTCAACTCCAGCTCGATCGGCATCGAAATCGTCAATCCGGGCTTCAAGGACACACCGACCGGTCGCCTCTGGTATCCCTACAGCGAAGCCCAGGTGCAATCGCTGATCGTTCTGCTCAAGGACATCAGCAAACGCCAGGGCATCAGCCCGCGCCACATCATCGGCCACAGCGACATCGCCCCGCTGCGCAAGCTCGACCCGGGGCCACTGTTCCCATGGAAGCGCCTGGCCGCCGAAGGGCTGGGGCTCTGGCCCAATGAACAAGCGGTGGCACGCCAACAGGCGCAGTTCGATGCCGAACTGCCGAGCATCACCTGGTTCCAGAGCCAACTGGCGCGCCTGGGCTACTCGACGCCGCAGACCGGCGAGCTTGATGTAGCGACCCGTCATGTGCTCGCGGCCTTCCAGATGCACTACCGCCCGACGCGCTTTGACGGCACGCCGGATGCACAAACGGCAGCGTTGCTGCTGGTGTTGAATCAGACAAAATAATGACGCCCGCCCGACGGTCAGGGCGAAAACGCAATCAGCAGCTATAACTCATTGGTAATTCTTCGGATATCCATGATGGTTGCTACCCGAGAGACGCTGCGTAGCTGGTTTTATCGCCCCTGGTTTCTGGCGATGATCGCGGCTGTCCTCAGTGCGAGCCTGCTGATCACCGGCGGGCTGTTCGTGGCCGTGCGCCAGGTCGAGCAAAGCGAAAGCCAGGAAATGAATGCCCAGGGCGAGCGCTTCCTGGCGCGTCTGGAGCAACTGTTCGGCCAGTTGCGCGAAAGCCTCGACGACCTCGAAGCCCAACCCTTGCGCAGCTGCGACGACGAGATGATCGCCACGTTGCAGCAAGTGACGTTCAACTATCGCTTCGTCTACGAAGCCGCCTACATGGACGCCACGCGGATCTGTTCCAACCGTCCGCGCCAGGATGGCCTGTCGGTGATCCGTCCTCCGGACATCAAAGGTCCGACCTACAGTTACTGGCTGAACACCACCACCGAACCCGATGAAAACCGCGCGGCGCTGATGCTCGGGCGCGGCAATTTTCGCGTGGCTACCTCACGCGGGCACCTGACCGACATGGTCGACCTGTCGCCCGGCAGCAGCCTGTTGGTGGTGCTGGATCACGGGACCCGGGCGATTCCGGTACTCGGCGTTCCACAGACCTGGCCACCCGCGCAACCCTGGCCGCCGAAAACCCGGGATGCGCTGCAAGTCACCCAGTCGCGCCTGATCTACCGCATGCCCACCGACAACCCGGAATATCAACTGGTGTTGATCAGCCCACGCACGGGCATGCACATTCCGCAGCTCTGGTGGTGGATGGTGCCCTTCTGTCTGGTGCTCGGTGCGGTGGTGGGCGTTCTGGTGTTCTGGATCGTACGCCAGCGCCAGTCGCTGGACGCCGAGTTGCACGGCGCGATTCGTCGGGGTGAATTGCAGGTGCTTTATCAGCCGATTTTCGATCTCGACAGCCGCAACTGCGTCGGCGCCGAAGCGCTGCTGCGCTGGCGCCGACCGGACGGCACGCTGACCAGTCCCGACCTGTTCATCCCGATGGCCGAAAACACCGGGCAGATTCGCCAGATGACCGACTTCGTCCTGCAGCGCTTGCTCGAACAGTTGGGCCAGTTGCTGCGGGCCAACCCGCAGCTGTATATCTCGGTGAACCTGGCCGCCTGCGACGTGATGGTGCCGCGCATCGGCCAGGTCATGGCGCGGCTGCTGACCCTGCACCGGGTCGCGGCGCGGCAGATTGCGTTCGAGGTGACCGAACGCGGTCTGATCGATGTGGTGGTGGCCAGGGAAAACCTGCAAGCGCTGCGTGATGTCGGCCATCAGGTGCTGATCGACGATTTCGGCACCGGCTATTGCAGCCTCGCCTATCTGCAAACCTTGCCCGTGGACTGCCTGAAGATCGACAAGGCGTTCATCGACGCCCTCGGGCATGATGCTGCCAGCAGTGGTGTTGCGCCGCACATTATCCACATGGCCCAGGCACTGGATCTTAAGGTGATCGCCGAAGGCATCGAATATGAATCCCAGGCCGAGCTGCTGAGCAGCGAAGGGGTGAAATTCGGCCAGGGCTGGCTGTTCGCCCACGCCTTGAGCGCGGTGCAGTTCATCGAATTGATCACCCGTGGCCGACGACTCGCCGGACGCCGACTCGACGACGAAGCCTAGACGGCCAGCGCCATGTAGAACTGCGTGCCCTGCCCCGGCCGCGAGTAAACGCCCATCCGTCCACCGTGCAGCTGGACGATTTCCTTGCACAGCGCCAGTCCCAGCCCGGCACCGCCCTTCTTCCTGCCGACCTGGACGAAGGGTTCGAAAATCCGCCCTTGCTGACCGTAAGCAATCCCTTCGCCGTTGTCTTCGACGCTGATGATTACCCGCTCGCCATGGCGCCGGGCCTGCAAGCGGATCAGCCCGTCACGCGCGGTGTGGCGCAACGCGTTGTCGATCAGGTTGTCGAGGACTCGATCGAGCTGCGCCTGATCCGCCTGCAGGCGTGGCAGCGGACCTTGCGCTTCGACCTGCAGGGCAACGCCCTTCTCGGCCGCTGGATCGGCGAAACGCAAACGCGCCTGTTCCAGCAAGTCTTCGATGGAACACGGCGCCAGCGTGAGCTTCTGCAACCCACTCTGATACCGCGAGAAATTCAGCAGATCGTTGATCAACTGCATCAGGCGCTGCATTTCTTCGTTGACCGTGTCGAGCAGGTCGGACTCGCGAGACTCCGGTGGAAACTTCGCCCGCTCGCGGAACAGGCCGAACGCCATGTGCATGCCCGTGACCGGTGTGCGCAATTCGTGGGACGCACGCAGCACGAACTCGCTGCGCACCCGCTCGAAGGCGCGCTGCTCGGTGACGTCATGCAACACCATCACGGCGCCGAGGATGTGCCCCTGGGTATGGCTGACCGGCGTAAGACTGTAGGTCAGCAGACGCGATTCGCCATCGACTTCGATGCTCAAATCATCCGGCGCTCGCTCCAGCGTGCCACCGCGCAACACCAGTTGCAGTTGTGCATCCAGTTCCGGACGCTGAAGCGCCGTACCCAGGCCCTCGCCGAAACGGTCGCTGTCCCAGCCCAGTTGTCGCTGGGCCACAGGGTTCAAGTGTTCCAGACGTCCCTGACGATCGATCATCAGCAAGCCGTCATCGATGCTGTCGAGTACCGCCTGCAGTCGCTGCTGGCCGGCAAGCAATTCGTCGACATTGGTCGCCTGGTGTTCGCGCAAAGCTTCGGCCATCAGCCCGAAGCGGCGGGTCAACAGGTTGATCTCCATCGCCGAAGATACCGGCAGCATCACTTCGAAATTGCCTTGGCCGATATTGTCCGCCGCTTTGGCCAGCGCCTCGATTGGCGCACCAAAACGCCGGGCAATGCCTTGGGCGGTGATGAAGCCGATGATCAGCACTGCCAGCCCAACCAGCCCAAGCAGGCCGGAAATCAGCAACGCGCGGTCGCGGGCGGCGTGCTGGACCGAATTGATGTTGTCCAGTGCGTGTTTGTGCTCGGTGATCAATCCGTTACGTAGCGTATTGAAGCGCTCACGCAAATCGCCACCGCCACTCAGGGCAGCTGCCGGGTCGCGTGAAATGTCGAACGCCTGGAGGAAGTTCAGGTAATCGGCTTTTGCCTGGCTGAAACCGTATGGACGGTCGTCGTCTTTCTGTTCCTGGGCGATGCCCTCGTCGAGCAATTCGAAATAACGCCGTTTGGACGCCTCGAACGCCACGGGGTCGGGCTTCTCGGCAAGCATCATGATCAGCTGATCGCCGAGGGTCTGGCGCAGTTTGAGTCCGAGATCGAGGGTGACGAAGTTGTTGCGGATCAACGCCTCCTGGGTCCCGGCCATCTGCATCACGCTGACCAGCCCGAGCAACAGCCCGAGCAAGGCCACGGTGATCAGTGCGGATATGCTCAGGAACAAGCGGGTCCGCAACTTCATCGCCAGTTTCATCGGCGGATGCTCACAGGTTGTACTGCTTGCGCTTGCGATACAGTGTCGAAGCGTCAATCCCCAAGGTCTTGGCGGCCTGATCGAGGGTCCCGGCAGTCGCCAATACCGCGCCGATGTGGGCTTTCTCCAACTCATCGAGGCTCAACGCGGCGCCAACCCGTGGCGCGTTGTTCGCCGGTTGTTCGGCCATGCCGAGGTGGCTGATTTCCACGCGCTCCTGCGGGCAGATGATGCTCGCTCGCTCGACCACGTTACGCAGCTCGCGAATGTTGCCCGGCCAGCGGTAGCCGAGCAGCGCTTCGCGGGCCTCGTCACTGAAGCCCCGCGCAGGACGCGCATATTCCTTCACAAAGCGTGCAAGGAACCGGTCGGCCAAGGTCAGGATGTCTTCGGCGCGTTCGCGCAACGGCGGCAAATGCAGGGTAATGACGTTCAGGCGATAGAGCAGGTCTTCACGGAAACGGCCGTCGCGCACCATGTCTTCGAGATTGAGGTTGGTGGCGGCGAGGATGCGCACATCGGCCCGGCGGGTGACCGGATCCCCCACCCGCTCGTATTCCTTGTCCTGAATGAAACGCAGCAACTTGGGTTGCAACGTCAACGGAAAATCGCCGATCTCGTCGAGAAACAGCGTGCCGCCATCAGCCTGATTGACCCGTCCCAAGGTACTTTCACTGGCCCCGGTAAACGCGCCGCGACTGTGACCGAACAGCTCGCTTTCCATCAGTTCGGCGGTCAGCGACGGGCAGTTGATGGTGACGCAGGATTTCTTCTCGCGCTTGCTCCAGCCGTGAATGGCTCGGGCCAATTCACCTTTACCGGTGCCGGACTCGCCGAGAATCAGGATGTTGGCGTCAGTGCTCGCCACTTGCCGCGCCGTTTCGAGTACGACTTTCATCGCCGGACTGTGGGAATCGAGACCGTCCTTGGGTTTGCGGATCTCGCCTTCCAGGGCTTCCAGACGCGCCGAAAGCTGACGTACCTCAAGCTGCTTGGCAGTCGCCAGGCGCAGTTGATCCGGACTGCACGGCTTGACCAGATAATCGGCGGCGCCAGCCTGGATCGCATCCACCGCAGTGTCGACGGCCGAATGGGCGGTGACGATCACTACCCGCATCCACGGCGCCTGGATGCGCATTTGCGCCAGCACATCTAAACCGTTGTCTTCGCCAAGGCGCAAATCAAGGAAGCAAAGATCGAACACCTGACGTTGCAACAGCGCGTCAGCCTGGGCCGCGCTGTTGGCGGTGGCGACTGTATAACCTTCGTCTTCGAGGCAATAACGGAAGGTTCGCAGGATGGCGGATTCATCGTCCACCAGCAGAATGCGGCCTTGGTGCTCAGTGGCTGATTCCATTTTTCCTACGCTCCATAAGTAAATGTCTTGGGTTAGTCCCGGAAAAATCGGGCAAGTTGCATGGTTGATTCTGATCGATTCCAGCCATTGCAGGGTAGCTCTCTCCTGCCATAACGGCTAATCCTCTGATTTTGTTGATTTTTTAAACATCGCACCGTTTCAAGTCGGTTTCCTGCCTACTTTTCTGACATCTGCACCCTGCACTCAATTCAAAAAGAATGATTTTTCCTACGAAATAATCGTGCATTACGCACGAGCCTGCGGGGGTCATCGTGCAGGATGCGTCGTCAGGAATTTTCACTACATCTGTAACCAACTGATTTTATTGATTTTTTTAAAACAAAAAAGCTGGCATGCAGGCTGCAATACCTCTCTCAGCCCGGGCAGAAATGCACTGCCCCAACCGAACAAGAGTGAGGAACCCAGGATGACTCGCCCACGTGCCGCCCAAATGCGTATTTCGCCACTGCACTTGCAGCAGGCCTTGTTTGGCGCACTTGCGCTCCTGATTACGCTGATCGCTTGCCAGCAATACCTGCGCTGGGAGCAGAGTCAGCATCCTGAGCCCCTGATTTACATGCAACACGCGACACAGACCCACTTCAGCGCCGTCAGCAGCAGCCAGGCAGACAACGGCGCAATGCGCATGATGGACGTCGACCAACCACAGCCGCTGGGCGACATGCCCCGTGAAGAACGCTGGGTTTTCTAATCAACGAATCTGGGCGCCCCCGCGCCAAGACCGGCAACACCCTTAAATAGAAGCAAGGAGAATCACCATGTTGAGCTGGGCAATCACTTTCCTGATCATTGCCATCATCGCTGCAGTACTGGGCTTCGGTGGTATCGCGGGCACCGCCACGGGTATCGCCAAGATTCTATTTGTCGTTTTCCTGGTGATGTTCATCGCTTCTTTCTTCTTTGGCCGTCGCGGTCGAGGCTGAACATGAAGGGTTTAAAGACGCTGGCAGCCGCCCTGCTCCTGGGCGGTAGTGCCATGGCGATGGCGGCCAATGACGGCCAGACGCGGGTCAACGAGCTGTTGAGTTCCGACCCGCAATACAGGGAAACCTGGGAAGGCGTGGTGAAGAAGGAAGAACGCCTGCCGGAATGGGTGATGAACCTGTCCGGCGCGCCGGACCAACAGATGAATGCCGTCACCGAAGATGGCGATCAATATCTGGTGGGGCCGCTCTGCGAATCGCAGGACAAATGCCTCAACCACCGCCTGATCGTTGCCTTCAGCTTCGACAAGAAAGACGCCTACGCCATGCTGGTCGATGTGCCCGAAGGATTGCCGGCCGACAAGTCGCCAACGCGACATGCCACCTACCGCTTCCTCGGCAAGCCCGACCAGGGCATGCAGGATCTGTTGATGGAAACACTGAAGAAAGATCCGAACTGGTATTGAACATGAGGGCAGCCGAGAGGCTGTCCTCTATTGCACCCGCCCGAGGAAGGCCGGTGCATGACCAGGGGGCCGGGACGTTCTGACTGTTGCAGGGTCGGAGTGACCTACGGGTACAGGGAGTGCCTGCGATGAGGGCCGGGTCAGGGTAAAAGCTGCGACGCAAGTCCGCCAACCGGAGCGGTTCGACGGACTTGCGCTGGGCTTGCAACGTGACAAAACGTTGATCCAGAGCGTTCTGCTCGTCTTTTTATCGCCCACACTGCATGCGAAAGCATTTCGCGGTGTTTCGTTGCGACCGTATATCGAGAAAGAGTCGATCAAGTAAGTCGGACATTTAGAGTCCGAACGTAGGCTTTTTCCTGAATTTTTTGTCGAAATCACTCGTTCAAAAAACAACCAACCTACGCTGTAATGGCCGGTTCACGGCACTTATGCCTGCCGAAATGTCGTATTCGAACCGGTTGGGACGCCAGTTTCATTTGAAAAAGCTCATGCCGATTCGGCATAGGGTAGGCGTTTACGGCATTAGACGGCGCAACCTTGCATCGGAATAGTTGCGCCTTTTTTCGCCTGCCGGAGAGCCGTAAACACGCGCTTCGGGGCACCTTATACGGAGGCAGATGCACAGACTTTTCCGCTGATGAGCGTTCCAGTTCCTGCATGTGCCTGAGTCAAACGCAAGTAAGGGTAAAGATAATGAAGAAGGCAAAGCTTAGCCTCGCCTGGCAGATCCTCATCGGTCTGGTATTGGGGATTGCAATCGGTGCGTTGCTCAACCATTTCAGTGCCGAGAAGGCCTGGTGGATCAGCAACGTCCTGCAACCGGCAGGCGATATCTTTATCCGTCTGATCAAGATGATCGTGATCCCGATCGTCATCTCTTCCCTGATCGTCGGCATCGCCGGCGTGGGCGACGCCAAGAAGCTCGGGCGCATCGGCCTGAAGACCATCATCTACTTCGAAATCGTCACCACCATCGCCATCGTCGTCGGCCTGCTGCTGGCCAACCTGTTCCATCCGGGTGCAGGCATCGACATGAGCACCCTGGGCACCGTGGACATCTCCAAGTACCAGGCGACCGCCGCCGAAGTGCAGCATGAACACGCGTTCATCGAGACCATCCTCAACCTGATCCCGTCGAACATCTTCGCGGCCATGGCCCGCGGCGAGATGCTGCCGATCATCTTCTTCTCCGTACTGTTCGGCCTCGGTCTGTCGAGCCTGCAGTCGGACCTGCGCGAGCCGCTGGTGAAGATGTTCCAGGGCGTCTCGGAAAGCATGTTCAAAGTCACCCACATGATCATGAATTACGCGCCAATCGGTGTGTTCGCCCTGATCGCGGTGACCGTGGCCAACTTCGGTTTCGCCTCGCTGCTGCCGCTGGCCAAACTGGTGATCCTGGTTTACGTCGCCATCGCCTTCTTCGCCTTCGTGGTTCTGGGCCTGATCGCCAAGATGTTCGGTTTCTCGGTGATCAAGCTGATGCGCATCTTCAAGGATGAACTGGTGCTGGCTTACTCCACCGCCTCCTCGGAAACCGTGCTGCCACGCGTGATCGAGAAGATGGAAGCCTACGGCGCACCGAAAGCCATCTGCAGCTTCGTGGTACCGACCGGCTACTCGTTCAACCTCGACGGTTCGACCCTGTACCAGTCCATCGCGGCGATCTTCATTGCCCAGCTGTACGGCATCGACCTGTCGATCAGCCAGCAACTGCTGCTGGTCCTGACCCTGATGGTCACCTCCAAAGGCATCGCCGGTGTACCGGGCGTGTCCTTCGTGGTGCTGCTGGCCACCCTGGGCAGCGTCGGCATTCCGCTGGAAGGCCTGGCTTTCATCGCCGGTGTCGACCGTGTTATGGACATGGCGCGTACCGCCCTGAACGTCATCGGCAACGCCCTCGCCGTACTGGTTATCGCCCGTTGGGAAGGCATGTACGACGACGCCAAGGGCCAGCGCTACTGGAACTCGCTGCCGCACTGGCGCAGCAAAGAAAAACTGCCGGCCGGTGACGTTTCGAAAAACTGATCCCCGCCGCAAGGCACCCCGACAAACCCCGGAGAAATCCGGGGTTTGTCGTTTCTGGCGACCCCGCTATCATTCGCCGCATCTTCCGGGGGATTTGACTGATGCTTAATGGCCTGTGGCTTGGCTTCTTCATCGTGGCAGCCGTTTCGGCACTGGGACAATGGCTGATCGGCGGTAACGCCGGAATCTTCGCGGCGATGGTGGAAAGCATTTTTGCCATGGCCAAGCTGTCGGTCGAAGTCATGGTGCTGCTGTTCGGCACGCTGACCCTGTGGCTGGGTTTTCTGCGCATCGCCGAGAAGGCCGGCATCGTCGAATGGCTGGCCAAGGTGCTCGGGCCAC
Organism: Pseudomonas sp. B15(2017); assembly: GCF_002113215.1. Taxonomy (NCBI): domain Bacteria; kingdom Pseudomonadati; phylum Pseudomonadota; class Gammaproteobacteria; order Pseudomonadales; family Pseudomonadaceae; genus Pseudomonas; species Pseudomonas sp. B15(2017). The sequence continues at coordinate 74,920 of NZ_NEJZ01000003.1, forward strand.
TGTTCCTGCGGCTGATGCCGGAGGTGCCGGCAGGTCACCCGGCGCTGGGCCTGATCACCCTGAACTTCGCCGCCAACGGCCTTGGCCTGGACAACGCCGCCACGCCGATCGGCCTCAAGGCCATGAAGGCGCTGCAGGAGCTCAACCCCAGCTCGACCATCGCCAGCAACGCGCAGATCCTGTTCCTGGTGCTCAACGCCTCGTCCCTGACCCTGCTGCCGGTGACGATTTTCATGTACCGCGCCCAGCAAGGCGCGCCGGACCCGACGCTGGTGTTCCTGCCGATCCTGCTGGCCACCAGTTGCTCGACCATTGTCGGCTTCCTGTCAGTGGCGTTCATGCAGCGCCTGCGTGTGTGGGACCCGGTGGTGCTGGCTTACCTGATTCCCGGTGCGCTGATTCTCGGCGGCTTCATGGCGCTGCTCGCGACGATGTCGGCCACCGCGCTGGCGGGGCTGTCATCGATTCTCGGCAACCTGACGCTGTTCGGCCTGATCATGCTGTTCCTGGTGATCGGCGCATTGCGCAAGGTGAAGGTCTACGAGGCCTTTGTCGAAGGGGCGAAGGAAGGTTTCGACGTTGCCAAGAGCCTGCTGCCGTATCTGGTGGCGATGCTGTGCGCGATCGGCGTATTGCGTGCCTCAGGTGCGCTGGATTTCGGTCTCGACGGCATTCGCCATCTGGTGGAGTGGGCAGGGTGGGACACGCGTTTCGTCGATGCGCTGCCGACCGCCATGGTCAAACCGTTCTCCGGCAGCGCCGCCCGGGCGATGCTGATCGAAACCATGAAGACCTCGGGCGTGGACAGTTTCCCGGCGCTGGTGGCGGCGACAATCCAGGGCAGCACCGAGACCACGTTCTACGTGCTGGCGGTGTACTTCGGCGCGGTGGGCATCCAGCGGGCGCGACATGCCGTGGGATGCGCGCTGCTGGCCGAGCTGGCGGGCGTGCTCGGCGCTATCGGCGTCTGCTACTGGTTCTTCGGTTAAACACAAATCTCGAATATGGAGCCTCAAGGTCTGGGTTGTTGCGCAAACTGCTGGCCTTGCTGAACGGTCCATGCCACAACTTTCGCGGTGAGGCGATCACTGGCCTGTCCAAACCCGGCCACCACCGCCGGCACCTGCACATCACTCAACGGCTGACGCTCTTCAAAGCGCTGGCTGGCGAGAATCTTCTGGTCATAACCGCGCACCAGCAACGCATCGACCCGCACCACGACGCTGGCCTGATTGCCCTGGTACTCGGTCTGAAACGCTTGCAGGCTGCCGCCCAGCTCCAGGTCCGCAGCAAAATTGCTGTCATCGGTACTGAGCAACGTCACCCGGCCATCACGCGCAAAGCCATCAAGCAACCGATTACGCACCAGCACCGGCGCCGGATCGCTCCAGCGCGAGGCCTTGTAGCTGCTGATCACATCCCCTTGGGGAATCACCGCGATGCTCGGCCGATTCAGCGCTTCGCTGGCCTGCAGTTTGTTCAGACGCAGCGACCAGTGCCGAGCCGCCGCCGAACCGGCCGAGGCGGGCGCCTGTGCGGCTGGCAAACGGTAGACGTCCAGCGGTTCGGACTTGGGCAGGATCGAGCACGCACTGATCAGCGTGAAGCCGGCGAGGAGGGCGAGGCGAGTCAGCTTCATGGCGTGAACTCCTTGTTCTTGTCACTGCCCAGCAGGTAACCGCTGGGGTTGGCCTCCAGGCGTTGGGAAATGGCGCGCAGCGAGTTCAGGGTTTCACGCAGTTCGCGGATCGCCGGGGCCAGACCGTTAAGGCCCTGCATGCCGCTGTCGAGGGAATTCTGGTTCTTGCTGAGCAGGCCGTTGATGGTGGCGCTGCTTTGCTCCAGGGACTTCATCGCCTGCTCGGCGCTGCCCAAGGCCTGCTTGCCCTGATCGTTGAGCAAACCGTTGGCGTTACGCATCAGCGCAGACGTCTGTTCGAGCATGTTGCCGGCCTGTTTGCCGACCGTCGCCAGTTGCTGCATGGCCTGACGCAGGTCGCCACGCTGATCGTTGATCGAGCCGGTGGTCTGCTCCAGATGCTCGAGGGTTTTGCTCACGCGCTCGATGTTGTCGGCGGAGAACATCTGATTGGCGTTGCTCAGCAGCGTGCTGACCCCGCTCATCAGGTCATTGCTGTCATTGAGCAGCCGCGAAATGGGCGAGGGCGATGCGACGATGGTCGGCAGGTTGCCGTCGTGGCCCTTGAGTTTCGGGCTCTCTGGCGTGCCTCCGCTGAGCTGGATGATCGAGGTGCCGGTGATCCCGGCCAGGGCCAGTTTGGCCTGGGTGTCTTCCTTGACCGGCGTGTCACCCGCCAGACGAATCCGTGCCAGCACCCGGCGCGGGTCCTTCGGGTCGAGGCGCAGGCTGACCACGTCGCCGACCTTGATTCCGCTGTACTGCACCGGACTGCCCCGGGACAGGCCGCTGACCGCTTCGTTGAAGACGATTTCGTAATCCTTGAACTCGGTGTCGACGCTGGACTTGGCCAGCCACAGACCGAAGAGCAGGGCGCCCGCCACCACAATCACCGTGAACAGGCCGATCAACACATGATGGGCTCGGGTTTCCATGTCAGACCTCGTTGAGCTGTTTGGCGGCGTCCAGCGCCGAGCGGCCGCGAGGGCCGTGGAAGTATTCGTGAATCCACGCGTCGTCGGTTTCCGAGACCACATCGATGGGACCGGCCACCAGCACCTTCTTCTGCGCGAGTACCGCGACGCGGTCGGTGATGGTGTAGAGCGTGTCGAGGTCGTGGGTCACCAGAAACACGCTCAGGCCGAGCGCGTCGCGCAGGGTCAGGATCAATTGGTCGAACTGCGCCGCGCCAATCGGATCGAGGCCGGCGGTGGGTTCGTCGAGAAACAGGATGTCCGGGTCCAGCGCCAGCGCCCGGGCCAGTGCCGCACGCTTGATCATGCCGCCGGACAGCGAGGCGGGGTATTTGTCCGCCGCCGACAGCGGCAGCCCGGCCAGCGCCAGCTTCACCGCCGCCAGATGCTCGGCGTCATCGCGGCTCAGACCGGCGTGTTCAATAAGCGGCAGGGCGACGTTCTCGGTCACCGTCAACGATGAGAACAGCGCGCCTTTCTGGAACAGCACACCGAAACGCCGTTCAATCAACGAACGCTCATGCTCCGCCAGGCTCGGCAGGTTCTGACCGAACACCTTGACCACGCCCTCGCTCGGTTGGCGCAAGCCGACGATGCTGCGCAGCAGCACCGATTTACCGCTGCCGGAGCCGCCGACCACGGCCAGGATCTCGCCCTTGTATAAGTCGAGGTCGAGGTTCTCGTGCACGCTCTGGCGGCCGAAGCGATTGCACAGGCCACGGACTTCGATCACCGCCTCGGAGGGCGCGCGGGGTAGACGACTCACCAGCCCATCTCCATGAAAAACAGCGCGGCGACCGCGTCGAGCACGATCACCACGAAAATCGATTGCACCACGCTCGAAGTGGTGTGGGCGCCGACCGATTCGGCGCTACCGCTGACCTTGAAGCCCTCCAGACAACCGATGGCGGCAATCAGGAAGGCAAAGATCGGGGCTTTGACCAGGCCCACCAGGAAATGTTGAATCCCTATGTCGCTTTGCAGCAGCGACAGGAACATCGCCGGCGAAATATCCAGCGACACCGCGCAGACCACCGCGCCGCCGACGATCCCGCAGATCATCGCCAGAAAGGTCAGCATCGGCAGCGCCACCAGCAGCGCCAGCACCCGCGGCACCACCAGCAATTCCATGGGGTCGAGGCCGAGTGTGCGGATCGCGTCGATTTCTTCGTTGGCCTTCATCGAGCCGATCTGCGCGGTAAAGGCACTGGCGGTACGGCCGGCCATCAGGATCGCCGTGAGCAACACGCCGAATTCCCGCAGGAATGCAAAACCCACCAGATCCACGGTGAACACGCTGGCACCGAAACTGGCCAGCACCGTCGCCCCGAGAAACGCCACCACGGCGCCCACCAGAAAGGTCAGCAACGCGACGATGGGCGCGGCGTCGAGGCCGGTCTGTTCGATATGGGCGATCATCGGCGTAATCCGCCAGCGCCTGGGCCGGAACAGACTGCGAGCGATGGTTTCGAGGATCAGGCCGACGAAGCCGAGCAGTTGCAGCGTGTCTTGCCAGACCGCGTCGACAGCCCGGCCGATGCGCGTCAGCAATTGCACGCTGACGCTGATTTCCGGTTCCTTGATCGGCACGCAGAAGTCGGTCAGCGAGCGATACACGGTTTGCAGCAAGGCGCGGTCGGCGCTGGAAAGCGTGCAATCGGGGTGTTCGGCGGACTTGCCCAGCCGCTCCGAGCCGAGCAGTTCCACCAGCAGCGACGCGCCGGCGGTGTCGAGGGCGCCGAGACCGTTGAGATCGATGGGCGTGTTGGCGTCGTACTGGCCGTGGAGCGTTTCGCTCAGTTGCTTGAGGTCGGCGTAATGGGCAAGCGTCCAGTCCCCGGTAACCCGCAGGCGGGCAGGGGTGATCGAGGTGTCCAGGCGGGCACTGCCGGTCATTGGGCTGCTGGTCATAAGCTCCGGGCTTGTTCGGCTGAATACGCTGGCATACGTAATAGCACGAACCCGGTTACTTTTCTTTGGTCGGTGTGCTGTCCTTGACCTCGAAGCGCAGCACGCCGATCACCTGACCGTCTTCGGTCAACACCCGCACCTGCCATTTGCCCGCCGGGTTGCCGGGGAAATTCTGTTTGTGGGTCCAGGCCCGATAGCCTTCCTTGCGCCCGCCGTGGATATCGAGGGCGATGCGGTCGACCTCTTTACCGTTGAACTGCCACACGTGATAAATCCGCTCATCGAGCCCGCGCGGCGCGTTGATTGCGGTGTAGGCATATAGCCCGCCGCCACGGATCTGCTCGGCGCTGACTTCCTTGAGGCTGTCGCCCGGAACCCGGTCCTGCACCTGAGTGCTGATCGCCACGTCAGTCATCCACAGCGTTGCCGGTGGCACCCACGAACGCAGGACCCAGCCCACACCGCCGATCCCGATGGTGATGCTGAGGATCGCCAGCGCATTGCGCACAGTGCGGATCGGGAAGATCGACGCCAGGCTCGGGAACGACAGCACCACCGCAATCCCCAGCGCCCATTTGAAACTCTGCGAGGTAGTCAGGTGCATGATCACCGGCAGCGCCGTGAGCAGGGCGGCGAAAAGGGTCAGGGTGTGCAGCGCGAGAAACGCCCAGCGCCTTGGCGCCAGCCACTTGTAGTAGAGCGGGTCGATGATCGAAATCAGCGCCGCGATGCACAGCAGCCCGGTGAAAAACAGCTGGCCGCTGTTCCAGGTGGTGGTGATGAAGAAGAACGGCAGGACGAAAAACAGGCTTTCCTGGTGGATCATCTGCGTCGCGTAACGCAGCAGCGGCTGGGGGATTTCCCGTTTGAAGATCCGCGTGAACAGCTGGGTCAGGCTGTTTTCCAGCATCAGCCAGATCCAGCTCAGCAGCATGATCGTGGTGATCCAGCTCGCCAGCCCCTGTTGCCGGTCGACCAGAATGAAACTGCCGACCCCGGAGATGAATCCGCCGAGCGCAATAACCCCGGGGTAGCGCTTCATCAGTTCGAGAATGCGCTGGATCAGGAGGGTCAATTTAGACATGTGGGCGGTTCACGACTGGATAGGAAAAAACCTCGACAGAGTAGCGCCCGCCGGGCCGCGTGGCGAGGCTGCCGGTCAATCCGGATGCACGGACTTGCGCCGATGCAGGCGCCAGCCGAGCAGAATCAGCACCAGCACGCCCAATCCGCCCGCCAGCAGCCACAACACCTGATCGTCGCTGAGCAGCGGTTTCTCGATGCGCAGATAACCCGGTTGCAGCAGCAACTCGCGCATGGCCTTGTTCGCCGCCTCCAGCGTCACACCTTGCAGCTCCCGCGCAGGATCGGCGAAGCGACCATCCTCGTAGTCGCCCAGGGCGCTCCAGTAATAGTCGGCCAAGGCGCTGGTGCCTTGCACGGCCCAGGCCTGATGGGCGATGGCGGCTTGTTTCAAGCGATTGAAGGTGTCGGCATCGAGGCCGTTTTTCAGCAGGTCGGCCTTGAGGTCTTCCAGCACTTGTTCGGCTTCGGCAATGTCAGCGCGATCCAGATCGGCGTTCAGGCTCATGAAGCCGACACCGCCAAACACTTCGCGCTCGGCCCACGGCCCGTAGGACAAACCGTGGTTCAGGCGCAATTGGCGGTACAGCGCCCACTCCAGGTATTCCTTGAGCAGATCGAAGGTTTCGTCGTACTGATCGTCCAGCACCGGCTCCGGCACCAGCCAGTGCAGCTTGGCGCTGTTGCCGATGAAGCCGCGCGTGATCGTGCGTTCGTGAGCGGCACTGGCGCGGATGTCCGGCAACGGACGGTGTTCGCTCGGTTCGACCGCTTCGAGCGCGCCCCACGCCCGTTCCAGATAGGCTGGCAGCAGTTTGTCGAGGTCACCGACGACGATCAGGGTCATGTTGTTCGGCGCGTACCAGGCCTTGCGTACTTTCTCCAGTTGTTCGCGGGTCAGGCCATCGACCTCGGCCCGCTGCGGGCATTTGAGGCCCAGTTCGACCGCCAGTTGATTGCTGGCGGTGTGGCCCAGATCCTGCCGATCGAGAAAGCGTTGCAGCCGGGTGTAATGACCGCCGTCCTCGCGCTCGACCACCCGTTTGGCGGCGTTGATCGCGTTGTCGTCGAAGCGGGTCTGGGTCAGCAGGTCCAGCAGCAGATCGAGGACCTTGCGCTGGTTTTTCGCCGGGGCTTCGATGACGAAGGTGGTGTCGGCGTTGCTGGTGAAGGCGTTCCAGTCACCGCCGAGGGCCTGCATGCGCTCTTCGAGGCCACCTTCGCCGGTGGCGTCGATGCCGCTGAACAGCAAGTGTTCGAGCAGGTGCGGCAGCTCCTTTTCATTGCAATCGAAGTCGTCGAGCCCGACACCGATCACCAGGCGGATCGCCACGTGCCCACGCTCGGTGCCAGGCTTGAGCAGCAACTGCAAACCATTGGGCAACGCATAGCCTTCGACCTGAAAACGATCCAGGGCGAAGGCGGGCAGGGAACCGAGCAACAGACAGGCGAACAACAGGCAACGCATAACGAGCTTCCATACGGCTGAATTGGAGATCCGTGTCGTCAGTCAGATCGCTTTCGCGAGCAAGTTCGCTCCCACATTTGAAATGCATTCCTTTGTGGGAGCGAGCTTGCTCGCGAAGGCGCCCTGGAGACTGAACTCTGAGTTACTGACTGACCACAACCCCAGACGTTCAAGGCGAATGCGTGATGTCTGCCATATCGTCCGCCGCCAACGCGCCGGTATCGGAAGTTTCCAGCACCACGTAGGCACTGCTGCAGAACAGCGAGTTCAGGCGTTTCATGTCGGCAATCAACTCCAGGTGCAACGAACTGGTCTCGATACTCTGCACGACCTTACGTTGCAACCGGCTGACATGGGCGTGGGCCAGACGCCGTTCCTGTGCGCGAAAACGACGTTTCTCGCGCAGCAACTGACGGGCGCTTTCCTTGTCGCCGCTGAGGAACACGGACAATCCCAGCCGCAGATTGGCGATCAATTGCTGCTGCAGACCGGCCAGTTCTTCCAGCCCGTCCTCGGAAAACGACCGGCGTTGCGAAGTCTTCTGCTGCTGCACTTTGCGCAGCATGCGTTCAATCAGGTCGCTGGCGAGTTTGAGGTTGATCGCAAGCTCAATGATCTCCGCCCAGCGCCGACTGTCCTGTTCGCCGAGATCTTCACGGGGCATCTGCGCCAGATACAGCTTGATCGCGCTGTACAGCGCTTCGACGTCATCGGTCAGCTTGCGCATTTCCTGGGTGACGGCGGTCTGCTTGCCGCGCAACACGTCGAGGGTCGCGTCGAGCATGTTGTCGATCAGGTCGCCAATGCGCAGGGTTTCCCGGGCAGCGTTGGCCAGCGCCAGGCTCGGCGTGACCAATGCCGTCGCATCCAGATGACGCGGCTTGGCGGTACCGTTGACCTCCGGGCGCTCCGGGAGCAGCCAGGCGCACAGCCGCGCCATCGGCCCGACGCTCGGCAGCAGGATCAGGCAGCGCGCGGTGTTGTAGAGCAGATGGAAGCCGATGACCATTTCCTGCGGGCTGAAATCCAGGCTGTCGATCCAGTGCACCAGTGGGTCGAGTACCGGAATGATCAACAGCAACCCGATCAGTTTGTACAGCAGACTGCCCAGCGCCACTTGCCGGCCGGCGGCGTTCTGCATGCTGGTGCTCATGAACGCCAGCACGCCGCTGCCGATGTTGGCGCCGATCACCAGACCGATCGCCACCGGCAGACTGATCACCGCAGCGCCGGCGAGCGTGGCGGTCAGCAGCACGGCGGCGAGGCTTGAGTAGGAAATCATCGCGAACAGCGCGCCGACCAGGGCGTCGAGCAGGATATCGCCGGTCAGCGAGGCGAAAATCACCTTCACCCCTTGGGCATGGGTGATCGGCGCGGCGGCCTCGACGATCAATTGCAGCGCCAGAATGATCAGCCCCAACCCGATGGCCACGCGGCCCATCTGCCCGAGCCGCGTCTGTTTGCGCGACAGAAAGAAAATCACCCCGAGGAAAATCAGCAGTGGCGACAGCCACGACAGATCGAACGTCAGCACCCGCGCCATCAGCGCCGTACCGACGTCGGCACCCAGCATGGTCGCCAGGGCCGGGGTCAACGCCATCAGGCCCTGACCGACGAAAGACGTCACGAGCATGGCGGTGGCGTTACTGCTCTGCACCATCGCGGTGACGACGATGCCGGCGACAAAGGCCAGCCAGCGCCTGGACATGTTCTGGCCGATCACGTGGCGCAGATTGGTGCCGTACACCCGCAGGATGCCGGTTCGAACGATGTGCGTGCCCCAGATCAACAGGGCCACGGCAGAGAGCAGATTGAGCAGGGTGAGCATGCAGACCCCCCGTAATAGCAGCGCCCCAGAGGGGCAAGTTGACGGTACCGCGCAATTTCTACGTTCTGATACTTAAGCTGTAGTTGGCTAACGGTCTGGGCGCCAGCATTGCACAGCTAAAGCGGGGATTGAAACAAAAGTGTCATGAAAACAGATTCACGCGGCCATGAAAAAAGGGCCCGAAGGCCCTTTGATCTTTCGTGCAATGTTCGGGTTACTGACCCGGAATATCCTTGCGCAGTTTCACCGGATCCTGCTGTTTCTTCTTGCGGGCAATCGCGGTACGCATCTTGATGTTGATCGCTTCGACCGCCAGCGAGAACGCCATGGCGAAGTAGACGTAGCCTTTCGGTACGTGCACGTCGAACGACTCGGCGATCAGCACGGTGCCGACCACCAGCAGGAACGACAGCGCGAGCATTTTCAGCGACGGGTGCTTGTCGATGAATTCGCTGATCTTGCCCGAGGCCGCCATCATCACCAGTACCGCAACGATAATCGCCGCAACCATCACCGGCACATGAGACACCATGCCAACCGCCGTGATGACCGAGTCCAGCGAAAACACGATGTCGATGATCGCGATCTGGATGATGGTGTAGAGGAAGTTGCCGCCCTTGCCCGAAGGCTCGTCGCCGGCTTCGTCTTCACCTTCCAGCGCGTGGTACATCTCCTGGGAGCTTTTCCACAGCAGGAACAGGCCACCGAAGAACAGGATCAGGTCGCGACCGGAAATGCCCTGGCCGAACACTTCGAACAGGTCGGCGGTGAGGCGCATGACCCAGGTGATCGACAGCAGCAGCAGGATCCGCGTGATCATGGCCAGGCCAAGACCGAAGATCCGGGTGCGCTGCTGCATGTGTTTGGGCATGCGGCTGACCAGGATCGAAATCATGATGATGTTATCGATGCCCAGGACGATCTCCAGGGCGGTCAGGGTGAAGAAGGCAACCCAGATCTCAGGGTTGGTCAGCCATTCCATGTGTATTCCTTTGAGCGAGTGTTAAACCAGGACGCCAGCAATCAGCTGGCGTCTTGGTGAGTTTGGTGCCGTTACAACGTGCTGAACAGCGGGAAAGTCCCCAACAGCAAGGCGGCGACCAGTATGCACAGGCAGACCAGCACTGCCCACTTCAGGGTGAAACGCTGGTGATCGCCGAACTCGATGCCCGCCAGTGCGACCAGCAGGTACGTTGACGGCACCAGTGGGCTCAGCAGGTGAACCGGTTGACCGACGATCGAGGCACGGGCCATTTCCACTGCGGTGATGCCGTAATGGCTGGCCGCTTCCGACAGCACCGGCAGCACACCGTAGTAGAACGCGTCGTTCGACATGAAGAACGTGAACGGCATGCTCACCAGCGCCGTGATCACCGCCAGGTACGGGCCGAGGAAATCAGGGATCACCGCCAGCAGGCTTTTCGACATCGCGTCGACCATGCCGGTGCCCGACAGGATACCGGTGAAAATGCCCGCCGCGAAGATCAGACTGACCACCGACAGCACGCTGCCGGCGTGGGCCGCGACGCGATCTTTCTGCATTTGCAGGCAAGGGTAGTTGACGATCATGGCAATACTGAACGCCACCATGAACAGCACCGGCAGCGGCAGCAGGCCGGCGATCAGGGTGCACATCAGGGCCAGGGTCAGCAGACCGTTGAACCAGATCAGTTTCGGACGGCGGGCATCCGGGAATTGCGAGACGCTGATTTCGCTGTGATCGATTTCGTCGCCGATCAGGTGCAGCTCACCCAGACGCGCACGCTCACGTTTGCCATAGAAGTAGGCAATGATCAGGATCGCCACCACACCGGCAGCCATCGCCGGGATCATCGGCACGAAAATGTCCGACGGGTCCACATGCAGCGCACTCGCGGCACGGGCGGTCGGGCCACCCCATGGCGTCATGTTCATCACGCCGCCGGCGAGGATGATCAGGCCGGCCATGATCCGCGGGCTCATGCCGATGCGGCTGTACAGCGGCAGCATGGCGGCCACGCAGATCATGTAAGTGGTCGCGCCGTCACCATCGAGGGAAACGACGAGCGCCAGTACGGCGGTGCCGACCGAAACTTTCAGCGGGTCGCCCTTGACCAGTTTGAGGATCTTGCGCACGGCCGGGTCGAACAGGCCGGAGTCGATCATCAGGGCGAAATACAGAATCGCGAACATCAGCATCACGCCGGTCGGCGCAAGCTTGGTAATACCTTCGAGCATCATCGGGCCGATCTTCGGGGCGAAACCACCGAACAAGGCGAACAGGATCGGGATGATGATCAGAGCGATCAGCGCAGACAGGCGCTTGGTCATGATCAGGAACATGAACGTGATGACCATGGCGAAGCCAAGGAAAGTCAGCATGGGAATACTCCAGGCGTAGCGCGGCTAGGTAAGTGAGCGGATCGGGCGGGATCAGCGCAGAACGGGAAGCACGAGACGTACGGGCGGAGTTGCAGCGAGGAGGCGGGTTGCAGAGGACATCAGAATCACCATTGTTGTTGTTAATTGGGCCTGTCGTGCGAGCAATCACACGCATTGGCCAACCGGTCTGTTGCCGGTAGTGGCGGCGATCCTAATGGGGCAACCTTTCAGCCAGCTTTCGCAGCTGAAAGCTTCGATGCGAACGACCAACCGGCCGTCGGATGCGACTGGAGTCAATGAACACGGGAAGCGGAGGGCAGGTCGATGACTGAATTACACAGCGGTGCCTGCCATTGCGGACATATCCGCTATCAGTTCAGCGGAGCGTTTCACGACATCGCCGACTGTCATTGTTCGATCAGTAAAGAAACCATCTGATCAAAAAACAGACAGGTCCAGCGGCCGCATTGCGCCCATCCAGATCGCGTGTTCGGTGTGATCGAGCAAGTCATCGCCGGTGTCCGGGTGCAGGAACACCACCAACCCCTTGCGATTGAGCGCCAGCCACGGCAGCACATCGCCGATCAACTCCGGGCCGAAGGCCAGCTGGCAGCTCCAGTCCGGGTGCGGGCCGACCGGACGTTCATGCACGCGGCCCATCTTCAATGGAAACAGCGTTGCCGCCTGCTCACACAGCGCTCGCGCCTGTTCGATCGTGCTGGCGTCGTAATAAACGTGGGCGTGATAACCCTTGATCGTCTGCATCGCAAACCCTCTGTATCGATTCGAACCCTTGGCGTTGGCCGTATGTCACACGCCATACAAGGGAAAACAAAAGGGATCTCAGCCATGAAAAATGCCGAAACCCCGGTGGTAAAAGTGGTGCTCTATGGTGCCATGAGTAGCCTGGGCAGCGCGTTGATGGCTGAACTGCTGCGCCGCCAGCACGAAGTCATCGCGATCCTCGACGATCTGACGGCGCTCGCGCCACGGCCGGGGCTGCGCACCAAAAGCGGCGACCTGCTGGACGCCGAACGGGTCCATCAGAGCGTGGCCGGCAGCTCGGTGGTGATCTGCCTGCTCAATGCACCGGGCCTACCGTTGAGCAGCGATCATGTCGAGAAATCCATAGTGCTGGGGCCGGTGGAACAGGTCCTGGCGGTGGATGCGTTGATCGACGGGTTGCAGGCGGCGAACGTCTCGCGGCTGTTTGTAATTGGCGAATTCGAAGCACTGGACGATCCGGAAAACGCCGAGCCGTTGCAACGCCACGCCGCCAAGGAAATACGCGAAGCCCTGCAAAGCAGCCCGCTGCACTGGACGCTGGTCAATGCACCGCGCAGTGTGGCCGGGCTGACAATCGAGCATTTCAGTCAGGTCGGCCGCGCGCTTGAACCGGGTCTCGCCGAGCCGCTGGAGCGCCTGAACCGGGTGGCGGTGGGGATTTCCGATGAGCTGCGGTTGAATCTGCATCTGCGTCAGCACGTGGATTTTGTTGCGGCTTCCTGATCCGTTACACAGCAATCGAGGGCAACGGCAGTCCAGCCAGGGACTCGGCGCTGCTGGCCTGTTCGGCCATCAGCCAATCCACGAACGTCTGGATCAATGCTCCCCGGCGTTTGCGCTGCGGCAACACCACGTAATAACCGAGGCGCGACAGAGTGGTCTCGGCGATCGGCCGGCACAACAGCCCTTGGGTTAATAAGTTATCCACAAGGTGCCGCCAGCCGATCGCCACGCCCTGACCGCCAATCGCCGCTTGGATCAGCAAGGTGTAATTGTCGAAGCGCAGCTGGCCCGGGGCCGGCGGTGTAATGATGTTCAGCGCGCGGAACAGGCCACTCCAGTTGAACCAGTTGCTGCTGTTTTCTCCACGCAGGTGCAGCAGCGGAAACTCCATCAATGCTTGGGCCGGCAAGGGCAGGGCGCGATCCCTGAGCAACTGCGGGCTGCACACGGGAAACACTTCTTCGCTGAACAGCCAGTGACTTTCGCCCTGCTTGAAGCGACCGTCGCCGAACAGCACGGCAACGTCGATATCCGGGCGCAGCATATTGTGATTGCGCTCGCTGGTAACCAGGCTCACGTCGACCTGTGGATAAGCCTCATGGAAACGGTGCAGACGTGGCATCAGCCAATACGCGGCGAAGGCGAAATCGGTGGCGACCTGCAGCACTTCATGTTGCTGCTGTGTGCTGATTGCACTCAATCCTGCGTCGATATTCTGCAAACCGAGGGTAACCTGCTCGAACAGGATCGAGCCGACCTCGGTCAGTTCGATGCCTCGGTAGATGCGATCGAACAGCCGCGTTCCAAGCTGTTCCTCCAGGTGTTTGATTTGCTGACTGATAGCCGGTTGGGTGGTCCCGAGTTCCACCGCCGCAGCGGTAAAACTGCGATGACGGGCCGCCACCTCGAAGGCGCGCAGCAGATCCAGCGACAAATCACCGAGGGCTTCATACATAAGCTGTGCTTATCCTAGTCATTGTCCGGCGCGGGCTTTACCGGATATTGCGTGGAATCCATGCTCAATCGCAGCAATGTCGCATAAATATTCACTATGGAATGCCGCAATCACATGAAGCGCAAGAACATTCTTTTCATCATGGCCGATCAAATGGCCGCGCCAATGTTGCCGTTCTACGGCCAGTCGCCCATCAAACTGCCGAATCTCAGCCGCCTCGCCGAACAAGGCGTGGTGTTCGATGCCGCGTATTGCAACAGCCCGCTGTGCGCGCCGTCGCGTTTCACCCTGGTCAGTGGCCAGTTGCCGAGCAAGATCGGCGCCTACGACAATGCCGCCGATTTCCCCGCCGACATCCCCACGTACGCCCATTACCTGCGCCGCCTCGGTTACCGCACCGCGCTGTCGGGCAAGATGCACTTCTGCGGCCCCGATCAACTGCACGGTTACGAAGAGCGCCTGACCAGCGATATCTACCCCGCCGACTACGGCTGGGCGGTGAACTGGGACGAGCCCGACGTACGGCCGAGCTGGTATCACAACATGTCGTCGGTGCTGCAGGCCGGGCCGTGCGTGCGCACCAATCAGCTCGACTTCGACGAAGAGGTGGTGTTCAAGGCGCAGCAATACCTGTTCGATCACATCCGCGAGGACGGCGACCAGCCGTTCTGCCTGACCGTGTCGATGACTCACCCCCACGACCCGTACACGATTCCCAAGGCGTTCTGGGATTTGTACGACGATGCGGATATCCCGCTTCCGACGACGCCGGATCAGCATTCTCTTGATCCGCACTCCCAGCGCCTGCTCAAAGTCTACGACCTGTGGGACAAGCCGCTGCCTGTGGATAAAATCCGCGACGCACGCCGTGCATACTTCGGTGCTTGCAGCTATATCGACGCCAACGTCGGCAAACTCCTGCAAACCCTTGAAGATTGTGGGCTGATGGACGACACCGTCATCGTGTTCTCCGGTGACCACGGCGACATGCTGGGAGAGAAAGGCCTCTGGTACAAAATGCACTGGTTCGAAATGGCCGCGCGCGTGCCCCTGTTGATCAGTGCACCCGGACAGTTCAAATCCGGCCGTGTCAGCGCCGCTGTGTCCACCGCCGATCTGCTGCCGACCTTCGTAGAACTGGCGGGCGGCAGCCTGGAACCGAACCTGCCGCTGGACGGCCGTTCGCTGGTGCCGCACCTGCAAGGGCAGGGCGGTCACGACGAAGTGTTTGGCGAATACATGGCCGAGGGTACCGTCAGTCCACTGATGATGATTCGTCGTGGCGCCTTCAAATTTATCTACAGCGAAACCGACCCTTGCCTACTCTTCGATGTGGATAACGATCCACGCGAACAGGAAGAACTCAGCCAATCACCGCAACATCGCCAGCTGTTCGACGATTTTCTTGCCGAAGCGCGGGCCAAGTGGGACATCCCGGCGATCCACCGCGATGTTCTTGCAAGCCAGCGGCGTCGGCGTTTCGTTGCCGAGGCACTGACGATCGGCAAGCTGAAGAGCTGGGATCACCAGCCGCTGGTGGACGCCAGTCAACAGTACATGCGCAACCACATCGACCTCGATGACCTGGAGCGCAAGGCCCGTTATCCACAACCCTGCCAAAACCAATAACGTTAAGGGGAAGTCCATGGTCAAGTTATCCACAGTCGTGACGGTCAGTCTGCTGGCACTGGGCAGCGCATCCGCGTTCGCCGAGAGCTGCGACACGGTGAAAATGGCCGATCCCGGCTGGAGCGACATCGCTGCGACCAACGCCATCACCGGGTTTCTGCTGGATGGCATGGGCTACAAGGCCAAGGTCGACACCCTCGCGGTGCCGATCACCTTCGGTGGGTTGAAGGACGGTCAGGTCGACGTGTTCCTCGGCAACTGGATGCCGGCGCAGCAGGGTTTCTACGACAAGTTCGTCGCCACCGGCGACGTCACGCAACTGGCGAAGAACCTCGACGGCACCGAATTCACCCTGGCCGTGCCGGATTATGTGTGGGATGCGGGTGTGCATAACTTTGCCGACCTGAACAAATTCGCCGACAAGTTCGAGCGCAAGATCTACGGCATCGGCTCCGGCGCGCCGGCGAACATCTCGCTGCAAGAGATCATCAAGAAGAACGACTTCGACATGGGTCAGTGGAAGCTGATCGAGTCCAGCGAACAGGCGATGCTGGCCGAAGTCTCGCGGGCGGTGAAGAAACAGAAATTCGTCACCTTCCTGGGCTGGACCCCGCATCCGATGAACGTGCAGCTGAAAATGCATTACCTCAAGGGCGGCGAGAAATACTTCGGCGACACGGGGAGCGTCTACACCCTGACCCGCAAGGGCTACGCCGAGGCGTGCCCGAATGTGGGTAAATTGCTGACCAATCTTTCGTTCACTCAGGAGATGGAGAACAGCATCATGGCTGAAGTGGTGAACAAGAAGGTCAGCAATGCCGATGCGGCGAAGGCCTGGATCAAGGCAAATCCGGGGGTGTTGGATAAGTGGCTTGATGGTGTGAAAACCGTGGACGGCAAAGATGCGTTGCCGGTCGTAAAAGCCAAACTGTAACTGCGCGGCCGATCGTTCCCACGCTCTGCGTGGGAACGCCGCAATGGACGCTCGGCGTCCCGGGCTGCGTACAATGCGCAAAATTTCACCCGAGAGGATCCATGGCCCTCCCCAGCCGTCGCTCACTTTTCCCCTTCCTGACCTGGCTGCCCCGACAGACCCGCGCCAGCGTCGGGCGGGACCTGGTCGTCGGCCTCTCCGGAGCGATTCTCGCGCTGCCCCAGTCGATTGCCTACGCCCTGATCGCCGGTCTCCCACCGGAATACGGGCTCTACGCCGCCATCGTTCCGGTATTGATCGCTTGTCTGTGGGGCTCGTCATGGCACCTGATCTGCGGGCCGACGGCAGCCATTTCGATTGTGCTGTTTGCCAGCGTCAGCCCACTGGCCGTGCCCGCGTCACAGGACTACATCACCCTGATCCTGCTGCTGACTTTCCTTGCCGGGATTTTCCAGTGGCTGCTCGGCCTGTTGCGCTTCGGTGCGCTGGTGAATTTCGTCTCGCACTCTGTGGTGCTGGGTTTCACCCTCGGCGCGGCGGTGGTGATTGCCATCGGTCAATTGCCGAACCTGCTGGGGCTGGATCTGCCGGCCAGGGCCACGGCGCTGGACAGCCTGATGGATCTGCTGCGCCATCTGGGGGCTGTGGATAAACCGTCGCTGCTCCTCGGTGTCGCCACGGTGGTGGTCGGTGCGTTGCTCAAACAATGGCTACCGCGCTGGCCGACGTTGTTGATGACCCTGGTGCTCGGCAGTCTGGTGGTGTGGCTGTGGCCGGCGATGTTCGGCCATGTTCAATTGGTCAGCGCGTTTGCCGGGCGCCTGCCGCCGTTCAGTGGATTGCCGCTGGATATGGATCTGATCCTGCGCCTGCTGCCCAGTGCCGTGGCGGTGGGCATGCTCGGGCTGGTCACCAGCCTGTCGATTGCCCGTTCGATATCCGCGCGCTCGCAACAGTTGCTCGATGCCAATCAGGAAGTCCGCGCGCAGGGCCTTTCGAACATTATCGGTGCGTTTTTTTCCGGCTCGTTGTCCGCCGGCTCGTTCACCCGTTCCGGGCTGAGCTATGAGGCCGGGGCCTGTTCGCCATTGGCCGGAGTGTTTTCGGCGTTGTGGGTGGCGTTGTTCGCGATTTTCGGTGCCGGGCTGATCGCGCACATTCCGATCCCGGCCATGGCCGGCAGCATTCTGCTGATCGCCTGGGGACTGGTGGATCATCGTGGCATTCGTGCGTTGTTGCGGGTCAGTCGAGCCGAGTTCGTGGTGATGAGCCTGACCTGCATCGCCACGTTGCTGCTGGAACTGCAGACGGCGATCTATGCCGGTGTGCTGGCCTCGCTGTTTTTCTACCTCAAGCGCACCTCACAACCCCGGGTGCAGCATTGGCGCGATGGCGAAGACGATGTGCTGCGGGTCGGCGGTTCGATCTTTTTCGGCGCCAGCCACTACCTGCAAGTGCGCTTGCAACGAATGCACGGCGCACGGGTGGTGATCGAGGCGCAGCAGATCAACTTCATCGACTATTCAGGCGTGGAAATGCTCCATCAGGAAGCCCGGCGCCTGCTGCGCCAGGATCGCAGCCTGACCTTGCGTCAGGCGCGCCCCCAGGTGGTGGAGGAATTACGCAAGCTCGAAGGGCCGGAGAAGTGCCCGATCCGCTTCGAGGACTGAGGGCGCCTTACAGCGCCAACTGCCGACGCAATTGCGCCAGAACCGGCGCCGTGTCGGGACGCACGCCACGCCACAGGAAAAAGGCTTCGGCAGCCTGTTCGGCCAGCATGCCCAACCCGTCCATCACCACGCCCGCGCCATGCTCGCTGGCCCAACGGCAGAACGCGGTCGGTTCCTTGCCGTACATCATGTCGTAGCACAGCGTTTTGCCGGGTTCGATCAGGCTTGGGGCAATTGGCGGCACATCGCCGGTGAGGCTGGCGGAGGTGGCGTTGATGATCACGTCCACTGGTTCACGCAACCAGTCGTAACCACTGGCCGACACCGGCCCCAGATCACAAAACAGTTCAGCCAGCAGCTCGGCCTTGTCCACTGTGCGGTTGGCGATGATCACCGAGGCCGGTTTTTCTGCCAGCAACGGCTCCAGCGCACCGCGCACCGCGCCACCGGCGCCGAGCAGCAGAATGCGTTTGCCGGTAAGGCTGAACCCGGCGTTGACCGTCAAATCCCGCACCAGCCCGGCGCCGTCGGTGTTATCGCCGAGCAGGCTGCCATCGGCCAGTTTGCTCAAAGTGTTCACCGCACCCGCGCGTTCGGCGCGGGCGGTCAGGCTGTTGGCCAGGCGATAGGCATCTTCCTTGAACGGCACGGTCACGTTGGCGCCGCGACCTTCCTGGAAAAACGCCGTGGCGCAGCCGGAAAAATCGTCGAGCGGCGCCAGCAGCGTGCTGTAGTCGAGGCTCTGCCCGGTCTGTTCGGCGAACAGTTTGTGAATCATCGGCGACTTGCTGTGGCCGATCGGGTTACCGAAAACGACATAACGATCCATCAGAAGTCCTCAGGCCTGAGCCAGCCAGTCGCGGTCTTGCAGGAAGTACTCGGTCAGGCGCGCTTCTTCGCTGCCCGGCTCGGCTTTCCAGTCGTAGGCCCAGCGCACTTGCGGCGGCAGCGACATCAGGATCGATTCGGTGCGCCCGCCCGATTGCAGGCCGAACAGGGTGCCACGGTCGTAAACCAGGTTGAACTCGACGTAGCGGCCGCGACGGAATTCCTGGAACTCGCGCTGCTTGGCGGTGAAGGCGTCGTTCTTGCGGCGCTGCACGATCGGCAGGTAAGCGTCGATGTACGCATCGCCGATGGCGCGCATGAAGGCGAAACTGGTGTCGAAGTCCCACTCGTTCAGGTCGTCGAAGAACAGGCCGCCGATGCCACGCGGCTCGTGGCGATGCTTGATGTGGAAATAGGTGTCGCACCAGGCCTTGTAGCGCGGGTAGACGTCCGGACCGAACGGCGCGCAGGCCTGTTCGGCGACGCGGTGCCAGTGAATGCAGTCTTCTTCGTTGCCGTAGTAAGGGGTCAGGTCGAAGCCACCGCCGAACCACCAGACCGGTTCTTCACCTTCCTTCTCGGCGATGAAAAAGCGCACGTTGGCGTGGGACGTCGGCACATGCGGGTTGTGCGGGTGGATCACCAGCGACACGCCGAGGGCTTCAAAACCACGCCCGGCCAGTTCCGGACGATGGGCGCTGGCAGACGGTGGCAGGCCACTGCCGAATACGTGGGAAAAGTTGACGCCGCCCTTTTCGATCACCGTACCGTTCTCGATCACTCGGGTTCGACCGCCACCGCCGGCCGGACGGGTCCAGGCGTCTTCGACGAAGCGCGTGCCGCCGTCTTCAGTTTCCAGCGCGGCGCAGATGCGGTCTTGCAGGTCGAGCAGATAGGCCTTTACGGCGTCGGTGCGGGTCGTCATGGCTTCACCTTGGATCGGGCGGAACTGCGCGGCCCCCCGCGCAAATGGGCGCGTAGCATACCATCGCAAACCGGCACGCCGCAGTTGACGAAGATCAAGCATGAGCGTTCGATAGGGGCCTTCCCGAATCACCCAAGGAGTAGGCAGATGGCCAAGCGAATCCAGTTCCGCGCCCACGGCGGCCCCGAAGTGCTCGAGTACGTTGACTATCAACCCGCCGAACCCGGTCCGCAGCAGGTTCGCGTGAGCAACAAGGCCGTCGGCCTGAACTTCATCGACACCTACTACCGCAGCGGTCTGTACACGCCACCGGCCTTGCCGTCGGGCGTAGGTGCGGAAGGCGCCGGCATCGTCGAGGCGGTGGGCAGCGAGGTCACCCGGTTCAAGGTCGGTGATCGTGTGGCTTATGGCAGCGGCCCGCTGGGCGCGTACAGCGATGTCCACGTCCTGCCGGAAGCGAATCTGGTGCACCTGCCGGACGCCATCAGCTTCGAAACCGCCGCTGGCGTGATGCTCAAGGGCCTGACCGTGCAATACCTGCTGCGCCAGACCTATGAACTCAAGGGTGGCGAAACCATTTTGTTCCACGCAGCGGCCGGCGGCGTCGGCTTGCTCGCCTGCCAATGGGCCAAGGCCCTGGGCGTGAAGCTGATCGGCACCGTCAGCTCGCAAGCCAAAGCCGATCTGGCCAAGGCCCATGGCGCCTGGGAAACCATCGACTACAGCCACGAAAACGTTGCCCAACGGGTGCTGGAATTGACCGACGGGAAAAAAGTCCCGGTCGTCTACGACGGCGTCGGCAAGGACACCTGGCTGGCCTCGCTGGACAGCGTGGCGCCCCGTGGCCTGTTGGTGAGCTTCGGCAATGCGTCGGGCGCGGTGGACGGCGTGAATCTGGGGATTCTGGCGGCGAAAGGCTCGTTGTACGTCACCCGGCCGACCCTCGCGACCTACGCCAACAACGCCGAGAACCTGCAGCGCATGGCCGACGAGCTGTTCGGGATGATCGCCAGCGGCAAGCTGAAAGTGGATATCAGCCAGCGTTATCCGCTGGCTGACGCGGCGAAAGCGCAAACCGAGCTGTCCGCGCGGCGCACCACGGGCTCCACTGTCCTGCTGCCCTGACCGCCGATGGCCTCTGCATATCGTCATGACAGTGCCGGGGTCTGTTCCAGCGTCATAAAAAACGGCGTCTTGCCAGCCAGGGTGGTTTCGAATTCCTGACGGGCAAGACGCTTCACCTCCAGCCCCAACACCCCGGGCAGCCTGAGCAATCCGCTGGCCTGCCCTTCGATCTGCAACGCACCTTCAATGACGCTTCGGGTGTCGGCTGTCAGTGTGTCCTCAGCGAGGACCAGACGCATGCGTGCGCCCTCGGGCTGTCGTTCAATCTGTACTTGGACATCGGTGGCCTGCAACTGCGGTAAAAGTTGCCGGAGTACGTGCAATACCTGTGACTGAGTGACGAGCGCGCCACCCAGTTTGATCGAAGTCTCGACCCGCCCCTCCAGCGCCAGCACCGGCAGGGAGCTGCCACAGGCACACGTCGTCCCTGTGCGCAGGATTCGCCCACGATCCCCGATCCGGTAGCGCAACAGCGGCACGTGATCGGACAGCAGTGGCGTCAGCAGAAACTCACCGGTTTGCTCTTCAGCCATAGCGTTCAGGGTCAGAGGATCAACCACTTCGAGCAGCATGGCGTCGGCATGCAGATGATAAAAGCCATGCTCCAGATGGGCACACTGAAAACCGATGGGGCCGGTCTCCGTCGAGCTGTAGCCCAACGAGCGAATATTGAGCATCGGCCAGTCCCGGGCCAACTGGTCGCGCAGCGTTTTACTGCAGGGTTCTCCGATGTAATAAAGCCACTTCAGGGTGCCCAACCGGGCTGCGTCATGATTGAACAACGCGGCGGCGAAGGAGGGAGTGCATATCAACGCATCGGCCTTGTGTGCCTCAATCAGCTCGGCGATGCGTTCCACGCCCATTTGTGAACCGGCAGGCAACAAGCGTGCGCCAATGTGCTGGACGATGGCTGACGCGTATTGGAACGCTCCCTGCATTTCCCCGGCAGTCAGGCAATTGATGACCACCTCAGGGCGTTCGTCCATCGCACCGAACATCCGTGCCCCCAAGTGCACGATTGCAGCGTTGAACGCCCAGGAATGGGTGATCTGTTTGCGACTGCCGGTACTGCCTCCCGAGGTCAGGGTCAGTCCACCGCCCGGTGCTCGATGAGAAGCATCACCGAGCGCGGAAAACAGGGCCCCGCCGAACTCGTCTTCCACCGCCAGAACCGGCAACCGATGCTGATCGGCCAATCCCTGCACTTCCAGGATTCGCGGATACAACGCAAGGAACCAAGGCAGCGAACGCGCGTGAGCCAATTTGCGAGCGAAGGCCTCGGCCGATATATCCGTTATCGATTCATTGCTCATTGCCGCGCCTTCCCTGACGAATACCCAGCTCATCGAATCCGCTACGGACGGCGTTCGCCAGACATTCCAGCTGGCGCTGACTGTGGCTCGCGCTGATGGCCAGACGCAAAATTGCCTCGCCCTTCGCCACCACCGGAAACAGCGCGGTAGTGACCGCCATGCCCTGCCGACGCAAATGCTGCGCCAGGCTGATCGCATCTCTCTCGGCCCCGACGCGGACGAATCGAATGGGGGACGCGACGTGATGATTACCCAGCACTGGCCCCAGCAAACGGTCGATCGTGGCGATATTTTTCCACAGCGCCACCTGCAATTGCCCCAACTCCGGCGACAAATGAATTTTCCCCGAGGCAATTGCCGCGCCTACTCCGCCAACAGACAGTGGCCCGCCAAACGTATAGGTCGACGCATGGCGCCGAATTATTTCGGCATCGGCTTCGGTGCGCACAGTGATTGCCCCGCCGGTTGCACCGAACGCCTTGGACAGCGATGACAGGAGTATCAACCGGCCACGATATCGGTCACCCGCCGCATCCAGCGCGTAACCACCTCCGGCGAAACCATGGATCGAGGTACCGTGGGCGTCATCCGCATAGAGATAACCGTCGAAACGCTCCGCCAGTTGCAGCAGGCGACTGACCGGGTATACACCGCGCATCGAGCCGATGCTGTCCGTCAGAATGATGGGCGTATTACCCGCTGCGACGGCCGTTGAACACGCTTCCTCCACCTGTTCTATATCGCTGCAGTCACGGCGCTGGATCGGCCCGAACTGCCAGAGAATGCCTTGCAGCACTTGCATCGAAGCGTGAGCGGCACGGTCAACAATCCAGCAAGGGCCTCGACGCATGGGATACGAGGGCATCTCGCCGGAGCCGAGCAGCGGCAAACAGCCAAGATGCGCACTGCCCACCGAGTTGAAGGTGACTGTATGTCCCTGAAATATCCGGTTCAGCAGTTCATCCAGTTCACGCATGGGCGGCAACAGCGCTCGGGTTCGTGCGGCGGCGAACTGCACGCCGAAGGACTCCGAGGCGCTCACCGCTCCTTGAATCAAGCGAGGGTCACACTCCAGTCCCAGATAAGAGCAGGAAAGAAACTCGGTCAGCCGTTCGCCACTCTCGAGTTCGATCTCTTTGCCTTCACGTTTGGCCAATTTCAGACCATTGAGTCCGGCATCGAACAATTGCTGCTGATCGTCACGCGCTTGCCGGACACGGTTTTTGACCCAATTGACGGTCGGTTGAAAAGTGTTCATCGGGATACCTGCAAAGAGGGAGTACGGCGATAGACCTGGACTCGCCAGAGCTGGGTTTTTTCTCGCGCAATGTCTGCCTGGTACTGCTGGGTGATATCGCAGAAACCTGCGCAATCGGGTCGCACCACATGCAAATGCCCCCGCATGACCACCTGTGCGTTTTCCGACAGGGACGGTGCCAGGCGCTGTAAAACGTTCTTGCCGGCCGCTGCGGACATGAAGGAAGGCACGTCCGACAGCGATACGAAATCGATGGCTGTTTCCCCGGCGGCACAGTCGAGGATGTCGGCCTGCACCACGCGTAACTCGCACTGCTGAAGTCCCTCGCGGGCCCGCTGGAAAATTGCCGGATCGCACTCCAGCGGAAAGCCTTGTGGATAACGCAGCTCACCGAAAAACAGCATTTGCAGGAAAAAGCTCTCGCGGATCACCTGAGTGGTGAACAACGTATGAAAAATTTCCAGATACGCCGCGCGGGAACTGATCCCCAGGTTGTTGGGTGGAAACGCGCCCTTGTACAGCAGCGAATTGAGCACTGCTGCGTTCCCCAGCAAAGCGACCACGGCTTTCCAGCGCTTGAGTGGAAAGCGGTTTCGGTAATATTCCGTCTGTTCGTCAAGCCGGCTTGAATGAAAAATGCCTCGGCCAGCCTTGCCGGTAAACAGTCCGGTGATCCTCGCCAACCGCTTCAAGGTTTGCTCGAATGCACCCATGTAAATCGGCGCTTCCCAGTGCCGGGACTGGAACAGCGCGAACAACCAGCGACGATCCGCCGGCGGTAAAACCAGTTGCTGGAAAATGGATTGGCGTTGCGACCTCAGGCTTTCCATTCGATAGCCCATGAACGCCATGAACGACTCGTGATCGGTCTGTTCCAGCAGGGCAAAACGCAACCGGCTGAACGCCAGTTGCGGCGCACTGATATCGGTACAGGTCATGCGTGACGGAGCGGCGGCCAGCAACGGCAACATCCGGCCGCCGCATCCGGCAATACCCAGCACGTGCCCGGCATGTCTGGGCAGGATCGCGTACTCGAGTGCAGTGTCTTCATCCCCCAGCGTGTAGTTGAGCCGGTCGAAATAATCAGCCATGTCTGCCTCCAGCCGTCTGATTGGAACAAGGGCGGCCAGACTTCATTGGTTGTCCACGGCGTGAAGAAAGTCATAGCGAGGCGCCAGCCCGTTTTGCCAGGCCTCGAACTGCTCATAAACCGCCTCGAGCATGTTGCCGGTCAGACGCAGGCTGGTTTCCATGACAGTGCTGATCGCATCCCAGTCTTCCTGTCGCTTGCAGGTGCGTTGCAGCATGAGTTTGATTTCATTGAAGTGCTCGACATCAATGTCGGAATGCGCAATGAAGAACGTCAGCTGAGCGGGCTTCAGTTCCAAAACTTCACTCAGGCTGTTAATCAACGGAGTAATGAACTGGTAAGCGTTCTCTGCCCAATAACTATAACCAAGCCGTTGTAGCGGATTACCGGTAAAGGAAATCCAGTATAAGTAGGCGATCAATACATCCGTAGCTGGAAGTGCAGGCGGAATATCGAACACCTCATTCTTCAAACCAAGACTCATGACATCATGCAGCGCCATTTTTTCATGGCCGACTTCTTGTGCCGCATGTTCAAAGCAAAACTTGGCATACACCGGATTATCCGCATGTCGGACTCCGACCAATCCCTGATTTCGTGCATTGTGTGCCGTGTAGTGAAAAGTCTGGATCATGTAGATCGCGTACAAGGCTTTTGAAACACTGCCTTCACGTATGGCTTTTATCAGTCGCGAACTTTCCAGAATATCGGCCCATGTCTTTTCGATTCGCTCATCGAGCAGGCTTAATTGTTGTTCAAAACTGAGAGGCGAGTTCATCAACCGGGTTCTCCAATGGGTTGGCGAGCAGGTGGGCAGACTGTTGAAGTGCTGTGAGGATTTGCGGCCATTGAGCCGAGAGCAGCCAGTAATCGCCGCGCTGGCGCTGTTCGATGCGCAGGGCGTCGGTGGTAATGGGCGTCAGGCCGAAACGCTGGAACAATCGCCGTTGCGGTGATCGGCAGAGCGCGGTGACCCCTTCATAACCCCGCTTGATCGCCCATTCCGTGGCAGCCGCCAGCAGGCCGTTGATCGACACGGGGAACTGCGTTTGCGAGTGGCTGATCAAGCGGCTGAACTCGACATGGCGCGACAGCGTCGTGGCAGGGGATAGTTGCTGCTGCGTCAGTGAAGCCCATTCGAACGGCCCGGGGGTCACGCGCAATACCGCCGTGGGCCTGTCGTGCTGATACAACAAAAAGTGGGTACTGCGCGAGATAATCGCCAGACGTGTTTCAAGTAATCTGGCTTTGGGTGTCAGCATGTAGTGTTGCAATCGCAACCTGAAATGACGGGAAACAAACCGTTCAAACTCTCGTGTATCCGATCCTGCTTCAAGAATAACGATGCGATAATTTTCATGACGCCTTTTAAAGGTCGTCTGAATCTCCTGAAAATAATCCGTTAATTGCGAATCCCTGATATCCATTTCTTCTCCGCAGCCGTTAACTTTTCGAAGTTTTCTGAGCGCATTGAAATAATGAATGGTTTTAGAAAAATCGCCACTGTGTGGCTTCTGAGAATAACGTCGGAAAAATTACAACAATTGAATACTTACGGATTCATCTGACGTAGAAGGGAAAAAATCGAACAAAAAACCGGACTATAACTACAGCTACATGAGGGAAAAATCGCGGGCAAGCGTAGTACCCCTCGCCATGAAAGCCGAGGAGTACTCACGAAATTAATCAGGGGTGATATCAGCCCGGGCGCACGATATTGCCAGTGGCCAGATCCCGAATCAGGCTCGGGTTCTTGCGACCGCCCAGCGCTCCGCCGAGCACCAGATCGACCTGACCACGGAAATACTGCTCGACCCGCAAGCGACTTTTCGCTGCCGGCCGCCCCTGCGGATTCGCCGACGTCGAAATCAACGGCCCCACCAGCGAGCACAGATCCCGCACCTGCGGATGATCGCTGACTCGCAATGCCACGGTGTCATGCACTCCGGTCACCCATTCCGGCAGCAGGTTCTGGTGCGGCACCAGCCAGGTGTTCGGGCCCGGCCAGGTGCTGGCCATGCGATCGATCCAGTCCTGGGGGAAATCCTCGAACAGAAAATCGAACTGACGAATGTTGTCGGCGACCAGGATCAAGCCCTTGTCCACCGAACGGTTCTTGATCGCCAACAGACGATCCACCGCTTCTTCATTCCAAGGATCGCACCCCAGCCCCCAGACGGCTTCGGTTGGATAGGCAATCACCGCCCCGGCGCGAATCTCTCGTGCGGCTTGTTGCACCCGCCAACTGTTGACCATGAAAAACTCTCCGCAAACAGGTTTCGCGCAGTTTACCGATCTTCAATGTAAAACCTAGCTTATGCGCGCAAACCAGCGGCCGTTTTCGCACACGGCGCTACCATCCATCTCCAGTTCGGTCAGCGCCGCCAGCACTTTCGGAAGCGCCCAGCCAATGCTGTCAGCCAGGCCCTCGCTGGTGTGCGGCGCGGCGTGCAACAGACGCAGCAACGGGTTCTGCGGATTCGCTGCGGCGGTGGATACCGGCAGATGTTGCCAGCCGCGCAAGGCTTCGAGAATGTGCTCGATGGTTTCCACCAGCACCGCCCCGTCACGGATCAGTTGATGACAGCCCCGGGCGCCGGGATGGTGGATCGAACCCGGAATGGCGTACACCTCGCGCCCCTGTTCCGCGGCCAGCCGCGCGGTGATTAAAGAGCCGCTGGCGACACTGGCCTCGACCACCAGCACGCCGAGGGACAAACCGCTGATGATCCGGTTGCGTCTGGGGAAGTTGCCCGGCGTTGGCCCGACGTCCAGAGGAAATTCCGAAAGCACTGCACTGCCGGATGCAATCATCGCGTCCGCCAACCGACGGTTGCGCTGTGGATAAAAGTTTTCCAGACCCGTACCGAGCACACCGACCGTTTGCCCGCCGACGTCGACGGCGGCTTGATGCGCGGCCGCATCAATGCCCAGCGCCAAGCCACTGGTGATGACAAAACCGGCGCCGGCCAGGCTGCGGGAAAATGCAGCGGCAGTGTCCATGCCCGGACGGGAAGCGCGGCGACTGCCGACCATCGCCAGTTGCGGTTTTTCCAGAATCCGGGGGTCGCCAGCGACGAACAGCAAGGGTGGCGGGTCGGGAATCTGCGCCAGCAAGGCTGGGTAATCCGGGTGATCCCACATCAGCAAATGTTGATCCGGACGCTCTAGCCAGCGCAATGCATGACTGGCACCGTCGCGAACGTCAGGGCAGCGTCGGGCCTCGGCGCAAGCCATCGGCAAACCCAACGAGCGCCAGGCGCTGGCGGGCGCACTGATCGCCTTCGAGGCCGAGCCGAAAGCTTCGAGCAATTTGGTAAAACGCTTGGGACCGATTTCCGGCAAGCGGTGCAGGCGCAGGCGCGCTTCCAGTTCCGCCGGGGAAACCGGCGACGAGTCAGGCATCATCATGGATCATCCTTGATCGTTATAAGGCCCGAACCTTTCGGAACAAGCTGTGGATAACTCTGTTGGTAACTTGTGAAGCCAGCTAAGGATTTCGCACCTTGTCCAGCACCGCCAGCGAGCGCGATGCGTTCAGCACGAGGCCGTAACTGAGTTTGTCGTAGGTGCGGAACACCATCAGCAATCCGGCGCGTTCATCGGGGATTTTCAGCGGCTGGCCGGTGATGCGGTCACGTACGGTTTCCCCGGTTTTCATCACCACCAGGACGTTGCCCTCCGCCAGGCCGTCGCGTTTGCCTTTGTTCAGGGTCACCACGTCCATCGCGCCGATCTGCGTGACGCCGCGCGGCACATCGATGATCAGGCCGTTGATGTCGGCGGCGGGCGCGCTGGGCATGAAGGTCGAGTTGATCGAACGCTCTTCGCCGCTGAACAAACGGTCGCCGAGGCGTACTTCCTGGGTCGTGCGTTGCAGAGCGAGGGTGGCGACATCGCCTTCGGTGGCAACGATTTCACCGCCGCCGATGTCGTCGGCGTTGATCCCCAGAAACTCCTTGCTCTGCGGATCGGTATAGACCTTGCCCTGGCGGAAGATGCCGTAGACCGACTGGCTCGGGTCGAAATGGCCACGGGCGAAGATCCGGTCGCCAGTGCCGCTGAGCACCCGTTCGGCATCGCCGGCGACGATGTACGGCGCCTTGTCGAAGTCCTCGACCTTGTCGACGATGCGGTTGCTCAGCAGAAAGCTGTTGATCGATTTGAGCGGAATGCTCGGAATCGCCTCTGCGACCGGACTGGTGCGGATGCGCGGCGACAACTTGATGGTGCCGCGCGACTCGCCGCGATTGACGGTCAGACGCGGCTGGCCGTTGACGTAGCTGAGCGTCAGCGTGTCGCCGGGATAGATCAGATTGGGGTTTTCGATCTGCGGATTGGCCTGCCACAGTTGCGGCCACTGCCAGGGTTCGCGCAAATATTTACCGGAGATGTCCCAGAGCGTATCCCCCGAAACCACCGTGTATTGCTGTGGAAAACCTTCCTTGAGTTGCACTTGCCCGTGCGCGGCGCCGGCCGAGGCCAGAAACAGCAGGGCGAGTAGTGATTTCCTCATGCGGTGAATCCCTTTATTATGTGCGTTCGCGTGAAACGCCAGAGCCCCCGTGGCTCGCTCCCTGCTCTATGCTGAAAAGCAAGGAGCTACGTTTCACAACGGTAGCCTGCATCTTCGGACCCGCCAGGCCATCGCCCGACTTTACCTCACACGTGCAGCAATCAAGCTTATGGCCATTTTGAACATCCTCGAATTTCCGGACCCGCGTCTGCGCACTATCGCCAAACCTGTGGCTGTAGTGGACGACGAAGTGCGTCAGCTGGTCGATGACATGTTTGAAACAATGTATGAAGCGCCGGGCATCGGCCTTGCCGCGACCCAGGTCAACGTGCACAAACGTATCGTCGTGATGGACCTCTCCGAAGACCGCACCGAACCCCGGGTGTTCATCAACCCCGAGTTCGAATCGCTGACCGACGAAATGGAGCAATACCAGGAAGGCTGCCTCTCGGTGCCGGGTTTCTACGAAAACGTCGACCGCCCGCAGAAGGTCAGGATCAAGGCTCTGGACCGTGACGGCAAGCCTTACGAACTGATCGCCGAAGGTCTGCTCGCGGTGTGCATCCAGCACGAATGCGACCACCTCAACGGCAAGTTGTTCGTCGATTACCTGTCCACGCTCAAACGCGACCGGATCAAGAAGAAACTGGAAAAGCAGCACCGCCAGAACGCTTGATGCCCCTCTCCAAAGGCTTGCTGCGGCAAGCCTTTTTCTTTTTATGAGACTCCCCCATGACTGAGCCACTGCGCATCGTTTTTGCCGGCACCCCGGAATTCGCCGCCGAACACCTCAAGGCCCTGCTGGACAGCCCTTACGAGATCGTTGCGGTCTACACCCAACCGGATCGCCCGGCCGGTCGTGGGCAAAAACTGATGCCGAGCCCGGTCAAACAGCTCGCCCTGGAAAACAATATCCAGGTGTTGCAGCCGCCGACCCTGCGCAACGCCGACGCTCAGGCCGAGCTCGCGGCGCTGAAACCGGATTTGATGGTGGTGGTCGCCTACGGCCTGATCCTGCCGCAAGCGGTGCTGGATATTCCGCGTCTGGGTTGCATCAACAGTCACGCCTCGCTGCTGCCGCGCTGGCGCGGTGCGGCGCCGATCCAGCGTGCCGTCGAAGCAGGCGACGCTGAAAGCGGCGTGACCGTGATGCGCATGGAAGCCGGCCTCGATACCGGTCCGATGCTGCTCAAGGTCGTCACCCCGATCAGCGCCGAAGACACTGGCGGCAGCCTCCACGATCGCCTCGCCGAAATGGGCCCGCCCGCCGTGGTGCAGGCGATTGCCGGTCTGGCCGCTGGCACCCTGGAAGGCGAAGTGCAGAACGACGACCTCGCCACCTACGCGCACAAACTGAACAAGGACGAAGCGCGCATCGACTGGAGCCGTCCGGCCGTCGAGCTGGAACGTCTGGTCCGCGCCTTCAATCCATGGCCGATCACCCACAGCACGCTCAACGGCGAAGCACTTAAAGTGCTGGCGGCGACACTGGCCGAAGGCAAAGGCGCACCGGGCACCATCCTCGGCGCCAGCAAGGACGGTCTGCTCGTCGCCTGTGGCGAACAGGCACTGTGCCTGACCCGCCTGCAATTGCCCGGCGGCAAGGCGCTGAACTTCAGCGATCTGTTCAACAGCCGTCGTGAGAAATTCGCCACCGGCACCGTGCTGGGCGCAACGGTGGACGCGCCATGAACCCGCGTCTGGCCGCCGCCAAGGCACTCGCCGCCGTCCTGAGCGGCAAGGCTTCGCTCAACAGTTCTCTGCCGACGCAGCTGGACAAGGTCGAAGATCGCGATCGCGGTTTCACCCAGGACCTGGCGTTCGGCACCGCCCGCTGGCAGCCACGTTTGTCGGCGCTGGCGGAAAAACTGCTGCAGAAACCGTTCAAGACTGCGGACGCCGATGTCGAGGCGCTGCTGCTGGTCGGTCTCTATCAACTGCTTTACACCCGCGTCCCGCCGCACGCCGCCATCGGCGAAACCGTCGGTTGCGCCGACAAGCTGAAAAAGCCGTGGGCCAAAGGTCTGCTCAACGCCGTGCTGCGCAATGCCCAGCGCGAACATGAGGCGATCTTCGCCGAACTGGAACGCGATCCGGTGGTTCGCACCGCCCATCCGCGCTGGCTGCAAAAATCCCTCAAGGCCTTCTGGCCTGAACAATGGGAAGCCATTTGCGAGGCGAACAACGCGCATCCGCCGATGATCCTGCGGGTCAACCGCCGTCATCACAGCCGTGACACGTACCTCGGATTGCTGACTGAAGCAGGTATCGCCGCGCAGCCGTGCACCTTCAGCCGCGACGGCATCGTTCTCGACGCCGCCGCTGATGTACGCAGCCTGCCGGGCTTCGCCGAAGGCTGGATCAGCGTGCAGGACGAAGCCGCGCAACTGGCTGCCGATCTGCTCGACCTCGCGCCAGGCCAGCGAGTACTGGACGCCTGCTGCGCGCCGGGCGGCAAGACGTGCCACATCCTCGAAGCCGAACCGGCACTGACCGGCGTGGTGGCAGTGGACCTGGAAGCCAAACGGCTGGTGCGAGTGAAGGAAAACCTCGAGCGCCTCGGTCTGAACGCCGAACTGATCGCCGCCGACGGTCGCGACACGGCAGCGTGGTGGGACGGGAAACCGTTCCAGCGCATCCTGCTCGACGCGCCGTGCTCGGCCACCGGCGTGATCCGCCGCCATCCGGACATCAAGTTGACCCGTCAGGCCGACGACATCGCCGCCCTCGCACAACTGCAAGGCGAGTTGCTCGACGCGATGTGGAAAACCCTCGATGTGGGCGGCATCCTGCTCTACGCCACCTGCTCGACCTTGCCGACCGAGAACACCGAGGTGATCGGCGCTTTCCTTGAGCGTACGCCGGGCGCACGGGAGCTGGATCTGGCCACCGCCGCCGGGATCAAGCAGCCCCATGGTCGCCAATTGCTGGCCCAGCAGGGCGGGCATGACGGGTTCTACTACGCCAAGCTGATCAAGATCGCTGCCGCGCGCGGCTAAACGGATTCAATGGAGTGACTGGATGAAAATCATCATCCTCGGTGCGGGACAGGTCGGCGGTTCGCTGGCTGAACATCTGGCCAGCGAGGCCAACGACATCACGGTGGTCGACACAGACGGCGACCGTCTGCGCGATCTTGGCGATCGACTCGACATCCGTACCGTGCAGGGCCGTGGCTCGCTGCCGACCGTGTTGCGTCAGGCCGGTGCCGACGACGCCGACATGCTGGTGGCGGTGACCAACAGCGACGAAACCAACATGGTCGCGTGCCAGGTTGCCCACACCCTGTTCCATACACCGACCAAGATTGCCCGGGTGCGCGAAGCGTCGTACCTGACCCGCGAGGAGCAACTGTTCCAGAACGAGGCGATTCCGGTCGACGTGCTGATCAGTCCCGAGCAAGTGGTCACCAACTACATCAAGCGGTTGATCCAGCACCCCGGCGCCTTGCAGGTGATCGATTTCGCCGAAGGCCAGGCGCAACTGGTGGCGGTGCGCGCCTACTACGGCGGGCCGCTGGTGGGTCAGCAACTGCGCCAGTTGCGCGAGCACATGCCGAATGTGGAAACCCGAGTGGCCGCGATTTTCCGTCGTGACCGACCGATTCTTCCCCAGGGCGATACGGTGATCGAGGCGGACGACGAAGTCTTCTTCATCGCTGCCCGTGCGAACATTCGCGCGGTGATGAGCGAAATGCGCCGCCTAGACGAAAGCTACAAACGCATCGTGATTGCCGGCGGCGGGCAGATCGGCGAGCGGCTGGCCGAGGCCATCGAAAGTCGCTATCAGGTGAAGATCATCGAGATGAACCCGGCGCGCTGCCGCTACCTCTCCGACACCCTCGACAGCACCGTGGTACTGCAGGGCAGCGCGTCGGATCGCGACCTGCTGCTGGAAGAGAACATCGCCGACGCGGACATCTTCCTCGCGCTGACCAACGATGACGAAGCCAACATCATGTCGTCGCTGCTGGCCAAACGTCTGGGCGCGAAGAAGGTGATGACGATCATCAACAACCCGGCCTACGTCGACCTGATCCAGGGCGGTGACATCGACATCGCCATCAGCCCGCAACTGGCGACCATCGGCACCTTGCTGGCCCACGTGCGGCGCGGCGATATCGTCAGCGTGCACTCGTTGCGCCGGGGCGCGGCAGAGGCCATTGAAGCGGTAGCCCATGGCGATTCGAAGTCGAGCAAGGTCATCGGCAAGGCGATCGAAAACATCGCACTGCCTCCGGGCACGACTATCGGCGCGATCATCCGTGATGAGGAAGTGATCATCGCCCACGGCGATACGGTCATCGCCGCCGGTGACCATGTGATTCTGTTCCTTGTGGATAAAAAACATATTCGCGATGTGGAGAAACTGTTCCACGTGGGCCTGAGTTTCTTCTGACCACCAGGAGCCGAACCGATGATTGAATCGCTGGAGAAAATGCTCGCCAAGGGTGTGGATAACTCGCTGCTGCGCTTCGGCCTGGGCAAGGGTTATCTGGATCTGGGGGAGAACGCGAAGGCTGCCGAACATTTGCAGCGTTGCGTCGGCTTCGATCCGAAATACTCGGCGGCCTGGAAACTGTTGGGCAAGGCGCAGCTGGCGCAAGGTGATCACGCGGCAGCGCGGCAGGCATGGGAACAAGGGCTGGAGGCGGCCCGGGCCCATGGCGACAAGCAGGCCGAGAAAGAAATGACGGTGTTCCTGAAGAAGCTCGAACGGCAGAAGCCGTGACAGCTGTGGATAACCCGCCTGGTCAGGTTATCCACAATCTCCCATCGCCGATCAGTACCAGCGCGCCTCGCCCGGCGGACGCTTCTTGAAGCGTTTCATGCTCCACATGTACTGGCTCGGATAAGCCGCCACATAACGCTCGACCACCTTGCTCATCGCCGCGCAGGACGTTTCGGTGTCGGTGCTGTACATGGCTTGCGGCGCGGCTTCGAGGATCACCTTGTAGCCAGAACCGTCCGGCAGACGCAGGGCATGCAGGAACACCCCGACAGCCTTGCCACCGGCAAGCATGTTCGGCACGAACTTGCTGGTCAGGGCCTGGGTAGCGAAGAACGGCACGAAGATCCCGGCGGATTCGGCCGGCTCCGGGTCCGCAGGAATCCCCACCTGACCGCCCTTGCGCACTTCCTTGATGACGCTGAGGATGCCTTCCTTGGTCGACGCGGCGACCTTGTTGCCCAGTTGCACGCGCTGTTTGCGCAGCAATTCATCCACAGCCTTGAGCTTCGGCGGACGGTAGAAAATGATCGGTTTGCACTGGCTGCAATAGAAGTGGTTGAGCACTTCCCAGTTGCCCAGGTGGCTGGTAATGCCGACCACGCCTTTGCCCGACGCCAGCGCATCCTTGAGGATGTCGAGGCCTTCGACTTCGCGCACCAGGTCGATGGAGCGCTGGGCCGGCCAGATCCAGGCGCAGGCGCTTTCGGTCAGGGACTTGCCGATGTCTTTCAGGGTCTGGCCGACCAGACGCTCACGTTCGGCCGGATCCATCTGTGGAAAACATTTGGCCAGGTTGATCCGCACCACGTCCCGGGAGCGGTTGGGGGTTTTCCACATGATCCAGCCGATCGCCGAACCCACGGCCTGCACGGCCCGCCACGGCAGCAGGGCAAACAGCCGCAGAGCGCCAACCAGCATGGCGCCTTTAAACTTTTCCACAGGTCACTCCTGATCTTGTGCTGTGCGCGAGGCGGCCATTCTAACCGCCGTTGACGAGCTGCGCGTAGCGGTCGCAGTCCTGCGTGTGATCCATGACCATGCCCGAGGCCTGCATCAGCGCGTAGCAGATGGTCGGACCGACGAAGGTGAAACCGGCCTTTTTCAGGCCCTTGCTCATGGCCACGGCTTGCGGGGTAATGGCCGGGACTTCACTGCGATCCTTGAAATGATTGATGATCGGGCGGTTATCCACAAACGACCAGAGGAACGCCACCGGGTCTTCCAGCTCCAACCACGCCTGGGCATTGCGCCGGGCGGCATTGAGCTTGAGACGGTTGCGGATGATCCCCGGATCGAGCATCAAATCGTCGATTTCCGCATCGCTCATCTGCGCCACGCGTTGTACGTCGAAGCCGTACAACACCTCGCGATATCGCTCGCGCTTGCGCAGCACGGTGATCCACGAAAGCCCGGCCTGGAACCCTTCGAGCAAAAGCAACTCGAACAAACCCTGCGCATCGCGTAGCGGCGTACCCCACTCCTGATCGTGGTAAGCCATGTACAGCGGATCTTCGTTGCACCAAAAGCAGCGTGGCATAAGGCTCCAGGGGGTGGAGGTGCGACTGAATCGGGTATACTCCCGCTCTTTAAATCGCAGCCCAAGAAACAGGTGAATTTCGTGAGCCAGCCTACGCCAGCCGTGCGTACCTTCCAAGACTTGATCCTCGCGCTCCAGCAATACTGGGCCGAGCAAGGTTGTGTGGTACTTCAGCCCTACGATATGGAAGTAGGCGCCGGCACTTTCCACACCGCGACATTCCTGCGTGCCATCGGCCCGGAAACCTGGAACGCCGCCTACGTGCAGCCAAGCCGCCGTCCGACTGACGGCCGTTACGGCGAAAACCCGAACCGTCTGCAGCACTACTACCAGTTCCAGGTAGTCCTGAAGCCGAACCCGGACAACTTCCAGGAGCTGTACCTGGGCTCCCTCAAGCATGTCGGCCTGGACCCGCTGGTCCACGACATCCGCTTCGTCGAAGACAACTGGGAATCGCCGACCCTCGGCGCCTGGGGTCTGGGCTGGGAAGTCTGGCTCAATGGCATGGAAGTGACCCAGTTCACTTACTTCCAGCAGGCAGGCGGCATCGAGTGCTACCCGGTGACCGGCGAGATCACCTATGGTCTGGAGCGTCTGGCCATGTACCTGCAGGGCGTGGATTCGGTCTACGACCTGGTCTGGGCTGACGGTCCGTTCGGCAGAGTGACCTACGGCGACGTGTTCCACCAGAACGAAGTGGAGCAGTCCACCTACAACTTCGAACACGCCAACGTCGACAAGCTGTTCGAACTGTTCGATTTCTACGAAAGCGAAGCCAAGCGCCTGATCGAACTCGACCAGCCGCTGCCGTTGCCGAGCTATGAAATGGTCCTGAAGGCCTCGCACACCTTCAACCTGCTGGATGCGCGCCGGGCGATCTCGGTGACTGCGCGTCAGCAATACATTCTGCGCGTGCGCACCCTGGCGCGTTCCGTCGCCCAAGCCTACCTGCTGGCCCGCGCCAAGCTGGGCTTCCCGATGGCAACCCCGGACCTGCGTGACGAAGTACTGGCCAAGCTGGAGGCTGCACAATGAGTGCTCAAGATTTTCTGGTTGAACTGGGCACCGAAGAACTGCCACCCAAAGCCCTGAACACCCTGGCCGAAGCGTTTCTGGCCGGTATCGACAAGGGCCTGCAGGCCGCTGGCCTGAACTACGAGACCAAAACCGTCTACGCCGCCCCGCGTCGTCTGGCCGTGCTGATCACTGCGCTGGCGACCCAGCAGCCGGATCGCAGCATCAACCTCGACGGCCCGCCACGTCAGGCCGCATTCGACGCTGAAGGCAACCCGACTCAAGCGGCACTGGGTTTTGCCAAGAAGTGTGGGGTCGAGCTGAGCGAAATCGACCAGAGCGGTCCGAAATTGCGCTACAGCCAGAACATCGCCGGCAAACCAACCGCCAGCCTGCTGCCGACCATCGTCGAAGACTCGCTGAACGACCTGCCGATCCCGAAACGCATGCGCTGGGGTGCGCGCAAGGAAGAGTTCGTGCGTCCGACCCAGTGGCTGGTGATGCTGCTCGGCGACCAGGTCATCGACTGCACGATCCTCGCGCAGAAGGCTGGCCGTGAGTCCCGTGGCCACCGTTTCCACCACCCGCAAAGTGTGCGCATCGGTTCGCCGTCGAGCTACCTGGCCGACCTGCGTGCCGCTTACGTGCTGGCCGACGCCAACGAGCGTCGCGAAATCATCAGCAAACGCACCGAAGAACTGGCGACCCGCCAGGAAGGCACCGCGATCGTGCCGCCGGCGCTGCTCGACGAAGTGACCGCGCTGGTCGAGTGGCCGGTGCCGCTGGTGTGCTCGTTCGAGGAACGTTTCCTCGACGTGCCGCAGGAAGCGCTGATCACCACCATGCAGGACAACCAGAAGTACTTCTGCCTGCTGGATGCCGACGGCAAGTTGCTGCCACGTTTCATTACCGTGGCCAACATCGAATCCAAAGACCCGCAGCAGATCATCGCCGGTAACGAGAAAGTGGTTCGCCCACGCCTGACCGACGCCGAGTTCTTCTTCAAGCAAGACAAGAAGCAGAAGCTCGAAGCATTCAACGATCGCCTGCAGAACGTGGTGTTCCAGGAAAAACTTGGCAGCGTCTACGACAAGGCCGAGCGCGTGTCGAAACTGGCCGCGTACATCGCCGCACGCATCGGCGGCAACGCTTCGTGGGCTGCCCGCGCAGGTCTGCTGTCCAAGTGCGACCTGGCGACCGAAATGGTCGGCGAGTTCCCGGAGATGCAAGGTGTCGCCGGTTACTACTACGCCCTCAATGACGGCGAGCCGGAAGACGTCGCTCTGGCCCTGAACGAGCAGTACATGCCACGCGGTGCCGGCGCTGAGTTGCCAGCCACCCTGACCGGTGCAGCAGTGGCCATCGCCGACAAGCTCGACACTCTGGTCGGCATCTTCGGCATCGGCATGCTGCCGACCGGCAGCAAAGACCCGTATGCCCTGCGCCGTGCGGCACTGGGCGTGTTGCGGATCCTGATCGAAAAACAACTGGATCTAGATCTGAACGATGCCGTGGCGTTCGCTGTGAATTCCTTCGGCGCGAAGGTCAAGGCTGCCGGCCTGAACGACGCAGTGCTGGAATTCATCTTCGACCGTCTGCGTGCGCGTTACGAAGACGAAGGCGTGGATGTGGCCACCTACCTGTCGGTACGTGCCCTGAAGCCGGGTTCGGCGCTGGACTTCGACCAGCGTGTGCAGGCGGTCCAGGCCTTCCGCAAACTGCCGGAAGCGGCAGCGCTGGCGGCGGTGAACAAGCGTGTGTCGAACCTGCTGAGCAAGGTGGAAGGCTCGGTGCCGACCGAAGTCCAGGCCAAGTACTTCGACAATGCCAACGAGTTCTCGCTGTACTCGGCGATCCAGCAGGCGGACCAGGCTGTACAGCCAATGGCCGCGGCGCGTCAGTACAACGAATCGCTGGCACGCCTGGCCGCCCTGCGCGAGCCGGTGGACGCGTTCTTCGACGCGGTGATGGTCAATGCCGAAGACGCCAACGTGCGGGCCAACCGTTACGCGCTGCTGGCGCGTCTGCGTGGTCTGTTCCTGGGCGTTGCCGACATCTCGCTGCTGGGTTGAGGGATTGCTGTTGAAACTGCTGATTCTCGATCGGGACGGAGTGATCAATTACGACTCCGACGCTTACATCAAGTCGGTGGAGGAGTGGATTCCGCTGCCCGGCTCGATCGAAGCGATTGCGCAGTTGAGCAAGGCCGGCTGGACGGTGGCGGTCGCCACCAACCAGTCGGGCATTGCTCGCGGCTACTACGACCTCGCCACCCTCGATGCCATGCACGCGCGTCTGCGCGAACTGGTGGCGGAGCAGGGCGGTGAAGTCGGGCTGATCGTGTATTGCCCGCATGGCCCGGACGAAGGTTGCGATTGCCGCAAGCCGAAACCGGGGATGTTGAAAACCATCGCGCAGCATTACAACGTCGCGCTGACAAATGTCTGGTTTGTCGGCGACAGCCTTGGTGACCTGGAGGCCGCCAAAGCCGTCGATTCACAGCCCGTTTTGGTAAAGACCGGGAAAGGCGAAAAGACTCAGGCCAAGACCTTGCCGGTGGGCACCCTGATTTTTGACGATCTCGCGGCGATTGCCGCAGAACTTATCCACAACTAGAGTACTTCTGAAGTTCCTGACCAGGGATTGATCGGGAGTGCGCTTGAACAGTCGGGCATCGCCCGTAATGGTAAACGTCGCCATGTCGATACTGCAGGCCATCAGAATCTTCCTCTTTTACCTGCTGCTGGGCACCACTGCTCTGCTGTGGTGCAGCCTGAGCTTTTTTATCGCGCCCTTTCTGCCGTTCAAGGCGCGCTATCGTTTCATCAACGTGTACTGGTGCCGTTGCGCCTTGTGGTTAACCAAGGTGTTCCTCGACATCCGCTACGAAGTCAAAGGCGCAGAAAACGTGCCTGACCGGCCCTGCGTGATTCAATCGAACCACCAGAGCACCTGGGAGACGTTCTTTCTCTCCGCTTATTTCTCGCCCTTGAGCCAGGTGCTCAAGCGCGAATTGCTGTACGTGCCGTTCTTCGGCTGGGCGATGGCCATGCTGCGGCCGATCGCAATTGACCGGGAAAACCCGAAAGCCGCCCTCAAGCAGGTCGCGGCGAAGGGTGACGAGTTGCTCAAGGACAATGTCTGGGTGCTGATCTTCCCTGAAGGCACTCGCGTTCCCCACGGCACCATCGGCAAGTTCTCCCGCAGTGGCAGCGCATTGGCAGTGAATGCGGCGCTTCCGGTGCTGCCAATTGCGCACAATGCCGGCAAGTTCTGGCCGAAAATCGGTTGGGGCAAAAAGTCCGGCGTGATCACTGTGGTGATTGGTGAGCCGATGTACGCCGAGGGCAACGGCCCTCGCGCCATTGCCGATCTGAATGACCGGGTACAGGCGTGGAACGAGAAGACACAACGGGAAATGGGCTCGCTGCCTCCGGCCCCTGAAGCTCCGGCTGCGAACGATCAGATCGCTGTCTGAGATTTGTGGATAACCTGTGTACGGTTTGTTCGCAAAGTGCTTGATTACCAGATTAAGTGACTGATTTATTTATATATTTCTGAAGCTGATAAAACACCGTAAAAGGTGCATAAGTTTTTTTGGGAAGTAAGGAAACCGGCTGATATAGCCGGTTTTTTTATGCCTGCTCTTCGGCGATCAGTGGCAGTTCCACACGGAACGTCGTGCCTTGATCGACCACGCTCAGGCACTCGATCCGACCGCCATGGTGATCCACCACGGCTTTGACCATCGACAGCCCCAACCCCACACCGTCGATGCCTTGTGCAGAAGAAAAGCGTCGGTATTGGCTGAACAGATCAGGCAGTTCCTCTGCCGCGATGCCTTTGCCTTGATCGGTCAGTTCACAACGCAACCAGTCGTCATGGCAGCTGACACGCATGACGATCGTGGATCCGGCCGGGCTGTACTTGATTGCGTTTTCCAGCAGGTTGAACAGTGCTCGGGTCAACAAGCCTTGATCGGCCAGGATCAAACGCTCCTGGGAGTGTTCGTCCATGTCGTTCAACAGCTGGATGCGCTTTTGCTGGGCGATGGGCAGTGCCTGATCCAGCACGTCCATGACCAGCATTCCGAACAAGCTCGGCTGAAACCGGTACGCCTCGGATTCCGCCCGGGCCAGCAGAACGAAGCCGTCGGTGAGTTCCAGCGCCCGGCGTACCTGACGCTCAATCTGTTCGAGCAGTGGCGAATCCGTTCCTGCCTGATGCCGGTGTACATCGAGCAGGGCGAGAATCGCCGAATGGGGCGCGCGCAGGTCATGGGACAGAAAGCGCAGCAATACACCGCGCTGTTCCTCGGCGGCGCGTTCGGCGCTCAGGTCAGTGAGACTCAGGAGCCAGCCGATTGGCAGGTCGCCATCGACGGGCAACAACGCAGCACGCTCCAGGCGCAGGCTGCGTTCCTTGTGATCACGAAACTCCAGCAGAGGCAGCTCGGAGAGCGGCGGGCGCTGATCGGTGGACAACTCCGGATAGCCCAGGCTCGCCAGTTGATCGAGCACATCCTCGCCCACCAGATTGTGATCGAACAGGCTCCGTGCCTTGCGGTTGCCCAACAAGACTTGCCCCCGTGGATCGCTGATCAGGGTCGCGACCGGGAGATATTCCAGCCCGTCGGCAATGAACCGGCGGGTATCGCGGGTGCGGCTCATGGCTTGCTCAAGCGCCATGATCTGCCCCTGCAAGCGGTCGGCGCCGGGAAACTGCGCCCGACGCCGTTCGGGGAAGACTTTCGGTTCACTGTCCAGCCGCGCAAGCTCCCAACCGAAGTAGGTCAGCACCACGCTCAGGCGTCGCCAGTTCCAGATCAGATAACCGAACAACATACCCAGCACCGCCGGCGTCGGTGACCACCAACGCCGCATCTCAGCCAGGCCTGCACTGGTCAACAGCACGCAGGCCATCCCGCCCAATGTGAGCCAGAGCGCCAGACGCGGGCGCCACAGCAGCAACCCAAGTACGCACGCGACCATGGCTACCGAAAGTCCTGCGCCCAGCAACGGCGCCGAGTCATGCAAATTGATCTGCGCACGCCAGGAAAGCAGTGCAGTCAGCGGCAACAGCACTAGACTTATCCACACCCACTCGCGCACCAGTTGCCGGAACAAACGCTGAACCTGGCTGGGTACGCGACTTTCGTGTCGGCGCTGGTTATTCATGGGAAACAGGGCAGGGCGGGTTGAATGGATTCATAGACGGCCGGTCTGAGGACGTAGACCCGAAGAATCATAGCGGCTCACCCCACGGCGTGCCGCTTACTTTCACTGCATGGAGAGAGCCGATCCGGTCGGCACCCATTGCCCGAGCGACAAGGAACCACCGCGTATGCGCGTTGCGATACTGGACGATGAACCCGCCGAACTGCGCCGGGTCGAGCAGACCCTGCAACAAATCGCCGAGGCTGGAGGACAGCCGTGGTCACTTCACAGCTTCGAAAGCGGTGAAGACCTCCTGCGCCAGTTGCGCCGGGAAACCTTCGACCTGTTGATCCTCGACTGGCAATTGCCCGACCTCACCGGCCTGGCACTGCTGCGCTGGACCCGCGAACACATGGAAGCCCCGCCGGCCGCCATAATGCTCACCAGCCGCGACGGCGAGAGCGATATCGTCCAGGCGTTGAATGCGGGAGCCGACGATTACGTGAGCAAACCGTTTCGACCCAATGAATTGAAGGCCCGCGTGGCAGCGGTATTGCGTCGGCATAGCCTGCAACGTAGCGCACCCGCCGAAGTCCTGCGTTTTAACGATCTGGTGTTCGACGACGCCGAACTGACCGTTACCCGCGACGGGAAACCGATCGTCATGACCGAACGCGAATATCGTCTCGCCCACTGCCTGTTCAGCAACCTGGGGCGGCCGCTGTCGCGGGATTACCTGTACGAGAGATTCTGGCCCCACGAAGAGATGTCCACGTCGCGACCACTGGACACCCATATTTATCGCCTACGCAACAAACTCGGACTGACGGCGGATCGGGGTTGGCAGCTGCTGACGATTTATGGGTATGGGTATCGGTTGGAGAGTGTGGCGGCGGTGTCTGAGTAAGACTGCGTAGTTTGATCTGCCAATAAAAAGGCCAACGCAATGCGTTGGCCTTTTTTTGACGACGACCGGGATCAGAAGTCCAGGTTGGACACCGCCAGAGCGTTGCTCTCGATGAAGTCACGGCGAGGTTCGACCGCATCACCCATCAGGGTGTTGAAGATCTGGTCTGCGCCAATGGCGTCTTCGATGGTGACTTTCAGCATGCGGCGCACGCTTGGGTCCATGGTGGTTTCCCACAGCTGATCCGGGTTCATTTCACCCAGACCTTTGTATCGCTGGATAGTGTGGCGCTTGGTGCTTTCGGCCATCAGCCAGTCCAGGGCTTCCTTGAACTCGGTGACCGCTTTCTTGCGTTCGCCACGCTGGATGTAGGCGCCTTCGTCGAGCAGGGTGCTCAATTGAGCGCCGAGGGTGACGACGGTCTTGTAGTCGTTGCTGCCGAAGAAGTCGCGGTTGAAGGTGACGTAGTTCGACAGGCCGTGGGAGATCAGCTCGACCTCTGGCAGCCATACGCCACGCTCGCGGTCTTCACGCAGGCTGGCCTTGTAGACCAGACCCGACTTCTCGACGGTGCGCAGACGGACTTCGTATTGGGCCAGCCAATCTTGCATCTTGGCGTGGTCGCCGAGCATTTCCAGACTGACGGCCGGCAGGTAGATGAAGTGCTCGGTCAGTTCCTGCGGGTACAGGCGCGACAGACGCTTGAGGGTCTTCATCACCATGCGGAAGTCATTCACCAGACGTTCCAGCGCTTCACCGGAAATGCCCGGGGCGTCTTCGTTCAGGTGCAGGCTCGCATCTTCCAGGGCCGACTGCGTCATGTACTCTTCCATGGCGTCGTCGTCTTTGATGTATTGCTCTTGCTTGCCTTTCTTGACCTTGTACAGCGGCGGCTGGGCGATGTAGATGTAGCCGCGCTCGATCAGCTCAGGCAACTGGCGGAAGAAGAACGTCAGCAGCAGGGTACGGATGTGCGAACCGTCGACGTCAGCATCGGTCATGATGATGATGTTGTGATAGCGCAGCTTGTCGATGTTGTACTCTTCGCGACCGATACCGCAGCCCAGCGCGGTAATCAGGGTGCCCACTTCCTGGGACGAGATCATCTTGTCGAAACGGGCTTTCTCGACGTTGAGGATCTTGCCCTTCAGCGGCAGGATGGCCTGGGTCTTGCGGTTACGTCCCTGCTTGGCAGAGCCGCCCGCGGAGTCACCTTCCACGAGGTACAGTTCGGACAGCGCCGGGTCTTTTTCCTGGCAGTCAGCGAGCTTGCCCGGCAGACCGGCGATGTCCAGCGCGCCTTTGCGACGGGTCATCTCACGGGCCTTGCGCGCCGCTTCACGGGCACGGGCTGCGTCGATCATCTTGCCGACAACCAGTTTGGCTTCGTTCGGGTTTTCCAGCAGGAAATCGGAGAAGTACTTGCCCATTTCCTGTTCGACCGCGGTCTTCACTTCGGAAGAAACCAGCTTGTCTTTGGTCTGGGAGCTGAACTTCGGATCCGGCACCTTCACCGAAATGATCGCAGTCAGGCCTTCACGTGCATCGTCACCGGTGGTGGCGACTTTGTGCTTCTTCGCCAGACCTTCCTGCTCGATGTAGTTGTTCAGGTTACGCGTCAGTGCGGAACGGAAGCCCACCAGGTGGGTGCCGCCGTCGCGCTGCGGAATGTTGTTGGTGAAACACAACAGGTTCTCGTTGAAGCTGTCGTTCCACTGCAGGGCGATTTCCACGCCGATGCCGTCTTCACGCTGGATGTTGAAGTGGAACACCTGGTTGACCGCAGTCTTGTTGGTGTTCAGGTATTCAACGAACGCACGCAGGCCACCTTCGTACTTGAACAGCTCTTCCTTGCCGCTGCGCTCGTCCTTCAGGACGATACCGACACCGGAGTTGAGGAAGGACAGTTCACGAATGCGCTTGGCCAGGATGTCCCAGCTGAAGTGAATGTTCTTGAAGGTTTCCTTGGAAGCCTTGAAGTGAATCTGGGTACCGGTGGTTTCGCTGTCACCAACGATCGCCATCGGCGCCTGAGGTACGCCATGGACGTAGGTCTGTTCCCAGATTTTGCCGCTGCGGCGAACGGTCAGGACCAGCTCTTCGGACAGCGCGTTCACTACCGAAACACCTACACCGTGCAGACCGCCGGATACCTTGTAGGAGTTGTCGTCGAACTTACCACCGGCGTGGAGGACGGTCATGATGACCTCGGCGGCGGAAACGCCTTCCTCTTTATGCACGTCTACCGGGATGCCACGACCGTTGTCTTTGACGGTGATGGACTCATCCGGGTGGATGATGATGCTGATGTCGTCGCAGTGGCCGGCGAGGGCTTCGTCGATCGAATTGTCGACCACCTCGAACACCATGTGGTGCAGACCGCTGCCATCGTCGGTGTCACCAATGTACATACCGGGACGTTTGCGCACGGCATCCAGGCCTTTCAGCACTTTAATGCTCGATGAGTCGTACGTATTTT
Source organism: Pseudomonas sp. B15(2017) (assembly GCF_002113215.1). Classification (NCBI taxonomy): domain Bacteria; kingdom Pseudomonadati; phylum Pseudomonadota; class Gammaproteobacteria; order Pseudomonadales; family Pseudomonadaceae; genus Pseudomonas; species Pseudomonas sp. B15(2017). The sequence goes on from NZ_NEJZ01000003.1 coordinate 119,760, forward strand.
CTTCGCTCAATGCCTTCACTCCCGATGGTCGTGGGTCTGGGTGATACGGCCCTGTTCCACGTGGAACAGAGCGACTGGCGTTTCCGTCTGCCAGCCTTCCCTCAATAATTCGTGATCTACACAGGTAATAAAAACCTGGCAGCGTAAGTCTTCCAGCAAGCGGCACAGCGCGCGACGGTGACTCTCATCCAGCTCGGACGGCAAGTCATCCACCAGATAAATACACTGGCCGCGTCGGGCCTGGCTCACCAAATGCCCCTGGGCAATCCGCAACGCACAGACCACCAACTTTTGCTGACCCCGGGACAAGATGTCCGCAGCGTTGTGAGCGCCCAATCTAAGACGCAAGTCAGCCCGTTGTGGCCCAGCCTGGGTATGACCCATTTGCTGGTCCCGTTGCACGGATCCGGCGAGTACAGCGCTCAGTTCCCGGTCCTTGTCCCAGCCTCGGTAATAGCTGAGCGTCAAACCTTCGAGCTCAACCAGTTCGCTCAAGGTTTGTTCAAAGACTGGTTTCAAGGCTTTGATGTAAGCGCGGCGGTATTCATCGATTTCAGCGCTGGCCTGGCACAGTTCCCTGTCCCAAACCGCTTGCGAAACGGCGTCAAGTGTACCATGCCGCAGCCAGGAGTTTCTCTGGCGCAAGGCCTTCTGCAAACGCTGCCAGGTGGCCATGAACCGCGGCTCGACGTGGAACACGCCCCAGTCGAGGAACTGTCGGCGAATCTTCGGCGCGCCTTCCAGCAGGCGAAAGCTGTCGGGATTGATCAACTGCAGCGGCAAGATTTCCGCCAGTTGCGCAGCGCTGCGGGCATTCTGACCGTCGATGCGGATCTGGAACTCGCCCTGACGATCGCGAGATATCCCCAATGCGCTGTGGCCACCCTCGGCGAGTTCGACCTGTCCGAAAACGGTGCAGGCAAGCTGCTCGTACTGGATGACCGGCAACAGCCGCGTGCTACGAAACGAACGGGCAAGCCCCAGCAGGTGAATGGCTTCCAGAACACTGGTTTTGCCGCTGCCGTTGGCACCGTAAAGAATGTTGATTCGGGGGGAGGGGGAGAAGGTCACCGGGTGCAGATTGCGCACCGCGGTGACCGAGACGCGACTTAGCGACATCCAGAGTCAGCTGATTACAGACGCATCGGCATGACAACGTAAGCCGAATCGTCGTTGTCGGACTCTTGCACCAGCGCACTGCTGTTGGAGTCGGACAGGATCAGACGAACCTGCTCGGTGGTCATCACGCCCAGCACGTCGAGCAGATAGCTGACGTTGAAGCCGATTTCCAGGGAGCCGCCGTTGTATTCCACACCTACTTCTTCTTCCGCTTCTTCCTGCTCCGGGTTGTTAGCCTGGATCTTCAACTGACCGCTGGCCAGTTGCAGACGGATACCACGGTATTTCTCGTTGGACAGAATCGCGGTACGGCTGAAAGCTTCACGCAACGCCTGACGATCGCCCAGCACCAGCTTGTCGCCGCCCTTCGGCAGAACGCGCTCGTAATCCGGGAACTTGCCGTCGACCAGTTTCGAGGTAAAGGTGAACTCGCCGGTGGTAGCGCGGATGTGATGCTGACCCAGGACGATGCTGACGTTGCCGTCCGGCTCGGTGAGCAGACGCGCCAGTTCGAGAATACCTTTACGCGGCACGATTACCTGGTGGCGTTCCTGCTGACCGATGTCGGCCTGCATCGAACACATGGCCAGACGGTGACCGTCGGTAGCGACGGCACGGATCACACCGGTCGAGACTTCCAGCAACATGCCGTTGAGGTAGTAACGCACGTCCTGCTGGGCCATCGCGAAACTGGTGCGTTCGATCAGGCGACGCAGCTTGCTCTGTTCCAGGCTGGTGGTCAGCGAACCCGGGCCTTCTTCTACAGTCGGGAAGTCATTGGCCGGCAGGGTCGACAGGGTGAATCGGCTACGGCCGGCTTTCACCACCAGCTTCTGCTCGTCGACCTTGATATCGATCAGCGCATCGTTCGGCAGGCTCTTGCAGATGTCCATCAGCTTGCGCGCCGGCACGGTGATGGAACCTGTTTCAGCCGGCTCCTCAAGTTGCACGCGACCGACCAGCTCGACTTCCAGGTCGGTACCGGTCAGCGACAGTTGCTGGCCATCGACAACCAGCAGCACGTTGGACAGTACCGGCAAGGTCTGTCGGCGCTCGACGACGCCTGCGACCAGTTGCAGGGGTTTCAACAGGGCTTCGCGTTGAATGGTGAAATGCATGGTCTAGTCCCTTGCCTTAATAAGCTGCGCTGGTGTTCATCAAGTGGTCAGTGTACGCAGCAGGTTCTTGTAGTCCTCGCGGATGTCCGCGTCGGATTCCTTAAGTTCGTTGATCTTGCGGCAGGCGTGCAACACCGTCGTGTGGTCGCGGCCGCCAAACACATCGCCGATTTCCGGCAGGCTGTGGTTGGTCAGTTCCTTGGACAGGGCCATGGCCACCTGACGCGGACGAGCGACCGAACGCGAACGGCGTTTGGACAGCAAGTCGGAGATCTTGATCTTGTAGTACTCGGCGACGGTACGCTGAATGTTATCCACAGAGACCAGTTTGTCCTGCAGCGCCAACAGGTCTTTCAGGGATTCGCGAATCAACTCGATGGTGATGTCGCGGCCCATGAAGTGCGAGTGGGCGATCACGCGTTTCAGCGCACCTTCCAGCTCGCGGACGTTGGAGCGAATACGCTGGGCAATGAAGAACGCCGCGTCATGAGGCAACTCGACTTTGGCCTGGTCGGCCTTCTTCATCAAAATCGCGACGCGGGTTTCCAGTTCCGGTGGCTCGACGGCAACCGTCAGGCCCCAGCCGAAGCGGGATTTGAGGCGTTCTTCAAGGCCTTCGATTTCTTTCGGGTAGCGGTCACTGGTAAGGATGACCTGCTGGCCACCTTCAAGCAGGGCGTTGAAGGTGTGGAAAAACTCTTCCTGGGAACGTTCCTTGCGGGCGAAGAACTGAATGTCGTCGATCAGCAGGGCGTCCACCGAACGGTAGAAACGCTTGAACTCGTTGATTGCGTTCAATTGCAGCGCCTTGACCATGTCGGCCACGAAACGCTCGGAATGCAGGTACACGACCTTGGCATTCGGGTTCTTCTTTAATAGATGGTTGCCCACCGCGTGCATCAAGTGCGTCTTACCCAGACCTACACCGCCATAAAGGAACAGCGGGTTGTAGCCGTGCTTGGGATTGTCTGCCACTTGCCAGGCCGCCGCACGGGCGAGCTGGTTGGACTTACCTTCGACGAAGTTTTCGAAGGTGAAGGTGCGGTTCAGGTAGCTGGTGTGCTTGAGCGCGCCTTCGACCTGCACGGTGCGCTGTTCGGCGCGAACCGGTGCCTGTTGCGAAGCGGCGCCGGCCATCGGATCAAAGCTGTCGCGGGACGGCTCTTCACTGATCTCTTCGGTTTTCTGAGGCGAACGCTTGGTCGGTGCAGGTGTCGGCGCTGGCGCTGGTGCGCTGGCCGGTACTGCATTGGCCTGAGCCTGGGCCACTTGAGCAGCAGCCAATGGCGCATTCGGGGCGGCACGCGGGGCCGAACTGCGTTTGCTGCCTATTAATAAGGAAAGCGACGGTGCCAGACCATTGCCATGCTCATCCAGCAGTTCAAGGACGCGCCCCAGGTACTTCTCGTTGACCCAGTCCAGAACAAAACGATTCGGTGCATAGACGCGCAACTCGTCGCCTTCGGCTTCGACCTGTAGTGGACGGATCCAGGTGTTGAATTGTTGGGCAGGCAGCTCTTCGCGCAAAAGCTCCACGCACTGCTGCCAAAGTTCCACTGACACGGATATCCCCTAAGTTGAAAGCCGGTGAGGCAAAAACAAGCGGCCATTGTAGCGGCCAGTCGTCCACTTATCCACATGCAGGTTGCCCGGTGCACATGATTTATCAATGCGTTAAACGAGAAAAAGGCGACCAACGGTGTGTGCATAAGCTTTGTGGATAACCCTATCTGAGCACACTGGACAACTGGGGGCGAAAGTCGGTGGATAACCGGGCTGTGGATAACCGCCCTTTCCACACACAGGTTATCCGACAGTGCAGCACAGGCTTAACACGGTTTTCCACTGTAGTTGTCATTCTCTGTACATCGCTTGAAACAAGGCCTTGAGCCAGTTATCCACAGACGAGGACGTGCCTAGCTTTTACAAGCTTTACAGAAAAGCTTTAAATAATTCCCTTCTTTATTTTTATCTCTGGCAAACGGTTAATCAGGTCCCCCACGCTCCGAAGATCTATTTATAAGGAAACGTTGGTTGGAAATTGACCTATGGACTTGCTTTCTCTAGAATCCCCGGTCTCTTAAAACGGGGGCCATTCCGGCCCGTTGTGGACGAACCAGGTAACACGACATGAAACGTACTTTCCAACCAAGCACTATCAAACGCGCTCGTACCCACGGTTTCCGTGCTCGCATGGCTACCAAGAACGGTCGTGCCGTACTGTCGCGTCGTCGCGCCAAAGGCCGCGCACGTCTGGCAGTTTGATAATCCGGCACTGGAGGTGAGTCAGGACTTCAGTCGGGAAAAGCGTCTGCTTACTCCCCGGCACTTCAAGGCGGTCTTTGACTCCCCTACCGGCAAGGTTCCGGGGAAAAATCTCCTGCTCCTTGCGCGCAACAACGATCTCGATCACCCCCGTCTCGGGCTGGTTATCGGGAAAAAGAGTGTAAAACTCTCCGTCGAGCGCAATCGCCTCAAACGTCTGATGCGCGAATCGTTTCGCCTGCACCAGGATTCACTGGTCGGCTGGGACATCGTTATCGTCGCGCGCAAAGGTTTGGGTGACGTAGAAAACCCCGAATTGATTCAGCATTTCGGCAAACTCTGGAAGCGGCTGGCACGCAACAAGCCGGTACCAGCAGTCAAAACCGAAACTGTAGGGGTAGACAGTCCCGATGCGTAAACTGGCACTCGTTCCGATCCAGTTTTATCGCTACGCCATTAGTCCCTTGATGGCCAGTCACTGTCGTTTCTACCCCAGCTGTTCCTGCTACGCGTATGAAGCCATCGAAAATCATGGCCTTCTGCGCGGTGGCTGGCTGACCTTTCGTCGTTTAGGTCGCTGTCATCCGTGGAATCCCGGTGGTTATGACCCGGTTCCACCTATCCCTACCTCCCGTTCTTCTTCGATGGCCGAGTAATCATGGATATCAAACGCACGATCCTGATCGTCGCCCTGGCAATCGTGTCCTACGTCATGGTCCTTAAATGGAACCAGGACTATGGCCAGGCTGCCCTGCCGACTCAGAATGTTGCTTCCAGTACGACTACATCCGGTTTGCCGGACACCGCCACTGGCAATAATGCTGCCGCCAGTGACGATATTCCGCGCGCCGCAAGTGATACCAGCGCACCTGCCGAAACGCCGGTCGCCGTCAGCAAGGATCTGATCCAGATCAAGACCGACGTGCTCGATCTCGCGATCGATCCACAAGGTGGCGATGTTGCCCAGCTGACCTTGCCGCTGTATCCACGCCGTCAGGATCGTCCGGACGTACCGTTCCAGCTGTTCGACAACGGCGGCGAACGTACTTATCTGGCACAGAGCGGTCTGATCGGCACCAACGGTCCGGATGCAAATCCGGCCGGTCGTCCGATCTACTCCTCGGAGAAGAAGACTTATCAACTGGCTGACGGTCAGGACCAACTGGTCGTTGACCTGAAGTTCAGCAAGGACGGCGTCAATTACATCAAGCGTTTCACTCTGAAACGTGGCCTGTATGACGTGACCGTGACTTATCTGATCGACAACCAGAGCGCTCAGCCTTGGTCCGGTTCGATGTTTGCCCAGCTGAAACGCGATGCAAGTGCCGATCCTTCGTCGACTACTGCTACCGGTACCGCGACTTACCTGGGCGCTGCCCTGTGGACAAGTTCCGAGCCGTACAAGAAAGTGTCCATGAAGGACATGGACAAAGGTCAGCTCAAGGAAACCGTCACCGGTGGCTGGGTAGCCTGGCTGCAACACTACTTCGTGACGGCATGGGTTGCTCCGAAGGGCGAAAACAACATCGTCCAGACCCGTAAAGACAGCAAAGGCAATTACATCATCGGTTACACCGGTCCTTCGCTGACCGCTGCACCGGGTGCGAAAGTCGAAACCAGCGCTGTTCTGTACGCCGGTCCGAAAAGCCAGGCTGTGCTGAAAGAGTTGTCCCCAGGTCTGGAACTGACCGTCGACTACGGCATTCTGTGGTTCATTGCCCAGCCAATCTTCTGGCTCCTGCAACATATCCACAGCATCGTCGGCAACTGGGGCTGGTCGATCATCTTCCTGACCATGCTGATCAAAGGGATTTTCTTCCCTCTGTCGGCCGCCAGCTACAAGTCGATGGCCCGCATGCGCGCCGTGGCTCCGAAACTGGCTGCACTGAAAGAGCAACATGGCGATGACCGGCAGAAAATGTCGCAAGCCATGATGGAGCTGTACAAGAAAGAGAAGATCAATCCGCTGGGCGGCTGCTTGCCGATCCTGGTGCAGATGCCGGTTTTCCTTTCTCTGTACTGGGTTCTGCTGGAAAGCGTGGAAATGCGCCAGGCGCCGTTCATGCTGTGGATTACTGACCTGTCGATCAAGGATCCGTTCTTCATCCTGCCGATCATCATGGGCGCGACCATGTTCATCCAGCAGCGTCTGAACCCTACACCTCCGGATCCGATGCAGGCCAAGGTGATGAAAATGATGCCAATCATCTTCACCTTCTTCTTCCTGTGGTTCCCGGCAGGTCTGGTGCTGTACTGGGTTGTGAACAACTGCCTGTCGATTGCCCAACAGTGGTACATCACGCGTAAGATCGAAGCGGCGACGAAAAAAGCCGAGGCGTAACTTACTCTGTGTATAACACCACTCAAAACGCCCCCTAGTGGGGCGTTTTGCTATCTGCCATTTTTGTCTGGATACCGGTTTATGAGCGCACCTCGTGAAACCATCGCAGCCGTCGCTACCGCCCAGGGCCGTGGCGGCGTGGGCATCGTTCGAATTTCCGGGCCGCTGGCCAGCGTTGCAGCCAAAGCCATCAGCGGCCGTGAACTGAAACCACGGTTTGCCCACTACGGCCCGTTCTTCAGTGAAGATCAGCAGGTGCTGGATGAAGGTCTGGCGTTATATTTCCCGGGGCCGAACTCGTTCACTGGCGAAGACGTACTGGAACTGCAGGGACACGGTGGCCCGATCGTCCTCGACATGTTGCTCAAGCGTTGTCTGGAACTGGGTTGCCGTCTGGCGCGGCCCGGTGAGTTCAGCGAAAGAGCATTCCTCAATGACAAACTCGACCTGGCCCAGGCCGAGGCCATTGCCGACCTGATCGAAGCCAGTTCTGCACAGGCCGCACGAAACGCTCTGCGTTCGTTGCAGGGTGCATTTTCCCAACGTGTGCATAACCTCACCGAACAGCTGATCGGTTTGCGGATTTATGTCGAAGCCGCGATCGACTTCCCGGAAGAAGAAATCGACTTCCTCGCCGATGGCCATGTCCTGAGCATGCTCGACAAGGTTCGTAACGAGTTATCCACCGTATTGCGCGAAGCCGGGCAGGGCGCATTGCTACGTGACGGCATGACCGTGGTGATTGCCGGTCGTCCGAATGCCGGCAAATCCAGTCTGCTGAATGCATTGGCCGGACGAGAAGCCGCCATCGTGACGGAGATCGCCGGCACGACTCGGGATATCCTGCGCGAACATATCCACATCGACGGCATGCCGCTGCACGTAGTGGACACCGCCGGTCTGCGCGACACCGATGATCATGTGGAAAAGATCGGCGTTGAACGAGCATTGAAAGCCATCGGCGAAGCTGATCGAGTGCTGCTGGTTGTCGATGCCATGGCGCCCGAGGCCGCCGATCCGTTTGCGCTGTGGCCGGAATTCCTTGAAACCCGGCCGGATCCGGCGAAGGTCACGCTGATTCGCAACAAGGCTGATCTCACCGGTGAACCCATTGCTCTGGAAGTCAGCGACGACGGCCATGTAACGATCAGTCTGAGCGCAAAATCCGCCGGTGAAGGGCTGGATCTGCTACGTGATCACCTCAAGGCCTGCATGGGCTACGAACAGACGTCGGAAAGCAGCTTCAGCGCACGCCGCCGGCACCTGGAAGCCCTGCGTCACGCCAGTGATGCCCTGGAACATGGACGTGCCCAACTGACGTTGGCGGGAGCGGGTGAGTTGTTGGCCGAAGACCTGCGTCAGGCCCAGCAGTCCCTTGGGGAAATCACCGGCGCCTTCAGCTCCGATGATCTGCTGGGACGGATCTTTTCCAGCTTCTGCATCGGTAAATAATCCATCCGCTGTCCACAGACAGGTCCATACGCGACCTGTCTGTTCCCTCTTCCTCGTATTTCCTTCCCCCAGTGCCGGACAGGTTTTCTGATCCTGGGCGGATTTTCTGCGTCCGCGATCCCTTCATTCATCAGATTTCTGTGAATTAAGCCCTGTGAATAACCGCCGCTGAGGGCAGTTGATAACAGGGCCTGAAAAGTGAACATAACTGCCTCTGTGGATAACCACCGCATTAATCCACAGGCTTAAACCGGTTATCCAAGGGCCTCATGGCGACATGGCCACAGGGTTTTGAATCTCTGTACACATTGAAAATAAAGGCCTGTAGAAATCTATCCACAGAAATCATGGGCAGTAAGAATAAGCTTTAAAACAAAGGTTTTATAAATTTCTCTCTTTTTTATTCTTTTAACCGCGAGTTCTCCACAGCTGGTTAAATTTTGTGCAAAGGGTTCTTTAGGAAGGGCGAAGTCCCTATACTTGCCGACCAGGTCCAGAAACCTGATCTCAAACTATTCCTGAATTACCTACTTAAGCAGGCACGAGGTGCGTGGTGGATTTCCCTTCCCGTTTTGAAGTGATCGTCATCGGCGGCGGTCATGCCGGTACCGAGGCAGCACTGGCCTCAGCACGCATGGGTGCAAAAACCCTTCTGCTGACGCACAACGTGGAAACCCTCGGTGCCATGAGTTGCAACCCGGCCATCGGAGGCATTGGCAAAAGCCATCTGGTCAAGGAAATCGACGCCCTCGGCGGCGCGATGGCCATGGCCACCGATCTGGGCGGTATCCAGTTTCGCGTGTTGAACAGCCGCAAAGGCCCGGCCGTACGTGCAACCCGTGCGCAAGCCGACCGTATTCTTTACAAGGCCGCTGTCCGCGAAATTCTGGAAAACCAGCCGAACCTGTGGATATTTCAACAAGCCGCTGACGACCTGATCGTCGAGCAGGAACAAGTACGCGGTGTTGTCACGCAAATGGGTCTGCGTTTCTTCGCCGATTCCGTGGTGTTGACCACCGGCACGTTCCTCGGCGGACTTATCCACATCGGTTTGCAGAATTTTTCCGGCGGTCGTGCCGGTGATCCCCCGTCGATCGCCCTTGCGCATCGCCTGCGTGAATTGCCGCTGCGCGTTGGACGCCTGAAAACCGGCACGCCACCGCGTATCGACGGCAAGTCTGTGGATTTCTCGGTGATGACCGAGCAGCCAGGTGATACGCCGATTCCGGTGATGTCGTTCATGGGCAACAAAGAACAACATCCACGGCAGGTCAGTTGCTGGATTACTCACACCAACGCCCGTACCCACGAAATCATTGCCGCGAACCTCGACCGTTCGCCGATGTATTCCGCTGCCGGCGAGATCGAAGGCATTGGCCCGCGTTATTGCCCGTCGATCGAAGACAAGATTCATCGCTTCGCCGACAAGGAAAGCCATCAGGTTTTCATCGAGCCGGAAGGCCTGACCACCCATGAGCTGTATCCGAACGGGATATCCACAAGCCTGCCGTTCGACGTGCAATTGCAGATCGTGCAATCGATTCGCGGCATGGAAAACGCGCACATCGTGCGTCCGGGTTATGCGATCGAGTACGACTACTTCGATCCGCGCGACCTGAAGTACAGCCTGGAAACCAAAGTCATCGGCGGTCTGTTTTTCGCTGGCCAGATCAACGGCACCACCGGTTACGAAGAAGCCGGCGCCCAGGGTTTGCTCGCAGGAGCCAACGCCGCGCTGCGTGCGAAAGGCAAAGAAGCCTGGTGTCCGCGTCGCGATGAAGCGTACATCGGGGTATTGGTCGACGACCTGATCACCCTCGGTACTCAAGAGCCGTACCGCATGTTCACTTCCCGTGCCGAGTACCGCCTCATCCTGCGTGAGGACAACGCGGACTTGCGTCTGACCGAAAAAGGTCGCGAACTGGGTCTGGTCGATGACGCGCGCTGGGCGGCTTTCTGCAAGAAGCGCGAAAACATCGAGCTGGAAGAGCAGCGTCTGAAAAGCACTTGGGTTCGCCCGGGCACCCAGCAGGGCGATGCAATTGCAGAAAAATTCGGCACTCCGCTGACTCACGAATACAACCTGCTCAATCTCTTGAGCCGTCCGGAAATCGACTACGCTGGTCTGGTCGAAGTGACCGGGCAGGGCGCTGAAGATCCACAGGTCGCCGAACAGGTCGAGATCAAGACCAAGTACGCCGGTTACATCGATCGCCAACAGGACGAAATCGCCCGTCTGCGCGCCAGTGAAGACACGAAACTGCCTGTGGATATCGATTACACCAACATTTCCGGTCTTTCCAAGGAGATCCAGAGCAAGTTGGGCGCCACGCGTCCCGAGACGCTGGGCCAGGCTTCGCGGATCCCGGGTGTGACCCCGGCAGCAATTTCGCTGTTGATGATTCATTTGAAAAAACGCGGCGCGGGCCGTCAGTTGGAGCAAAGCGCTTGAGTTCTAAGGTCACTTCGCAACACGCCGAAGAGTTATCCACAGGAGCCCGCGAGCTCGGTGTCAATCTCACTGAAACCCAGCACGAATTGCTGCTGGGTTATCTGGCCCTGTTGATCAAATGGAACCAGGCCTACAACCTGACCGCCGTTCGCGACCCGGACGAAATGGTGTCCCGTCACTTGCTCGATAGCCTCAGCGTGATGTCGTTCATCGAAAACGGTCGCTGGCTGGATGTCGGCAGCGGCGGCGGCATGCCGGGGATCCCTCTGGCGATCCTGTATCCGGACTCGCAAGTGACGTGCCTGGACAGCAACGGCAAGAAAACCCGTTTTCTGACCCAGGTCAAACTCGAACTCAAACTGAAACTGGATAACCTGCAAGTTATCCACAGTCGCGTCGAAGCGTTCCAGCCTGCACAGCCATTCAACGGGATTATTTCCCGGGCATTCAGCAGCATGGAGAACTTCACCAACTGGACTCGCCACCTCGGCGACGCCGATACGCGCTGGCTGGCAATGAAGGGCGTCCATCCGGCCGATGAGCTGGTAGCATTGCCGGCAGACTTCAAACTCGATAGCGAACACGCCCTGGCCGTACCCGGTTGCCAAGGCCAACGCCATCTGCTGATACTGCGCCGCACGGCATGATTGGGAACACAAGCAAGAATGGCTAAGGTATTCGCGATAGCGAACCAGAAGGGTGGTGTGGGCAAGACCACCACCTGCATCAACCTCGCAGCATCCCTGGTCGCGACCAAGCGCCGGGTGCTGTTGATCGATCTCGATCCACAGGGCAACGCCACCATGGGCAGCGGTGTGGATAAACATGGCCTGGAAAATTCGGTCTACGACCTGCTGATCGGTGAATGCGATCTGGCCCAGGCCATGCACTATTCGGAACACGGCGGTTATCAACTGCTACCGGCCAACCGCGACCTGACGGCGGCCGAGGTGGTGCTGCTGGAAATGCAGATGAAGGAAAGCCGTCTGCGCAGCGCGTTGGCGCCGATCCGTGAAAACTACGATTACATTCTGATCGACTGCCCGCCGTCGCTGTCGATGCTCACGCTGAACGCACTGGTTGCCGCCGACGGGGTCATTATCCCCATGCAGTGCGAGTATTTTGCGCTCGAAGGTCTGAGCGACCTTGTGGATAACATCAAACGCATCGCCGAACTGCTGAACCCGAACCTGAAAGTCGAAGGCCTGCTGCGGACCATGTATGACCCGCGCCTGAGCCTGATGAACGATGTATCGGCCCAGCTCAAGGAACACTTCGGCGATCAGCTTTACGACACGGTGATCCCGCGCAACATCCGTCTCGCCGAAGCCCCGAGCTACGGCATGCCGGCGCTGGCGTACGACAAGCAATCGCGTGGCGCGCTGGCCTATCTGGCCCTGGCGGGCGAGATGGTTCGCCGTCAGCGCAAAAATTCACGCACCGCCGCTGCCCAGCCAACTTAAGGAATTCCCATGGCCGTCAAGAAACGAGGTCTCGGACGAGGACTGGATGCACTGCTGAGCGGTCCGACTGTCAGCGCGCTGGAAGAACAGGCAGCGCAGGCGGACAGCCGTGAGTTGCAGCACCTGCCGTTGGACCTGCTGCAGCGCGGCAAGTATCAGCCACGCCGGGACATGGATCCGCAGGCGCTGGAAGAGCTGGCGCAGTCGATCAAGGCCCAGGGCGTGATGCAGCCGATCGTGGTTCGCCCGATTGGCGGTGGTCGTTTCGAGATCATCGCCGGCGAACGTCGCTGGCGCGCAAGTCAGCAAGCCGGGCAGGAAACCATTCCTGCGATGGTTCGCGACGTGCCGGATGAAACCGCGATCGCCATCGCGCTGATCGAGAACATCCAGCGCGAAGACCTGAATCCGATCGAGGAAGCGGTGGCCCTGCAGCGCTTGCAGCAGGAATTCCAGCTCACTCAGCAACAGGTCGCCGAGGCTGTGGGTAAGTCCCGCGTCACGGTAGCCAACCTGTTGCGCCTGATTGCGCTGCCGGAAGTCATCAAGACCATGCTGTCCCATGGCGACCTGGAAATGGGTCATGCCCGTGCATTGCTCGGTCTGCCGGACAATCAGCAGGTGGAAGGGGCGCGACATGTTGTCGCACGCGGCCTCACTGTGCGCCAAACTGAGGCACTGGTTCGTCAGTGGCTGAGCGGCAAACCGGAGCCGGTCGAGCCTGCCAAACCCGACCCGGATATCGCCCGGCTTGAACAGCGTCTGGCCGAGCGGCTGGGCTCTGCGGTGCAGATCCGCCACGGCAAGAAGGGCAAAGGCCAGTTGGTGATTGGTTACAACTCCCTCGATGAGCTTCAAGGTGTGCTCGCACACATCCGCTGAAACAATTCCCCTTGTAGCGCGCAGTCGGAAATCACTACCTGACAGTTGAATAGGGGCAGAACCGCCCCTATACTCTGCGCGCATTTTGTCGGCACAAATTATGCCAAGTTATTGAATTTTGGCAGCCGACCATTGGAGAGCAATAGTGATGGAAACCCGCAAGCCAAACCGCCTGCCGTTCCATCGCCTGGCGGTTTTTCCGGTGTTGATGGCTCAATTTGTCATTTTGCTCATTGCCGCTTTGGCGCTCTGGCAATGGCACGGAGTCGTTGCCGGATACTCGGGACTTTGCGGAGGCCTGATAGCCTTGCTGCCCAATGTTTATTTCGCTCACAAGGCATTTCGGTTTTCCGGCGCCCGAGCAGCCCAGTCCATCGTCCGGTCTTTCTATGCCGGCGAGGCAGGCAAACTGATTTTGACGGCAGTGCTGTTTGCACTGGTGTTTGCAGGTGTGAAGCCACTGGCGCCGATTGCTGTATTCGGCGCGTTCGTGCTGACTCAGTCGGTCAGCTGGTTCGCTCCCCTGCTGATGAGAACAAGACTTTCGAGACCTTAGGGCGTTTGAGGCAACCATGGCAGAAACAACCGCTTCGGGCTATATCCAGCACCACTTGCAGAACCTGACCTTCGGTCAGCTACCCAACGGCGGCTGGGGCTTTGCCCACACCGCAGCAGAAGCCAAGGAAATGGGCTTCTGGGCTTTCCACGTCGATACCCTCGGCTGGTCGGTCGCGCTGGGTCTGATCTTCGTCATTCTTTTCCGCATGGCGGCCAAGAAGGCGACTTCCGGTCAGCCGGGTGCACTGCAGAACTTCGTTGAAGTCCTGGTCGAATTCGTCGATGGCAGCGTGAAAGACAGCTTCCATGGCCGTAGCCCGGTGATCGCACCGCTGGCACTGACCATCTTCGTCTGGGTGTTCCTGATGAACGCCGTCGACCTGGTACCGGTCGACTGGATTCCTCAGCTGGCCGTCCTGATCTCCGGCGACCACCACATCCCGTTCCGCGCCGTGTCGACTACTGACCCGAACGCGACCCTGGGCATGGCGTTCTCGGTTTTCGCACTGATCATTTTCTACAGCATCAAGGTCAAGGGCCTCGGCGGCTTCATCGGCGAGCTGACCCTGCATCCGTTCGGCAGCAAGAACATCTTCGTTCAGGCCCTGCTGATTCCGGTGAACTTCCTGCTGGAGTTCGTGACCCTGATCGCCAAACCGATCTCTCTCGCTCTGCGTCTGTTCGGCAACATGTATGCCGGCGAGCTGGTGTTCATCCTGATCGCTGTGATGTTCGGCAGCGGCCTGCTCTGGCTGAGCGGCCTGGGCGTTGTCCTGCAGTGGGCGTGGGCTGTGTTCCACATCCTGATCATCACCCTGCAGGCGTTCATCTTCATGATGCTGACCATCGTCTACCTGTCGATGGCGCACGAAGAAAACCATTAAGACCAGTCTCGACTAGTCTGATGTCCTTCCCGGTCAAACGGGAAGGGGCTCCTCACGGGGCACCATGAAACGATTTGTTTTACCGCTTTAATCTAAAAAACCTAAACCATACGACGTAAAAGTCGGGAGGAAAGATGGAAACTGTAGTTGGTCTAACCGCTATCGCTGTTGCACTGTTGATCGGCCTGGGCGCACTGGGTACCGCAATTGGTTTCGGCCTGCTGGGCGGCAAGTTCCTGGAAGGCGCAGCGCGTCAGCCAGAAATGGTTCCAATGCTGCAAGTTAAAATGTTCATCGTTGCCGGTCTGCTCGACGCCGTAACCATGATCGGTGTTGGTATCGCTCTGTTCTTCACCTTTGCGAACCCGTTCGTTGGTCAGATCGCTGGCTAATCATTCGGATTTTCCGAGTGATTTGGTGTGATGGACAACGTAACTGCGAGGTGTTGGCGTGAACATTAATGCGACCCTGATTGGCCAGTCCGTTGCGTTCCTGATTTTTGTACTGTTCTGCATGAAGTTCGTATGGCCTCCGGTCATCGCAGCTCTGCACGAACGTCAAAAGAAGATCGCTGATGGTCTGGACGCTGCCAGCCGTGCAGCTCGCGACCTGGAGTTGGCCCAAGAAAAAGCGGGTCAGCAACTGCGCGAAGCGAAAGCTCAGGCAGCTGAAATCATCGAGCAAGCCAAGAAACGCGGTAACCAGATTGTCGAAGAGGCCGTTGAAAAGGCCCGCGTCGATGCTGACCGTGTGAAGGTTCAGGCTCAAGCCGAGATCGAACAGGAACTGAACAGTGTCAAAGACAAGCTGCGCGCCCAAGTGGGCTTGCTGGCTGTCGGCGGCGCCGAGAAGATCCTGGGTGCCACAATCGATCAAAACGCGCACGCAGAGCTGGTTAACCAACTGGCTGCTGAAATCTAAGCGAGGGCGATCATGGCAGAACTGACCACGTTGGCCCGACCTTACGCTAAGGCGGCCTTCGAGCACGCTCAGGCCCACCAGCAACTGGCCAATTGGTCAGCCATGCTCGGCCTGGCAGCAGCGGTGTCGCAAGACGACACCATGCAGCGCGTGCTCAAGGCCCCGCGACTGACGAGCGCAGAAAAGGCCGCCACGTTCATTGACGTGTGCGGCGACAAGTTTGATGCCAAGGCACAGAACTTCATCAATGTCGTTGCCGAAAACGACCGTCTCCTGCTTCTGCCGGAGATTGCCGCTCTTTTCGACCTGTACAAGGCCGAACAAGAGAAATCGGTAGACGTTGAAGTGACCAGTGCTTTTGCATTGAACCAAGAACAGCAAGACAAACTCGCCAAGGTTCTCAGTGCACGACTCAGCCGGGTAGTGCGCCTGCAAGTTGCGGAGGATGCTTCCCTTATAGGGGGTGTCGTCATCCGCGCCGGCGACCTGGTTATCGATGGCTCGATTCGCGGCAAAATCGCGAAACTTGCCGAAGCATTGAAATCTTGAGTTTGAAGGGGCAGCAGAGCAATGCAGCAACTCAATCCTTCCGAAATAAGTGAAATTATCAAGGGCCGCATCGAAAAGCTCGATGTGACCTCCCAAGCCCGTAACGAAGGCACTGTCGTCAGCGTATCTGACGGTATCGTGCGGATTCACGGTCTGGCCGACGTCATGTACGGCGAGATGATCGAGTTTCCGGGCGGCGTCTACGGTATGGCCCTCAACCTGGAGCAAGACTCCGTAGGTGCCGTTGTACTGGGCGCATACACGACTCTGGCTGAAGGCATGAGCGCCAAGTGCACCGGCCGCATCCTCGAAGTTCCGGTTGGTAAGGAACTGCTGGGTCGCGTTGTCGACGCACTGGGTAACCCTGTTGACGGCAAAGGTCCACTGGGCAACACCGAGACCGACGCGGTCGAGAAAGTTGCTCCGGGCGTGATCTGGCGTAAGTCGGTAGACCAGCCTGTACAGACTGGCTACAAGGCTGTCGATGCCATGATCCCTGTCGGCCGTGGCCAGCGTGAGCTGATCATCGGTGACCGTCAGATCGGTAAAACCGCTCTGGCGATCGACGCGATCATCAACCAGAAAGACAGCGGCATTTTCTGCGTCTACGTGGCAATCGGTCAGAAGCAATCGACCATCGCCAACGTGGTTCGCAAGCTGGAAGAAAACGGTGCACTGGCCAACACCATCATCGTTGCAGCGAGCGCTTCGGAATCTGCAGCACTGCAATTCCTGGCTCCGTACTCCGGTTGCACCATGGGTGAATTCTTCCGCGACCGCGGTGAAGACGCGCTGATCGTTTATGACGATCTGTCCAAGCAAGCAGTGGCTTACCGCCAGATTTCCCTGCTGCTGCGCCGTCCACCAGGACGTGAAGCCTACCCAGGCGACGTGTTCTATCTCCACTCCCGTCTGCTGGAGCGCGCATCCCGCGTTTCGGAAGAGTACGTAGAGAAGTTCACCAACGGCGCAGTCACCGGCAAAACCGGTTCCCTGACCGCACTGCCGATCATCGAAACCCAGGCTGGCGACGTTTCCGCGTTCGTTCCGACCAACGTGATTTCCATCACCGACGGTCAGATCTTCCTGGAATCGGCCATGTTCAACTCGGGCATCCGTCCTGCAGTGAACGCCGGTGTTTCGGTATCCCGTGTGGGTGGTGCCGCTCAGACCAAGATCATCAAGAAGCTGTCCGGTGGTATCCGTACCGCTCTGGCTCAGTACCGTGAACTGGCGGCATTCGCCCAGTTCGCTTCTGACCTGGACGAAGCGACCCGCAAGCAACTTGAGCATGGTCAGCGCGTTACCGAGCTGATGAAGCAGAAGCAATACGCGCCAATGTCGATCGCCGACATGTCGCTGTCGCTGTATGCCGCTGAGCGTGGGTTCCTGACTGACATTGAAATCGCCAAAGTCGGCAGCTTCGAGCAAGCGCTGATTGCTTACTTCAACCGCGATCACGCCGATTTGATGGCCAAGATCAACGTTAAAGGTGACTTCAATGACGAAATCGACGCTGGCCTGAAGGCTGGTATCGAGAAGTTCAAGGCCACCCAAACCTGGTAAGCCGCAGCGGGAGCCGCAAGGCTCCCGCTTGCTAACCTGATAGGTGTTACATGGCAGGCGCAAAAGAGATTCGCAGTAAGATTGCGAGCATCAAAAGCACGCAAAAAATTACCAGCGCCATGGAAAAAGTGGCGGTCAGCAAAATGCGCAAGGCACAAATGCGCATGGCTGCTAGCCGTCCTTATGCGGAGCGTATCCGCCAGGTAATTGGGCATCTGGCCAACGCCAACCCGGAATACCGCCATCCGTTCATGATCGACCGCGCCGTCAAGCGCGTCGGCTATGTCGTGGTGAGCAGTGACCGTGGTCTGTGCGGCGGCTTGAACACCAACCTGTTCAAGGCCCTGGTCAAGGACATGGCGGTAAACCGCGAAAACGGCGTCGAGATCGATCTGTGTGTCGTTGGTAGCAAGGGTGCGGCCTTTTTCCGCAACTTCGGCGGTAACGTCGTTGCAGCTATCAGCCACCTGGGTGAAGAGCCGTCGATCAATGATCTGATCGGCAGCGTCAAGGTGATGCTGGATGCTTATCTGGACGGCCGTATCGACCGCCTGTCCGTGGTATCCAACAAGTTCATCAACACCATGACGCAACAGCCTACCGTGGAGCAGTTGATTCCACTGGTGGCGACCCCGGATCAAGAACTCAAGCACCACTGGGACTATCTCTACGAACCAGACGCCAAAGAGCTGCTTGACGGCTTGATGGTGCGTTACGTGGAGTCGCAGGTGTACCAGGCGGTGGTCGAGAACAACGCGGCTGAACAGGCTGCGCGGATGATCGCGATGAAGAACGCTACCGACAACGCCGGTGATTTGATCAGCGATTTGCAGCTGATCTACAACAAGGCGCGTCAGGCTGCGATCACCCAAGAGATCTCGGAAATCGTCGGCGGCGCTGCCGCGGTTTAACGGTTCAAATATTCAGAGGATCCAGCTATGAGTAGCGGACGTATCGTTCAAATCATCGGCGCCGTTATCGACGTGGAATTTCCACGCGACAGCGTACCGAGCATCTACGACGCCTTGAAGGTTCAAGGCGCCGAAACCACTCTGGAAGTTCAGCAGCAGCTGGGCGACGGCGTGGTTCGTACCATTGCGATGGGCTCCACCGAAGGCTTGAAGCGCGGTCTGGACGTCAACAACACTGGCGCAGCCATCTCCGTACCGGTCGGTAAAGCGACCCTGGGCCGGATCATGGACGTACTGGGCAACCCGATCGACGAAGCCGGCCCGATCGGCGAAGAAGAGCGCTGGGGTATCCACCGCGCCGCTCCTTCCTTCGCTGAACAGGCAGGTGGCAACGACCTGCTCGAAACCGGTATCAAGGTTATCGACCTGGTCTGCCCGTTCGCCAAGGGCGGTAAAGTCGGTCTGTTCGGTGGTGCCGGTGTAGGCAAGACCGTAAACATGATGGAACTGATCCGCAACATCGCCATCGAGCACAGCGGTTATTCCGTGTTCGCCGGTGTGGGTGAGCGTACTCGTGAGGGTAACGACTTCTACCACGAGATGAAGGACTCCAACGTTCTCGACAAGGTTGCCCTGGTCTACGGTCAGATGAACGAGCCACCGGGAAACCGTCTGCGTGTTGCGCTGACCGGTCTGACCATGGCCGAGAAGTTCCGTGACGAAGGTAACGACGTTCTGCTGTTCGTCGACAACATCTACCGTTACACCCTGGCCGGTACCGAAGTATCCGCACTGCTGGGCCGTATGCCTTCGGCAGTAGGTTACCAGCCGACCCTGGCTGAAGAGATGGGCGTGCTGCAAGAGCGCATCACTTCGACCAAGCAAGGTTCGATTACTTCGATCCAGGCCGTATACGTACCTGCGGACGACCTGACCGACCCGTCGCCAGCAACCACGTTTGCTCACCTGGACGCCACCGTCGTTCTGTCCCGTGACATCGCTTCCCTGGGTATCTACCCGGCGGTAGACCCACTGGACTCGACTTCGCGTCAGCTGGACCCGAACGTGATCGGCAACGAGCACTACGAGACCGCTCGTGGCGTTCAGTACGTGCTGCAGCGTTACAAAGAGCTGAAGGACATCATCGCGATCCTGGGTATGGACGAGCTGTCGGAAACCGACAAGCAGTTGGTAGCCCGTGCTCGTAAGATCCAGCGCTTCTTGTCGCAGCCGTTCTTCGTGGCTGAAGTCTTCACCGGTGCTTCGGGTAAATACGTTTCCCTGAAAGACACCATTGCTGGCTTCAAAGGCATCCTCAACGGTGACTACGACCACCTGCCAGAACAAGCGTTCTACATGGTCGGCGGCATCGAAGAAGCGATCGAGAAAGCCAAGAAACTGTAATCCAGGCGCCCGGCAACGGGCGCTAATTTAGGTTGAGGCAATCAGATGGCTATGACAGTCCATTGCGACATCGTCAGCGCGGAAGGAGAAATCTTTTCCGGCCTGGTCGAGATGGTGATTGCGCACGGTGCTCTGGGTGATCTTGGTATCGCTCTGGGCCACGCGCCGCTGATCACTAATCTGAAGCCAGGTCCGATCCGCCTGATCAAGCAAGGCGGGGAAGCCGAGGTGTTCTACATCTCCGGTGGTTTCCTCGAGGTTCAGCCGAACATGGTCAAGGTGCTTGCCGATACCGTGCAACGTGCCGCCGACCTGGATGAAGCTCAGGCTCAAGCAGCTCTCAAGGCTGCCGAAGCTGCTCTGCATGAGAAGAGCGCAGATTTCGACTACGGAGCTGCATCCGCACGTCTGGCCGAGGCTGCAGCTCAGCTGCGCACCGTCCAGCAGATCCGCAAGAAGTTTGGCGGTTAATCCGTCAGCCACTTGTTGTGCGATTGATAAAAAAGGGTAGCCTCGGCTACCCTTTTTTCTTTTTCGACTTTCAAAACCCCGGTCGCAGTTGCTGACCACCCAGGATTGGTAGCCAGTCATGTCTCTTGAAATCGTTATCCTCGCGGCCGGCCAAGGCACTCGCATGCGTTCCGCGCTGCCAAAAGTGCTGCACCCGATTGCCGGCGACTCCATGCTTGGGCATGTTATCCACAGCGCTCGTCAACTTGATCCACAACGGATTCATGTGGTGATTGGCCACGGCGCCGACGTGGTACGCGAACGTCTGGCCGCCGATGACCTGAATTTCGTGCTGCAGGACAAGCAACTGGGCACTGGACACGCCACGGCTCAGGCTGTTCCGTTCATCACTGCCGATACCGTACTGATTCTCTACGGTGATGTGCCGTTGATCGAAGTCGAAACCCTGCAACGCCTGCTCAAGCACGTTGTGCCCGGGCAGATGGGTTTGCTCACCGTCGAACTGGATGACCCGACCGGTTATGGCCGCATCGTGCGCGACGCCGACGGCAAGGTTACCGCGATCGTTGAGCACAAGGACGCCAGCGAAGCACAGCGGGCGATTACCGAAGGCAATACCGGCATTCTCGCTGTGCCGGCAAATCGTCTGGCGGACTGGATGAGTCGCCTGTCGAACAACAACGCTCAGGGCGAGTACTACCTGACCGATGTGATCGAGATGGCAGTCAGCGATGGCCTGACCGTCGCCACTGAACAACCGCACGACCCGATGGAAGTGCAGGGCGCCAATGATCGCAAACAACTCTCCGAACTGGAGCGTCACTATCAGTTGCGCGCCGGTCGCCGTCTGATGGCCCAGGGTGTCACTCTGCGTGATCCGGCCCGGTTTGATGTGCGTGGCGAAGTGACCGTGGGTCGCGACGTGCTGATCGACATCAACGTGATTCTCGAAGGCAAGGTCGTCATCGAGGATGACGTGGTCATCGGCCCGAACTGCGTGATCAAGGACAGCACTCTGCGTAAGGGCGTGGTGGTCAAGGCCAACAGCCATATCGAAGGCGCGGTGTTGGGCGAAGGCAGCGATGCCGGCCCGTTTGCCCGTCTGCGACCGGGCACCGTGCTGGAGGCCCGCGCCCATGTGGGTAACTTCGTCGAGCTGAAAAACGCCCGCATGGGTGAAGGCGCCAAGGCCGGGCACCTGACTTATCTGGGCGACGCCGAGATTGGTGCGCGCACCAACATCGGCGCCGGCACCATCACCTGCAACTACGACGGTGCCAACAAGTGGAAAACCGTGTTGGGTGAGGATGTGTTCATCGGTTCCAACAACTCGCTGGTGGCGCCTGTGGATATCTCCGCCGGTGCAACCACTGCGGCCGGTTCGACCATCACCCAGAATGTGGATAACGCGCAATTGGCGGTTGGCCGGGCGCGGCAGAGAAATATCGATGGCTGGAAGCGGCCTGAGAAAATCAAAAAGAACTGAGTTATCCACAACGCTTGAATCTGAAAAGACCGCCGCCGGCGGTCTTTTTTTATGGGCGTCGGCTTGACGACTTGCAACTGATAGGTTTTGATTGCTTCCGTTATCTTTCGAATCGAAACTTAATCAGCCATGTCGAAACGCAATACACCTCAGCGCCGTCACAACATTCTTGCCTTGCTCAATGAACAGGGCGAAGTGAGTGTCGACGAACTCGCGAAGCGCTTCGAAACTTCGGAAGTTACGATTCGCAAGGATCTTGCCGCGCTGGAAAGTCATGGCCTGCTGCTGCGTCGCTACGGTGGAGCCATCACCATGCCGCACGAGCTGGTGGCGGACGCCAGCCTCAGTGTTTCCAAATACAAACAGGCGATCGCCCGGGCTGCGGTTACACGCATCCGCGAGCATGCGCGCATCATCATCGACAGCGGCAGCACCACCGCCGCGATGATTCCCGAACTCGGCCAGCAGCCGGGTCTTGTGGTGATGACCAACTCCCTGCATGTGGCCAACGCCCTGAGCGAACTCGAACACGAGCCTGTGCTGTTGATGACCGGCGGCACCTGGGATCCGCACTCGGAGTCCTTTCAGGGCCAGGTCGCGGAGCAGGTACTACGCTCTTACGACTTCGACCAGTTGTTTATCGGTGCCGATGGCATCGACCTGGTGCGCGGTACCACCACGTTCAATGAATTGCTCGGCCTCAGCCGGGTGATGGCGGAAGTGGCGCGGGAAGTGATCGTGATGGTCGAGGCCGACAAGATCGGCCGCAAGATTCCCAACCTGGAGCTGCCATGGAGCAGCGTCCATACCCTAATTACCGATGATCGCCTGCCTTCAGACGCACGGGATCAGATTCAGGCTCGCGGTATCAACTTGATTTGCGCGACTGTCAGTCAGGAGAAATAAGCATGTGTGGAATTGTCGGCGCCGTTGCTGAACGTAATATCACCGCCATTCTGGTCGAAGGCCTCAAGCGTCTGGAGTACCGGGGCTATGACAGCGCAGGCGTGGCTGTCTTTACCAATGACGCAACCCTCGAGCGCACCCGTCGTGTGGGCAAGGTCAGCGAACTCGACGCCGCTCTGGCCGAACATCCGCTGGTCGGCCGTCTCGGTATTGCCCACACCCGCTGGGCGACCCACGGTGCACCGAGCGAACGCAATGCCCACCCGCATTTCTCCGGTGACATCGCTGTCGTGCACAACGGCATCATCGAAAACCATGAGGCGCTGCGTGAACAACTCAAGGCGCAAGGCTATGTGTTCAGTTCCGATACCGACACTGAAGTCATCGCCCACCTGCTGACTGAGAAACTCAAGACGCTGCCGGACCTGACCGACGCCCTCAAGGCTGCGGTCAAGGAGCTGCATGGCGCTTACGGTCTGGCGGTCATTTACGCGCAGCAGCCGGATCGACTGGTTGCTGCCCGCAGCGGCAGCCCATTGGTCATCGGTCTGGGTCTGGGCGAGAACTTCCTCGCTTCCGACCAACTGGCCCTGCGTCAGGTCACCGACCGTTTCATGTACCTGGAAGAGGGCGATATCGCCGAGATCCAGCGTGACAAGGTGCAGATCTGGGACGTGACCGGTAAAGCCGTCGAGCGCCAGACCGTCCAGTACACCGATGGCGCCGAAGCCGCCGACAAAGGCGAGTTCCGTCACTACATGCTCAAGGAAATCCACGAGCAGCCATCCGTGGTGCAGCGCACCCTGGAAGGTCGATTGAGTTCGGATCAGGTGCTCGTTCAGGCGTTTGGCCCACAAGCCGCTGAACTGTTCGCCAAAGTGCGCAACGTGCAGATCGTGGCGTGCGGCACCAGTTATCACGCCGGGATGGTTGCCCGTTACTGGCTCGAAGAGCTGGCCGGCATTCCTTGCCAGGTCGAGGTCGCCAGCGAGTTCCGCTACCGCAAGGTGGTGGTGCAGCCCGACACTCTGTTCGTCACCATCTCCCAGTCCGGCGAAACCGCCGACACCCTGGCCGCCCTGCGCAACGCCAAGGAACTGGGTTTCCTGGGAAGCCTGGCGATCTGCAACGTCGGCATCAGCTCGCTGGTGCGCGAGTCCGACCTGACTCTGCTGACCCAGGCCGGTCGCGAAATCGGTGTGGCCTCGACCAAGGCGTTCACCACGCAACTGGTTGGTCTGCTGTTGCTGACCCTGTCTCTGGGCCAAGTGCGCGGCACATTGGGCAAAGGCGTTGAAGCCTCGCTGGTCGAAGAACTGCGTCGTCTGCCAACCCGTCTGGGCGAAGCGCTGGCGATGGACAGCACGGTGGAAAAGATCGCAGAGTTGTTTGCCGAGAAGAACCACACGCTGTTCCTGGGCCGTGGCGCGCAATTCCCGGTCGCGATGGAAGGGGCCTTGAAGCTCAAGGAAATCTCTTACATTCACGCCGAAGCCTACCCGGCCGGCGAATTGAAGCACGGTCCGCTGGCGCTTGTGGATAACGACATGCCGGTGGTGACCGTCGCGCCTAACAACGAGCTGCTGGAGAAACTCAAATCCAACCTGCAGGAAGTCCGCGCCCGCGGCGGCGAACTGATCGTGTTCGCCGACGAGAAGGCCGGGATGACCAACGGCGAAGGCACACATGTGGTGCAGATGCCGCACATCCACGACATTCTGTCGCCGATCCTCTATACCATTCCGCTGCAACTGCTGTCGTACTACGTCGCGGTACTCAAGGGAACTGACGTGGATCAGCCGCGTAACCTGGCGAAGTCGGTGACGGTGGAATAAGTTATCCACAGTGGATCACCCCAATAAAATCGCAGCTTCGGCTGCGATTTTTTTATCCGGATCGAGGACACCATGGATCGCTTCCAGGAAATGCAGGTTTTCGCCATCGTCGCCCAGGAGCAGGGTTTTTCTGCTGCTGCGCGGCGCTTGGGTCTGTCGGCAGCCAGCGTGACCCGGGCGGTGGCGGCGCTGGAGCAGCGGATCGGTACGCAGTTGCTGATTCGTACCACCCGCAGCGTGCATCTGAGCGAAGCGGGTCTGCGTTACCTGGAAGACTGTCGGAGAATTCTCGCCGAGGTGCAGGAAGCGGAGGATTCCGCTGCCGGCAGTCATACCCAGCCCCGTGGGCAGTTGACGGTGACGGCGCCCGTTTTGTTCGGCGAGTTGTTTGTCACACCGGTGATGGCGCGTTATCTGACGCAATACCCGGACGTTGCCATCAACGCCCTGTTGCTCGACCGGGTGGTGAGCATGGTCGAGGAGGGTGTCGACGTCGCGATACGTATCGGCGAGCTACCGGACAGCAATCAGCATGCGATCCGGGTCGGTGAGGTGCGGCGGGTGATTTGTGGCTCGCCGGAGTACTTTGCGGTCCATGGCCGGCCGACCCATCCACAGGCCCTGGCAGGGGCGCCGGTGGTGGCGACGTCGGCCATCGGCCAGCAGCGCAGCTGGCCATTCATGGAAAACGGTGAACTCATTGGCGTAAGACCGGAGCCGCGTCTGGTGGTCACCGCCAATCAGGCTGCGATCACGGCAGCGTCGCTGGGCCTGGGGCTGACCCGGGTGCTGTCTTATCAGGTGGCCAGCAAGGTGGCTTCCAGCGAACTGGAAATCGTCCTCGCCGAGTTTGAATTGCCTGCGCTGCCGATCCATGTGGTGTATCAGGGCGGGCGCAAGGCGCCGGCGAGGGTGCGCAGTTTTGTCGACTTCATGGTGAACGCATTGCGTGAGCATCCCGCCTTGAAAAATGCCGCTTTATTTCATCCAGAGAAATAATGGATTGCGTTTGCTGGTGATTCTGTTGTTTTCACGATAGGTGGAAGATGGCTCCCACGGCCGCCGTCCACCCTGAACGGCGCCATCATTCAACGGAGTCGACCATGCAAGCGATCAAACTCTACAACTTCCCGCGTTCCGGCCACGCCCATCGCGTCGAGCTGATGTTGTCCCTGCTGCAATTGCCGACAGAGCTGATCTTTGTCGATCTGGCCAAAGGCGAGCACAAACAGCCCGGCTACCTGGCGATCAACAGCTTCGGGCAAGTACCGGCCATTGATGACAACGGCGTGGTGCTGGCCGACTCCAACGCGATCCTCGTCTACCTGGCACAGAAATACGGTAATGGTCGCTGGCTGCCAAGCGATCCGGTCGGCGCCGCGCACGTACAGCGCTGGTTGTCCGCAGCTGCCGGGCCAATTGCTTTCGGTCCCGCCGCCGCCCGCCTGATCACGGTATTCGGAGCGAAGTTCAACGCCGAGGAAGTGATCACCCGTGCGCATAACTTTCTCAAGGTGATGGATCAGGAACTGGGCAAAACCCCGTACCTGGTGGGTAGCGAGCCGACCATTGCCGATGTCTCGGCCTACAGTTACATCGCCCATGCGCCGGAAGGCAATGTGTCGCTGGACGACTACGCTAACGTTCGCGCCTGGCTCTCGCGCATCGAAGCGCTGCCCGGTTTTGTCGGCATGCCGCGCACTGTCGCCGGCCTGCAAACCACCGCCTGACATTGATCATCCACACTGCGCCGAGGGTGCAGGGGAGAGGCCGAGATGGAACGTTCACCGTGGCACGCTGGCGAGCAACAATTGCAGGCCCATGTCGGCGTTGCCGAACGCATGGAGGAATTCGGTCGTAAGGTGATTCGCACCTGGATGCCGGATCAGCACCGCCAGTTCTATCAGCAATTGCCCTTCATGCTGTACGGCGCGGTGGATGCCGAAGGTCGCCCCTGGGCCAGTGTGCTGGAGGGGGAGCCGGGTTTTGCTCACTCTCCCGAGCCGACGCAACTGCAGTTCGCCAGTCTGCCGGCTGCCGATGATCCGGCGCAGTTGCAGGCCGGCGCCGCGATCGGATTGCTCGGCATCGAGCTGCACACCCGCCGGCGCAATCGGCTCAATGGCCATATTGGCAGCCTGGGGGCGGACGGTTTTGCGCTGACGGTAGATCAGTCGTTCGGCAACTGTCCGCAGTACATCCAATTGCGCCAGTTTCAGCGGGTGCCACTGACGGATCCGCAGACTCGCAAGGCCGAACACCGTGACAGCCTCGATGACGCCGCCATTGCGCTGATTGAAAGCGCCGACACGTTCTTTGTCGCCAGTTACGTTGATGTCGACGGTGAGCGTTCGGTGGATGTTTCTCACCGTGGCGGCCAGCCGGGTTTTGTGCGGATCGAAGGCAATCGCCTGACGATCCCGGATTTTGCCGGCAATCTGCACTTCAACACCCTCGGCAATCTGCTGCTGAATCCCTTGGCCGGTTTGCTGTTTATCGACTTTTCCACAGGCGATGTGTTGCAGCTCAGCGGTCGTACCGAGGTGATTCTCGAAGGGCCGCAGATCGAAGCCTTCCAGGGCGCCGAGCGGTTGTGGACATTTGAAGTGGAGAAACTGGTTCGACGTCCGGCGGCCCTGGCTCTGCGCTGGCGCTTCGAGGGTATGTCGCCAACCAGTCTGCTGACCGGTAACTGGGCCCAGGCCGATGCACGGTTGCAGGCCAAGGCATTGGGTGACAGCTGGCGGCCATTGCGGGTGTCCAGGATCGAAATGGAAAGCCGCCACATCCGCTCGATCTATCTGGAGCCGGACGACGGCGCGGGTCTGCCGGTGTTTCTGGCAGGGCAACACCTGCCGCTGCGGTTCAACCTCGATGGCGAGGTGCACATCCGCACCTACAGCCTGTCGGGCGCGCCGTCAGACGATTTCTTTCGGATCAGCGTCAAACGTGAAGGTCGTGTGTCGACGCACCTGCACGAGCAGATTCGCGTGGGCGATGTACTGGAGGCGCGCCTGCCTCAAGGACATTTCACCGTAGCGGCGTTGGAACGCCGTCCATTGGTGTTGCTCGCCGCCGGAGTCGGCATCACGCCGTTGCTGTCGATGCTGCGTGAGGTGGTGTATCAGGGCCTGCGGACTCGGCGGATTCGTCCGACCCTGTTTGTTCAGAGTTCCCGCAGCCTCGCCGACCAGCCGTTTCGCGCGGAGCTGGATCGCTTGCTGGAAGACGCCGGTGACGCCGTGAAGGTGTTGCGAGTGCTCAGCCAGCCAGAGGACGATCTGGTGCAAGGCGAGGATTTCGATATTCGTGGCCGTATCGATGGCGATCTATTGCGCAATCTGCTGACCGACGAGGACTTTGATCAGGTCGACTTTGTGCTCTGTGGTCCCGGCGGTTTTACCCAGGGGATCTACGATACTTTGCGTGAACTGGATGTGCGGGACCGGCAGATCCACGCCGAAACCTTCGGCCCTTCGACCCTCAAGCGCCAAGCCGATCCGGATGCGATCGTGATCGAGCAATTGCCCGCCGCGACCACGTCGGTGCCGGTGGTGTTCGAGCGTTCGGCCAAGGAGGCACGCTGGCAGCCTGACGGCGGCAGTTTGCTGGAGCTGGCGGAAAGCCGCGGTCTGCGTCCGGAATTCAGTTGCCGCGGTGGTTCGTGCGGCACCTGCAAGACACGGCTGATCAGCGGCGCGGTGAATTATCCACAGCCTCCGGCGGACGTGCCGGAGGAGGGGCAGGTGCTGATTTGCTGCGCGGTACCGGCACAAAGTGCCCAGCCGCTGGTGCTGGATCTGTAACGGATCAGGCGAAGGACAATGCCTTTTCTTCCAGCAGCTCCTGATACAACTCGGTCCACTTGCGGCCCATCTCATCGGCTGTGAATAACTGCCGATAACGGGCCTCAGCCTTGAGGCCCATTTCGGCGGCGCGGGCCGGGTTTTCCCACAGGGTGCGCATCGCTTCACGAAACGCCTGTGGATGACTCGGTGGCACCACCAGTCCGGTTTCGTTGTGGATATTGATATAGCTGGTGCCGGTGCCGATCTCGCTGGAGATCATCGGTTTGCCGTACATCGCGCCTTCGAGCAGCGAAATGCCGAACGCTTCCGAGCGCAGGTGCGACGGGAATACGATGGCGTAGCTCAGTTGCAGCAGGGCGACCTTGTCTTCATCGCTCAGACGGCCGAGGAAATGAATGTTGCGCAGGCCCAGCGCGGCGGCCTGGGCGTGCAGTTCCTGCTCCAGCGGGCCGGCGCCGACGATCACCACCGGATAGTCCACGTCTTTCAAGGCGTCGAGCAGGATGTGCAGGCCCTTGTAATAGCGCATTACCCCGACGAACAGGAAAAACTTATCCCCAAGCTGCTGACGCCAGCGGTTCATGCGCTCGACGTCGGGCTGTGGATAACCTGCCTTGTTCAATCCATACGGGATGACGCGGGTCTTGTCCCGAAACTGCTGCAACACATCGCTGGTGTGCAGGTAGTTCGGCGAAGCCGCGACAATCCGGTCGGCGCTGGCGAGAAAGCGGTTCATCAGGGGGCGATAAAGTTTGAGCAGGTGCTTCTGGCGAATGATGTCCGAGTGGTACGTCACCACCGTCGGTTTGTTCACGCCGCTGGCGAAGTGCACCAGATCCATGAACGGCCACGGGAAGTGGTAGTTGATCACGTCGGCTTCGGCGGCCAGTTCGCGAAACCGCTTGAACACGCTCCAGGAAAACCCGGTGGAGGCGAACTGCACGTCCAGTCTGGCCCGATGCACTTCGTGCTGGCCAAGGCGTACCACGGCTGGCTCGGGATTGGCGCTGAGCGTCAGTACCTGGCCTTCGATGCCGTGCTGGGCGCCACTTTCGCAGAGTTGAAAGATGACTTGTTCGATACCGCCGACCGAGTCAGGCAGGTATGTCTTGAAAAAATGGAGAACCCGCATTCAACCTCCCATGGCCTGGTGGTAGGCGCCGGCCGTGGCCTGCGCGCAACGCTTCCAGGAAAAAAGCCGTGCCTGCTGCAATCCGGCTTCCCGGCATGCCTGCCAGTGCGCTTGATCATCGATCAGTCGGCTCATCGCATCACGCAAGCCGTCTGCATCGTCAGCTTCAATATAGTTGCCGGCATCGCCCGCCACTTCCGGCATGGCCGAAGAGCGGGTGAGCACCACCGGCGTGCCGCTGGCCATCGCTTCCAGCACCGGCAGGCCGAACCCCTCATACAGCGACGGAAAAACCAGCGCCCGGGCGCCGGCCAGCAATTGCGCGACTTGCTCATCGGGCAAATAGCCGAGCAGGCACACGTGCCCGCAAGCCAGCGCCTGATTCAATTCTTCACTGAACTGATCGCGCTGCCAGCCGGCCATGCCGACGATCAACAGCGGGAAACGCTGGCGCACCCGTTCCGGCAGCCGCCCGTGGGCGCGCAGGGCCAGGTTAAGGTTCTTGCGCGGCTCCAGAGTCCCGACACACAGGAAATACTCCCGGTACTCGACCGCATGGGCCTTGAGCACCGCATCGATGTCGTGCGGCTCGCGCGGATGGAAGCGCTCGGCAACACCCAGCGGTGCGACCACGAAGCGCTCGGCAGGCAGTCCGAAATAATCCCGGGCCTCGTCAGCGATGGCTTGTGAGTCAGTCAGAATGATCCGCGCCTGGCGTACGCCGTCGGCGAGCCGCCGTTCGATTTCCCGCAGCCGTGCCGGCGGCTGGGTCTCGGGAAAATGCAGGTGCGTGAGATCGTGCAGGGTGATCACGGTCGGGCCGTCGAAGGCCAGCGGCCACAGGCTTGGTTCGTGATACAGATCGACCGGTTGCGCAGGGCCCTGATCGAAGCGCTTCTGCTCCAGCCAGCGGCGCGCCTGATAGGCGCCTGGGATCTGCCGCAGCAGCGGCGTCAGGCGCGAATAACCGGGCATCGCCGCTTCCGGCAGTTGCGAGCTCCAGCCCCAGCCATGGAACAGCGCCACTTCGATATCGGTTTCCGCGTGCAAGGCATTCACCAGCTCGGCCACGTAATGGCCGATGCCGGTGCGCGGTGCCTGGAGAATCCGGGCGTTAAGGGCTATGCGCATGTTGCCTCGCTGACACCTCAGGTGCCTCCAGCACATGGCGCGCGGTACGCTCGGCCAGTTGCGCGCTGGCTTCGCGCCAGCCGATCCATTGCCAGTCGCTCACATCGCGGGCCGCGGGGAATCGACCGCTGCGTTCAAAGGTCTGCACCAGATCGGCGAGGCTGTGCGGCGATTGCAGATCGAAATACGCCATGAATTCACCGCCGATCTCGCGGAACACCGGTATGTCACTACCCATCGCCGGCAGCCCGCGCTGCATCGCTTCCACCAGCGGCAGGCCGAAACCTTCGATGAACGACGGAAACACCAGTGCGCTGGCATGGGCGTAAGCGTGTTCAAGGCTGGTGTCGCTCAAGTCGTTGAACATGAACAGACGCCGGTTCAGTTCGGGATGATTGCGGATCCGCGCAAGCAGCGCGTCGCACTTCCAGCCAATGCGCCCGGCAATGCACAAGCGAGCTTTCGAGCCGTTCGCCCAGGCATGGTCGAAGGCATCCAGCAGATAGTCGTGGTTCTTGCGCGGCTCGATGGTGCTGACCATCAGAAACACTGGCTCCGGTGTGGCGAACAGCTGTTGCAAACGTGGTTCGACGCCGGCTTCGACGCTCTGCAGATCCAGCTCCGAACCGAGGTGAAAGTAGTCGAACCAGCGTTTGCCGACTTGCGCCGATCCCAGGCGACGTTGCAGTTCTGCCCGCACCTGATCGCGCACCGTGGCGGAAATCGCCATGAAGCCGTCGGCGTTGCCGGCGATCCAGTCGAACCACTCGCTGTACACCTCGACCAGCCGCGTGTCGTAGAACTGCGGATGGGACAGCGGAATCAGGTCGTAGATCACCGCAACGAGGCCCAGGCCTTCCTGTTTGAGGCGCTCGGCATGCAGGAAAAAGTCCGAATGCCATGACGAATCCAGCAGCACCAGTTGATCGCCTGGCTGGTGTTGCAGTGGTTCACAGCGTTGAGGCATTTGATAGCGATTGACCTGCTCGACCAGCCGCAGCGGTAGCCCGAATGCACCGAACGAGGTCAGGCGATAGCCGACGTACAACACGCGTCGTGCCAGTTTTGTGCGGCAACGGGTGTCCAGCCGTTGATGCAGCTGCCAGAAACGATGAGCCAGCCGTTCCAGGCGTTCGCCAAACGTGACGATGGCATTGAACAGCGGCGAATCCAGCGGCGCCAGACGCTTCACACGGTATAACTGGCCCTTGAGCAGAACCACCGGCACGCATTCGACGCCTTCGGCACTCGGCGGCAGCTGTTTGATGACGTTGCGCACCACCCGCTGAATCCCCGAATTGACCTTCGGGTGTTTGAAGACGTGGGTGCATTCGACCAGCAGGCGGGTCATGGCGCACGCTCCGCGAGGTTGTCCGCATGGCGGGTGATCGACGTGTGGGCGCCCAGCCAGGAACAGCCGACGAAATCTTCCTTGCGGTTGTTGATTACGTGAAATACCAGACCGTAGTCGCGCCATTCGAAGTTGCGGTCCAGGTGCGAGTCCAGTCGCGACAGGCTCAGGGCGACTGAATAGTTGCCCTTGCCCAGGCCCATGACGAAGGCGAAGCGATAGGTGATGCGCTCACCCGCCCGCAGGTCTTCCAGCGCCTGGTTCTGGCGGTGGGTATTGATGCCGTACATGGCCTGGCCCAGGCGATCCTTGATCAGGAAGCCGAGCACCAGCCGTTCGATGTCCTGACGAATCTCCACCTCGACTTCCAGTGTCACCGGCTGACCGACTTCGGCGGCGTCGATAGAGCGTTCGCGTTCATCGAGCAGACGCACGCTGAGGATCCCGGCCTCGCCGGTGCCGGACACGGTGCGTACCTGGCCGCCGTCGAGCAGTTCCTGGCGCACGGTCTGGCCTTCGCGCTCGGCGAGCAGGGCATTGTAGTAATCCATCACCGCTTCGGGCTTGTCGTGCATGACCATGTGGCCGCCCTCGAGCAGGATCGCCGAGTCGCAGATCGACTGGATCGCCGAACGGTCGTGGGACACGATCAACAGCGTGGTGCCGGCCTTGCGGAAGCTGCGGATGCGGTCGAAGCTTTTGTGCTGAAAGTAGGCGTCGCCCACCGACAGTGCTTCGTCGACGATCAGAATGTCCGGGCGGCGCGCGGTGGCGACGCTGAAGGCCAGACGCATCTGCATGCCGCTGGAGTAAGTGCGCACCGGGTGATCGATGGCCTCGCCGATTTCCGCGAAGCGTTCGATGTCCGGCATCAGTGCTTCGATGTCTTCGACCTGCATGCCCAGCAGTTGCCCGGCCATGATTGCGTTCTGTCGGCCGGTGAAGTCCGGATGAAAGCCCATGCCCAGTTCCAGCAGCGCGGCGACCCGGCCCTCGAGTTGGATCTGGCCGCAGGTCGGCTGAGTGGTGCCGGTGATCATTTTCAGCAGGGTGCTTTTGCCGGCGCCGTTGACCCCGACAATGCCCACCGCTTCGCCGGGGGCGATCTCGAAATTCACGTCTTGCAGCACCCAGTGCTGGCGATGGCGCATTGGCGAAAACGGTATCAGCCATTCGGCCAGGCGACTCCAGCGAGTGGGGTACTGCTTGTAGGCCTTGCCCAGGCCGGTAACGCGTATGTGCCCCATCAGAGTTCATCCACCATTTCGCCGACCCGCCGGCGAAACAGGCGCAGGCCGACCGCACACAACAGCAGGCCGATCACGAAGATCGGCAGCAGCGAACTCCACACCGGCCACTGACCGTAGAGAAACAGGTTCTGATAACTGCCGATCAGATTGGTCAGCGGATTGAGCTGCAACAGGCGTTGCACCCACTCGGGCAGGATGCTCAGCGGGTACACGATCGGGGTCAGCCAGAACCAGAATTGCAGGCAGATGGCGAATAGCTGTCCGACATCGCGAAAGAACACGTTGAGCACGCCGAGGATCATGCCCAGCCCGGCGCAGAACAGCACTTGCAGCGCCAGCAGCGGCACCAGTGCCAACAGGGCCATGCCCGGCCAGCGTCCGGTGATCAACAGAAAGCCGAGGAACAGGCCGATGATGATCGCGAAGTTGATCCCGGCATTGAGCAGCACGATCACCGGCAGGCACAGGCGCGGGAAGCTGATTTTCTTCAGCAGGTTGGCGTTCTCCAGAAACATGTTCTGGCTGCGCAGGGTGATTTCCGAGAACAGGCCCCAGGTCAGCAGCCCGGCGCACAGGTAGACGCTGTAGGCCATGCCGTCGTCCACGCCGGGCAGACGGGCGCGCATGATGTGGGAAAAGATCACCGTGTACACGATGATCATCGACAGCGGGTTGAGTACCGTCCACAGCGCGCCGAACAGCGAATTGCGATACCGCGCTTGAAACTCCCGCTTGACGCTACCGAGGATGAAACCCCGGTAGTCATGCAGCGAGCGGTACAGGGAAAGCAGCATTCACACCGTCCTGCCGTATTGGTCTTCGAAGCGGACGATGTCGTCCTCTCCCAGGTATTCGCCACTTTGCACTTCGATGATCACCAGGTCGATGACGCCGGGGTTCTCCAGGCGATGCTTGTGACCGGCGGCGATAAACGTTGATT
Organism: Pseudomonas sp. B15(2017); assembly: GCF_002113215.1. NCBI lineage: Bacteria > Pseudomonadati > Pseudomonadota > Gammaproteobacteria > Pseudomonadales > Pseudomonadaceae > Pseudomonas > Pseudomonas sp. B15(2017). Next base: position 153,956 of record NZ_NEJZ01000003.1, read on the forward strand.
CGTTCTTTGCCACCAGGGTCGTGCCGCTGCCGTTGTTGGTGACCTTGGCCATGCCTTCGACCACCACCCAGTGTTCATTGCGGTGATGGTGCATCTGCAACGACAGCTTGCCGCCGGGTTTGACCACGATGCGCTTGATCTTGAAGCGCGGGCCTTCCTCAAGCACGGTGTAGGTGCCCCACGGACGGCTGACCGTGCGATGCAGACGATAGGCTTCGTGAGATTTGTCCTTGAGCTGTTTGGCCACCCGCCGCACATCCTGCGCACGGTCGGCGTGGGCCACCAGCACGGCGTCGGCGGTGTCGATGACGATCAGGTCTTCAACACCTACTGCGGCCACCAGCCGGCCTTCGCTTTGAACGAAGTTGTTGCGGCTGTCGATGAAGATCGCCTCGCCGCTGGCGCGATTGTTATCGGCGTCGGCCGGCACCAGCGCGGCGACTGCGCCCCACGAACCGATATCGCTCCAGTCGAAACCGGCGGGCACCACCACGACTTTCTCGGAGCGTTCCATTAACGCGTAGTCGATGGATATGTCGGTGATCTCGGCGAACAGTTGCGGCGACAGTTCCTGTTGCAGGTAACCCGTGGTTTCCAGCGGTTCGCTGGCGGCCATGCAGGCGCGCGTCTGTTCCAGCAGCTCGGGGGCGTGCAGCTCCAGCTCTGCGATCAGGGTGGCGGTGGTGAAGCAGAACATTCCCGAGTTCCACAGGAAGTTGCCGCTTTCCAGGTAATGGGTGGCGGTTTGCAGGTCGGGCTTTTCCACGAAACGCTGGACCTTGGCTGCGCCTTTTGCATCCAGCGGGGCGCCGGTCTCGATGTAGCCGAAGCCGGTTTCCGGGGCGGTCGGCACCACACCGAAGGTCACCAGATAACCGTCTTTCGCCAGATTGACCGCGTGCTCGACTGCGCTTTTGAGTGCGTCTTCGTTGACGATCAAATGGTCGGCGGGCATCACCACCATGATCGCTGCATCACCGTGCAAGGCTTGCAGCGACAGTGCCGCCGCCGCGATGGCCGGTGCAGTGTTGCGCCCGGTGGGTTCAAGCAGGAAGTGCCCGCGATGGCGTGAAAGGCGCGCGGCCTGATAGTGATCCTTGCTCTGGAAGTAGTACTCGCGATTGGTCACCGTGACGATGTCGCCCCAGCCGTCCAGCAGCGCGGCGGCGCGGCGGTAGGTCTTGCCCAGCAGCGACTGGCCGTCGGGCAGGGTCATGAATGGCTTGGGATGGCCCTCGCGGGACACCGGCCACAAACGGGTGCCGGCACCGCCGGACAGAATCACGGGGATCAGCATGGCCTACTCCTTGGCGACGCGTTTCATGTCCGCATCCATCATCATGCGGATCAGGGTGTCGAGGTCGGTCTTGGGTTTCCAGCCGAGCACGCGCTGGGCCTTGGCCGGGTTGCCGAGCAGCACTTCGACTTCGGCCGGGCGGAAGAACGCCGGGTCGATCTTCACGTAGTCGCGGTAGTTGAGGCCGACGTGATCGAAAGCGATGCGGCACATCTCGCGCACGGTGGTGGTGACGCCGGTGGCGACCACGAAATCGTCAGGCTTGTCCTGTTGCAGCATCAGCCACATGGCCTCGACGTAGTCACCGGCGAAGCCCCAGTCGCGCTTGGCGTCGATGTTGCCCAGGGCCAGCTCCTGCTGTTTGCCCTGCTTGATGCGGGCGGCCGCGTCGGTGACCTTGCGGGTCACGAATTCGATGCCGCGCAGTGGCGATTCATGGTTGAACAGGATGCCGCTGCTGGCGTGCAGATTGAAACTTTCGCGGTAGTTGACGGTGATCCAGTGGCCGTAGAGTTTGGCCACGCCGTAAGGGCTGCGCGGGTAGAACGGGGTGTTTTCGTCCTGCTGCTCGGCCTGGATCAGGCCAAACATCTCGCTGGTGGATGCCTGATAAAAACGCGTGTGCGGACTGAACTGACGGATCGCTTCGAGCAGGTGAGTCACGCCCAGGCCATCGACGATGCCGGTGGTCACCGGTTGATCCCAGGAGGCAGCGACGAAGCTCTGGGCCGCCAGGTTGTACACCTCGTCCGGTGCCGATTTGATCACCGCACGCTGCACCGAGCAGGCGTCGGCCATGTCGCCGTCCAGGTAAACGATATCGGCTTCAACGCCCATCTCGCGCAGGCGCCAGCGTGAGTCGCTGCTGCGCCGTGCCACCAGGCCGTGAACCTTGTAGCCCTTGTCGAGCAGCAGTCTGGCCAGATAGGCGCCGTCCTGGCCGGTGATCCCTGTGATCAATGCACTTTTTGTCATTCTTGTCGTACTCGCGTCTCCCAGTCGGACAGGATCGCCCGCAGGGATTGTTGTGTAGTGATTTGCGGCGTCCATCCTGTGGTCCGGGCCAGCCGTTGATGGCTGCCGCAGACGCGACGCTGATCGGCGCGGCGCATGCGTGCCGGATCCTGAACCAGTTGCAACTCGACCTCGGCCAGATCGCCCAGCTGTTCGATGAGGCTGCGGATGCTTTGCTCATGTCCGGAGCAAATGTTGTAGACCTGCCCCGGCGTGCCTTTTTCCAGCAGCGCGAAATAGGCCGAGACCACGTCGCCGACATCAAGGAAGTCGCGGGTGACATCGATGTCACCGACTTCCAGCTGCGGTGCCTGCAGCCCTTGCTTGATGCGATTGATCTGCCGCGCGGCGCTGGCGATGACGAAGCTGTCCTTCTGCCCGGTGCCGATGTGGTTGAACGGACGCGCCACCAGCACCGGCCAGCCTTCGCTCAGTCCCCATTGCAGGCTGAGGAATTCGGCCGACAGCTTGCTCACGGCATAAGGATTGCGCGGGCAGGGCGGTTGTTGTTCGGTGATCGGCAGTGCGGCTTCTTCAACCTGGCCGTAGACGTCGCCCGAGCTGACATACAGGAACGTGCCCTTGAAGCCACGGGTCTTGAGTGCCTGCAACAGGTTCAGGGTGCCGAGCAGGTTGATGTCGATCGTACGTGCCGGGTCGCGGAAAGCTTCGGGGACAAAGGTCTGGCCAGCCAGGTGAATGACCGCATCGGGCAGCTGCGGCCACAGATCGATGAGGCTGTCCGGTTTTGTCAGGTCATAGGCAGAGGTGGCAGGCAGCAGTTGCCACGACGCGTCTTCCCCATGCAGACGTGACTGGATGTGTTGTCCTACGAACCCGCTGAGGCCCGTGATGAACAGACTCTTTTTCAAACAGCGACCCCTCGGTCTTTAACTTTCACCTCTTCCCACAGGCTTTAAGGGGATGTCTGTCAGACCAAGAGAAAAACCATGTCAGAAGACGGGTGAAGTCGTTGTTGTATTTGTTTGGTTGCCAATCTGTGCCAATTGCGCAGCAATTTCAACCGGGCAAATCGTGACTGGTCAGTTCTCGTCAGAGTAGTCGGGTTTTTCTCGCCGGGCGGTTCCCGAATCCTTGGGGGATGTGTTTAGAATGCCCCTCGGCGCGATCTCCTGCGGCATTTCGCAAGGATCGTGCGACAGGGTAAAACCGAACATTAAAACAAGAACAGAGACGTGCCCGATGACGCAGGACGAACACCGCTGATACCGGTTCGATCCGACGCCTGGCCGTCATAGCGTGAAGCGGCCGGGATGGTGGTTTCACCGTGGGATGCCATGAATTTCATTCTCTACTCGGATGTCAACGACCGCTCCATCAGCCAGAGTCTCGGGCGTCCCGAATACAGCTACTACTTTGTGCTCAAGGCCTATCGCCCGGTGCTGGAAAGCCTGGGGCGGGTGCATGTGGTGTCCAGCCGCACCGAGGTCGATCCACTCTATCGAACACTGCTCGGCGCCGGGGAAAGCAGCGTTTTCCTGTCCTTCACGCCTCCACAAAATACGCCGACCGACCTTGAATGTCCGACGATCTGCGTGATCGCATGGGAGTTCGATTCAATCCCTGATGAGTCGTGGGATGACGATCCGCGTCACGACTGGACGCAGATGCTCGCACGACAGGGACGGGTGATTACGCTGTCGAGCCATACCGCCCGCGCGATCCGCCGCGCCATGGGCGAAGACTTTCCGGTACTCGTGCTGCCGACACCCTTGTGGGAAAACTTCGCCGCCATTCGTGAGCAGCCTGCCAGTGCGCCGATCAATACCGGCGCGACCCTGGCAATCAAGGGCTGCATTTTCGACAGCCGCACGCTGGGACTGTCTGCCGATGACTTGCTGCCAAAACCGCTGACTGCCGAGCAACTGGCTGAAATCGAGGCTCTGCGCCCGCCACCGCTGACGGTCAAACGGCGCCTGGTCATTGCCCGTCATTATCTGCGCCTGTGGATGCTGGACGCGGGTGAAGAACGGGTGAAATACCTGCACAACTGGTACTGGGAAGGTGTGCAGGATCTGCTGTCGGACAGCGCACACGCCTGGCTTGAAAAACGTTTCCCGGCCATCGCCGCGCCGCATGCGGTGGCTGTGGCCGAGCCACCTCCGCTGGATTTGCCGGATACCTCTTCGGTAGTCGAGGCTGCGGTGGAAGGCGTGGTCTATGTCACTGTGTTCAACCCCAAAGACGGCCGCAAGAACTGGCACCATCTGATCACCGCGTTCTGCTGGGCCTTTCGCGAAACGCCTGACGCGACCCTGGTGCTGAAGATTACCCAGAACGATCTGGCGTCCTACTACAGCGAACTGATGACCTTGCTCGCGCAATTGACACCGTTCGCCTGCCGGGTGCTGGTGATGCACGGTTATCTGGACGACGAGCAATACGCGCGGCTTTACCGGGCTGCCAGTTTTTACGTCAACGCCTCACGTTGTGAGGGCTTGTGCCTGCCGCTGATGGAGTTCATGTCCAGCGGCAAACCGGTGATCGCCCCGGACCATACGGCGATGGAAGACTACATCGACGACACGGTGGCCTTCGTCGTGCAGTCCAGCGAAGAGCTGACGATCTGGCCCCAGGACACCCGAATCATCTACCGCACCCTGCGCTATCGGCCCGACTGGGCTTCGCTCAAACGCGCCTATGAGAACAGTTACCGGATGGCCAAGTCGCAGCCGCAGGATTACGCGCGCATGTCCGCCGCTGCTGTCGAACGCATGCACGACTACTGCGCGTTCGCTCCGGTGCAACGGCGCATGGCGGACTTTTTCGGTCTCGTGCCGCTGGCTGCCGATGCCGCCCCCGTGACGGATAACGCCTCATGCTGATCATCATTCACTCGGAAACCAACCAGCACACCATCGCGCAGAACCTGGGGCGGTCGGAGTACAGCTATTACTTCGTGCTCAAGGAATACCGACCGGTGCTCGAACGCCTTGGGCGTGTGGTGGAAGTCGTCGACCCGGTGCGCGAAGTCGATGCGCTGTATCTGGAATGCCTGTCCCGTGGCGAGCCGTGCGTGTTTCTGTCGTTCTCGCCGCCGCACCGCACGCCGACTCATCTGGCATGCCCGACGCTGCCGGTATTCGCCTGGGAATTCAGCACCATTCCCAACGAACCCTTCGACAACGAGCCGCGCAATGACTGGCGCATGGTGCTCCAGGCCTGTGGTGCGGCGATCACTCATTCCAGCTACACGGTCAATGCGGTGCGCGAAGCCATGGGTGCCGATTACCCGATTGTCGCGGTGCCGGCGCCGGTGTGGGATCGCTTCGCGGCCCGCGGCACGCAGCCTCAGGGGCAGCCCTCGACAGGACCGGTTCGACTGACGATCAAGGGTTTGGTCGCCGACAGTCGTCAGCTCAATCTCGACGCGTTCGGCCCGAAACACTTGCGCCGTGGCGAGGGCATCGATTTCCAGGCGCCGGTGCGCGAGCAGGAGCTGCTGCTGGACGGTGTCGTCTACACATCGGTGTTCAATCCCGGTGACGGACGCAAGAACTGGGAAGACATGCTCAGTGCATTCTGCGTGACGTTCCGCGACATCGAAGACGCGACGCTGGTGCTCAAGCTCACGCATCACGATGCCGAAGAGGCGCTCGGCGACATTCTTCATCACCTGTACAAAAACCAGTCCTACCGCTGCCGCATCGTGCTGATTTATGGCTACCTCGCGGACGCGGACTACGAGCGTCTGGTGCAGGCCACCCGATACGTGGTGAACACTTCCTACGGCGAGGGCCAGTGCCTGCCGCTGATGGAATTCATGTCCTGCGGCAAACCAGCGGTGGCGCCGCGCACCACGGCAATGATCGATTACCTGAGCACCGACAACGCGTTTCTGGTCGAGTCCACCGATGAACTCACCGCTTGGCCGCACGATCCGCGCAAGGCGTTCCGCACATTGCGCTACATGACCAACTGGGCGTCGGTCTGTGTGGCCTATCGCAACAGCTATGAGGTGGCGAAGAACGATCCCGGGCGTTATGCGCAAATGTCGGCGCAGGCCGTTTCCAGTCTCCAGGCGTTCTGCAGTCAGGCGGTGGCCGAGCAGCGTTTGCGTGATTTCCTTGCTCAAGTGCAGGAATCTCGCGCTGTCGCTGCAACGGAAGCCACAGGCACATGATCCGCGCATTGCTGAGGCGTTTGCGTCCGGTTGCGCGATCGGTGCCGGACTCTTCGCTGGTTGCTGCGCCTGAACCGCTGGCCGCCAGTGTTTCGCCGCGAGACGTCGGCCTGCGCGATGCCATGCTCGACGGCTGGTTTCACGGCGACAGTGGCGAGCTGCTCAAGGGCTTTGTCATCGATGCCGGCGACACTTTGCTCGATGTGGGTTGTGGCGAGGGCGTGGCGACATTGTTCGCCGTGCGCCAAGGCGCCTCGGTGATCTTCACCGACAGCGAGCACGACAAGGTGCGCGACCTCGCCCGGCAAGTCGAAGCGCAGAGCCGCAAGGCCAGCCTCGGTCTGGTCAGCAACAGTCTGCCACTGCCGTTGAGCGACGGCTGTGCGAGCAAGGTCGTGTGCATGGAAGTGCTGGAGCACATCGACCAGCCCGAGCCGTTCATGGCCGAACTGGTGCGCATGGGCCGTCCCGGCGCGTTGTATCTGCTCAGTGTGCCGGCACCGGTAGGCGAGCATTTGCAGCAAGGCATCGCTCCGGCGGGTTATTACCAGTCACCCAATCATGTGCAGATCTTCACCCCGGAGCGCTTCGCGGCCCTGGTGGAGGATGCCGGTCTGGTGATCGAGCATCGTCAGGCCACGGGTTTTTTCTGGGTGATGGGTATGATCTTTTTCTGGGCCAGCGAACGGGCTGCCGGACGTGACCTCGACGGTGCCGTGCGCGACCGGATCCAGGCACCGTATCCACCGTTGATGGAGAGTTGGGCCAGGACCTGGCAGGACTTGCTGGCGCAGCCCGATGGATTGGCGATCAAACAGATGCTCGACCGGTTCATGCCCAAGAGTCAGGTGATCATCGCCCGCAAACCGATTGATACAGGACGTGTGTCATGAGCGGCAAACGGATCATGGACATCGAAGTCTTGCGAGCTGTCGCGGTACTCGGCGTGTTGTTTCATCACTTGCAGGGCAGCCTGTTCACCGACCCGGTACCGCTGCTTGAAAGGATCCATGCCGTAGCGCAACCGTGGTGGGGCGTCGACCTGTTTTTTGCCATCTCCGGGTTTGTTATCGCCCGCAGCCTGATCCCGGCGCTGCGCGGTTGCAGCAATCGCCAGGAATACTGGGAGCAGACGCGCAATTTCTGGCTGCGCCGGGTCTTTCGCCTCTTGCCGTCGGCCTGGCTGTGGCTGGCGCTGATGCTGCTGGCGTGTGTGTTTCTCAACCGTTCGGGGGCATTCGGCACATGGTCGGCCAACGTTCAGGCCACCCTGGCAGGCGTGCTTCAGTACGCCAACTTCCGCTTTGCCGATGCGTTCTTTCATTACGAATACGGCAGCAGTTTCGTCTACTGGAGTCTGGCGCTGGAGGAGCAGTTCTACCTGTTGTTTCCGCTATTGATCCTGCTGTGCCGCAAGCATCTGGTGTGGGCATTGCTGGCACTTGTAGCGGTGCAATTGTTCACCGTGCGTACGCCACTGCTGATGGTGATCCGTACCGACGCGCTGGCGCTGGGTGTGCTGTTGGCGATAGGGAGCGTGCAGCCGGGTTACCGCCGTTGGGAGCCCGTATTCCTGCGTCGGCCGTGGGCCGGATTGTCCGCGCTGATCGGTCTCGGAGCGCTGCTGAGCTTCATGGCTACCGACCGTTTCACCTTTGCCGGCTACCGCATCGGGTCTATCGCCGTGCTCAGCGCCGTGCTGGTGTGGATCGCCTCGTACGATCGCAATTACCTGTTGCCGGCCGGTGGCCTGCAACGGCTGATGGCATGGATCGGCAGCCGCTCCTACGGCATTTACCTGATCCACATCCCGGCCTATCAACTGGTGCGGGAAATGACCTTCCGTTTGCAGAGCGCCGGTCTGCCGAGCCCGGCAGGGCATCCGATCGTGACGCTGCTGATCGCCGGTGGCCTGATCGTTCTGCTCAGCGAACTCAACTACCGCTTTATCGAAATGCCCATGCGCAATCGAGGCGCCACGCTGGTGAAACGCCTCGGCACTTCGCGAACCGTCGTCTCGTCCTCTGGAGCCACCTCATGCTGAGCCTTTTGAAAAAACTCACGGCGGCTCCGGCCCCCGTACAAGCTGTCGCACCGGTCGCCGACAAGGTAGACCCATATATGCTCGGCCTGCACGATGCGATGCTCAGCGGCTGGTTCAATCAGGAAACCGGTGAGCTGTTCAAAGACTTTCCGGTGACCGCCGACGACACCTTGCTGGACGTTGGCTGCGGAGACGGTGGCAACGTGCATTTCTGCGGCATGCGCGGGGCGAAGATCATCATTGCCGACATCGACGGCGCCAAGGTCGAAGCGACCCGTAAGCGCCTGAGCGATACGCCGGCGCGTGGCGTCGAATGCCATGTGACCGATTGCAATCCGCTGCCGATCGCCGATGGCACCGCCACTCGCGTGGTGTCCACTGAAGTCATCGAGCACGTCGACGACCCGGCGCAGTTCCTTGCCGAACTGGTGCGGGTCGGCCAGTCGGGCGCGCTGTATTTGCTCAGCGTGCCGCACCCCAGCTCCGAGGACCTGCAAAAGGACATCGCCGCACCGGAGTATTTCCAGAAGCCCAACCACATTCGCATCATCAGTGAGGAACAGTTCAAGGCGATGGTCAGCGAGGCGGGGCTCGAGATCATCAGTCACAGCCAGTACGGCTTTTACTGGTCGATGTGGATGTTGCTGTTCTGGGAAGCCAAGGTCGAATTCAGCAATCCGGATCATCCGCTGCTCAATCACTGGGCCGAGACCTGGCAAGCGGTGCTGGACTCGCCGCGCGGCGCGCAGATCAAGCAGGCGCTGGATGCGGTGGTGGCCAAGAGTCAGGTCATCATCGCCCGCAAGCCCTGAGCGCTTTTGTGTAACCTTGCAGCCTGATGTCTCAGGGATCTGCAAGGTATGCGCTTTATCATCGGGTGTTCAGCCGTGGTGGCTGTGTTGTTGCTGTGTGCTTGTGAACGGCAGGACGCAGCGCCGCTCGATCAGCAGCTTTATGTCTGGCAACGGCAATGGACGCCGGCCCATGAACCTGCCCTGAACGACAGTCGCAGTGACTTTTCGACGTTGCGGGTATTGGCGCTGCAGGCTTTCCCGAATGCGGGATGGAGTCGGGCACGAATCGATACCGCACTGCTGAAACGCGATGCCCGGCCGTTGATCGCAGTAATTCGTCTCGACGGCCAGCTCAAGGCGCTCGACCCGCAAGCGGTCACTGCGCAAATCCTTCAAGTACTTGCCGACTGGCAAGGGCAGGGGCTGAACCTGAGCGGCGTCGAGATCGACCATGACGCCGGCAGTGCCCGACTGCCCGCTTACATCGAATTCCTCACCCACTTGCGCGGCGCATTGCCGGCCAGCCTGCCCCTGAGCATCACCGCATTGCCCGCCTGGCTCGACAGCCCGCAATTGCCGGCGCTGTTGGCGACCGTCGACAGCAGCGTGTTGCAGGTGCACGCCGTCAGCGATCCGCGTCACGGTCTGTTCGATCCCGAGCAGGCGCAGCGCTGGGCCAAGGCCTGGGCGCGGGTGACCAACAAGCCGTTTTATCTGGCGCTGCCGGCCTACGGCGTGGCGTTGCTGGCGAATACCGATAGCACCGTGGTGGAAAGTGAAGTGCCGCTCGAACGTGGCGGCCAGCGACGCGAATTGCTGGCCGATCCACAACAGTTGGGCCGGTTGGCCAAAGTATTACGCGAGGATCGCCCGGCGCATCTGGCCGGTCTGATCTGGTTTCGCCTGCCGTTGGCCAACGACCGCAGAGCCTGGAGTCTGAGCACGCTGCGTGCGGTCGCCCGAGGCGATGCATTGAACAGCCAGCTCGGCTTGGTGTTCACCGAACAGAACGATGTGAATGACATCACCTTGCGTAACGTCGGTAACCTCGACAGCGCCTGGCCCGCCCGCATCACCATCAAGGCCCGGGGCTGTGAAGGGGCTGATGCGCTCGCCGGTTACACGTTGCAACAGACGGCGGATCTGCTTACCTTCACCCGCCTGCGCGACGGCCGATTGCCGGCGGGCGGGCAGCGGGCGATCGGTTGGGCACGCTGCGCAAATATTGATCAAGGAGGTTCGCATGTTGACCCGTAACTGGCCCCGCCATCTGCTTTGTCTGAGTCTCAGCCTGCCGCTGGGATCGGCCCTGGCCTGCGGCCCTGATTTCCCGATGCGTCTGCTCGACGATCGCGGGCAATCGCTGGCGGAACTGCCGGAGGGCAACTTCAGGTTCGAGATCAGTCGTCTCGGCAAAACCATTGCCGGGCTGAAGAACGTCACCGCCGCCACCCATAATCCGGATGACATCTACGCCGAGGCGCCAGAACCCGCCGAGGTGCGCAACAAGGCCGAGCAGATCGGTCTGACACCTGAACAGCAGGCACTGGTCAAACGACTGCGCAGCCTGACCGATGCGCGTCAGGTCGACATGCAGGGCGCGAGCCTGCCGGCGGAACTGCGTCTATATGTGGCGGGCGCCGTGGCGTTCGGCGCCGGTGACCATCAACTGGCTGTCGAGTATTTCCGTCAGTTGCTGGCGCTGCCGGCCGATCAGCGCGCGTTGCGCAGCACTTGGGCGGCTTATTCACTGGGCCGGGCATTCTTTGCCATGAGCAGCGAAGCCGGGGATGCGCTACTAGCTTTGGAGAACGCCATCGAAGCCTTCCGCCAGACCCGGCAATTGAGCATCGACGGTTTCAGCGATCCGCTGGAACTCGGCGTGGCCAGCCTCGGCGAAGAGGCGCGAGCGCTGCGCACGGCAGGTGACTGGAACAATGCCATCAAGCTCTATGCCGCGCAGAACCTGCACGGCTCGAACGTCGGTTACACCTCGCTCAAACAATTGATGAACGAGCTGGCCGAGGAGCCCGAAGACCGGCTGGCGAAATTGCTGCGCGGCGAAGCGGTGCAGCAACTGGTGACCGCCTCGCTCATCAGCCGGATGGGCTGGTCGTTTGGCGATGAGCCGCCGAACGAGAAGAAGCTGGTCAAGGCCCTGCAAGCGAGCACGCGCGGCAGCCTCGACAACGCTGATCGATTGGCGGCGATGAATTACCAACAGGGCGATTACGCCAGCGCCAAGGCGTTCCTCGAACACGCTGGCGACAGTGGCCTGGCGTGGTGGTTGCGGGCAAAACTGGCGGTGCGCGACGGCGACAGGAACGCAGCAGCTGCGGCCTACGCAAAAGCCGCGCAAGCGTTCCCGCAGGACGAATCCTGGGGTGAGCGGCGCACCGCCGACTGGAATCTCGAAAGCGTGCAGCCCAAGTGCCGGGTCGAGGGTGAAAGCGCGATTCTCGCGCTGCAACGTGGCGAGTATCTGCAGGCTTTTGACCAGTTGTATCGCAGCCGGAATATTTACTGGTTCGACGCCGCGACCGTGGCCGAGCGGGTGCTGACGGTCGAAGAACTGAAAAACTACGTCGATACCAATGTTCCGGCACCGCCCGCGCTGAGCCAGCAGGATCGCGACAATTACGTGCCGCTGCCGGTGGCCGCAAGCCTGCGCAATCTGCTGGGGCGGCGGTTGCTGCGTGAGGGGCGTTATGAAGAGGCGGTCGGCTATTTCGACAGCGCCGATCTGCAGAACAAGGCCCGGCTCTATGGTGAGCAACGCCTGAAGGCGGATTCGGCATGGTGGCCGACCAAGCGTGCCAGCGCGCTGTTCAATGCCGCGTGGACGGCCCGTGAGTGGGGCATGGACATTCTGGGCTACGAAATGGCCCCGGATTACGCGACCTTCGGCGGCAACTACAGCCTGGAAAATGCCGGGCTCAAAGTCGGGCCGCTGGTGAGCGAAGCCGAAGTGCAACGTCAGAAAGCCAGTGAGGCGCAGCCGGATGAGCGTTATCACTATCGGTTCGTCGCGACGGCGCTGGCCAGTCGTGCGGCGGATAATCTGCCGCACACCAGTCAGGCATTCGCCGCCGTATTGTGCTCGGCGGCGGGCTGGAACAGCAGCCTGGAAGAGCAGAGCGCCTTGTACAAACGTTATGTCGACGAAGGGCCGTACGTACCGTGGGCCGTGGATTTCGGCCATCAATGTCCTTATCCGGACTTCGAAAACGCCGACAAACGCTACGTCACTCAGGTGACCGATTCGGTGCGTTCGACACTGCGGCCGTACAAGTGGCCGGTCCAGATCGGCGCGATTGTGGCCTTCACTGCCGTGGCGTTGTTGCTGATTGCTCGCCGCCAACGCAAGGCCCGCAAACCTTAAGCCTGCTGGACAAACGTCAGGCGAACGGCGAAGCCGATCAACAGGCTGCCGAACAGCCACTGTTGCACTCGCTGGGCTGTCGGGCTGTGTTTCAGCCAGCGGCCCAGCGCGGCGCCGGTCAGGGCGTAGGCGCTGTCGAACAGCAGACCTGCGCCCACCAGGATCGCGCCGAGCAGCGCAAACTGCGTCAGCACCGGTGCGCCATTCGCCACGATAAATTGCGGCAGCAGCACCGAACAGAACAGCAACGCTTTCGGGTTGAGCAGATTGGTCAGCAGGCCGCGACGGATGGCTGCGTACCACTGCGCATGACTGTCCGTTACGGTGTCGGCGTTCAGATCCGGCAACAGCGTGGTGCGCAGACATTGAACGCCGATCCACAGCAAGTACGCCGCCCCGGCGATCCGCACGGCATCGAACGTCCACGGCGCCGCCTTGAACAGCGCCGCCAAACCCAACGCCGCCAACGCGACGTGGCAACCTCGGGCAATCGCCAGGCCCATCGCTGTGGCCAGCGCTGCGCCGCGTCCCTGGCGGGCGCCGGTCTGCAACAGCAGGATCATGTCCGGGCCGGGCAGCAGATAGACCACCCCCAACGCCAGGAAAAACAGCCAGAGACTCGCCATGTCGCACCCCTCTCGTTGTCGATTCGGTCGCCTCAGTCTAGGGCCGAAGGGCAGGGCAGGTGGTTGCGTAATCAGCTTCTAAGGGCGGATGAATTGGCATAATCTGCACACTTTCACCGCCTAAACCATCAGGATCTGCCAACCATGAAACTGGATGCCTTCGACCGCAAGATTCTCGCCGCGCTGCAACGGGACGGGCGCCTTAGCAATGTGCAGTTGGCTGATGAAATCGGTCTGTCGGCATCGCCGTGCCTGCGCCGGGTGCGCATGCTCGAAGAGGCCGGAGTCATTCGCGGTTATCAGGCCAATCTGGATCGTGATGAAGTGGGGTTGGGGCTGACGGTGTTTGTCGGGGTCAAGGTCGAGCGCCACAACGATGAACAGGCTGAGGCGTTCCACCGGGCGGTGACGGCGTTGCCGGAGGTGATTTCGGCGTTCCTGGTGTCCGGAGAATCAGACTTTCTGCTGCAAGTGGTGGTGCCGGACCTGCGCGCTTATGACCGCTTCCTCACCGGATGTCTGTTGAAGCTGCCGGGGGTGAGCGATATCCGCAGCAATTTTGCGATCCACACAGTGAAGACGCCCGGCGCGTTACCGCTGGGGCATCTGCCGTCCTGATACTTCCCGCATTGCGCGGGAAGTATTCGCACAGTGCTTACATCTGCGTCGCCATCCCCTCGACATTCATTGCCGCCTGACGCAACGCTTCGGAGCGGGTTGGATGCGGGTGACAGGTCAGCGCGATGTCTTCGGCCGAGGCGCTGAATTCCATGGCCACGCAGAACTCACCGATCATTTCACTGACGCTCGGCCCGACCAGATGCACGCCGAGGACTTCGTCGGTGCGCTCATCGGCGATGACCTTGGCAAAGCCCTCGGTCTCGTGATTGATCTTCGCCCGGCTGTTGGCGGTGAACGGGAATTTGCCGACCTTGTACGCCCGGCCTTCGGCCTTCAGCTGCTCTTCGGTCTTGCCGACGCTGGCCAGTTCCGGGCGGGTGTAGATCACGTTGGGGATCAGGTCGTAATTGACCTCGCCGGCCTTGCCGACGATCTGCTCGATGCAGGCCATGGCTTCGTCTTCGGCCTTGTGCGCGAGCATCGGCCCGGACGTCACGTCGCCAATCACCCACACGCCGGGTGCTTCGGTGCGATGCTGTTTATTGGCGAGCATGCCGCGTTTGTCGGTGCTCAGGCCGACATTTTCCAGGCCCAGGCCCTGGGTGTACGGACGCCGACCAATGGCCACCAGCACGTAATCGGCTTCGAGGATTTCCGCGCTGCCGCCAGCGGCGGGTTCGACACTGAGCTGTACGCCAGTGGCCGAGGAGGTGGCGCTGGTCACTTTCGAGCTCAGCTTGAAGCTGATGCCCTGTTTGCTCAGCGAGCGTTGCAGGGTTTTGCCGGCTTCGCCGTCGACGCCGGGGCAGATGCGGTCCAAGTATTCCACCACGGTTACCTGCGCGCCGAGCCGGCGCCAGACCGAGCCAAGTTCGAGGCCGATCACGCCCGCGCCGATCACTACCAGATGTTTGGGTACTTCATTCAGGGACAGCGCGCCGGTTGAGTCGAGGATGCGCTTATTGTCGATCTCCACACCGGGCAGGGGAGTGGGCTCGGAGCCGGTGGCGATGACGATGTCCTTGGCGGTGAGCTCGATCCGGCTGCCCTGATCGCCGGTCACGCTGACTTTTCCGGGGCCGTCGATATGGCCCCAGCCCTTGATCCAGTCGACTTTGTTTTTGCGGAACAGAAATTCGATGCCTTTGGTCAGGCCGCTCACGCTTTCGTCTTTCTGCTTCATCATTTGCGCAAGGTTGAGCGTGGGTTTGACCTCGATGCCGAGGTTGGCGAACTCCGCACCCTGTGCCGCTTCGTACATCTCGGACGCGTGCAAAAGCGCCTTTGACGGCATGCAGCCGACGTTCAGGCAGGTGCCACCCAGCGTGGCGCGGCCCTCGACACACGCGGCCTTGAGGCCCAGCTGGCCGGCGCGGATCGCTGCGTTATAACCGCCGGGGCCGCCGCCCAGAATCACCACGTCATAGTTGCTCATGCTCTCACTCCTGGCTTAAGGATGCGGATCGGTAAAAGTAGTTCGCACTGAAAATTACGAACGTAATATGTGCGTTTCCAGACATTTCGGTCAAGGCTTCAGGCAAGCGACAGGTTGCGCATCTTTGAATGGCGCAAATGAGTACAAATATTTCACGACTTTCGTTATATCGTAACGATATGTGTGGAAAGCCAAGGGTTTTGGGGGGATATGCAAGTCGATCTGGATGAAGGCACGCCGGTGACCGCGATGCCGCGCTTTCAGCAAGCGGCGACGCAGGGCCGGCGTTTGCGTCGCCTGGCGATCGGTCTGGGCGTGTTGGCCGGGGCGGGATGGGGGCTGGCATTTTTCGTCGGCCTGTTTGCGCCGCAATCGCTGTGGCCCGCATTGCTGGTCAATCAGAGCGCGGCGTTGCTGGTGCTGGTGGCCGGGTTGCAATCGGCGTGGTGGGTGACGCGCTGGCGGGCGCGGGTGATCAATCCCGTCGTGCCGGTGACGGCTGCTGAGGAACCAGCGCCGGAAGGCTGGTACGAGCGCCTGCTGGATCGCATGAGCCAGCGCAGTCTGCACCTGCTCAGGCAGATTGGCGCGGCCACATTGTGGTTGGGCGGGTGGTCGGTGCTGGTGCTGTTGAGCATCGAGCAAATATGGAATCTGGCGTTGCCGGCGGCGGTTGTGGGCTTGTCTGCCACGGTTGGCGCGGCCATCGCTTTGCTGCTGGCATTCGCTCTGCTGGTGCTGGAGCGGCAACTGGCGCAGGAAAACCCGGCGCAATGGCCCGAGGCCGGAGCGCTGGCGCAACTGACGCGAGTGGCGATCATCAGTCTGGTGTTGGGCGCGTTGTGCCTGCTTTTCGCCAGTGAGAGTGCAATCTGGCCGGTGCGTCTGGCAGTGTTGATCGGCATTCTGCCGGGACTGGTTGCCCTGGAATTACTGCTGCGTGCGCTGCTGTCGCTGTTCAGCCCGCGCCGCGAACAACTCGAACCGGCATTGCTGGCGCGCAGTTTCGTCGCCGATTTGCTGCGCTGGCCGCCACAACCGTTGCTCGCATTGCAGCACGAATTGCACAACCGTTTCGGCATCGATCTGCGTCAGATCTGGGCCTTCAGTTACATGCGTCGCGCTTTCTTACCGGTGTTGCTGCTGGTGGCAGCGGTCGGTTGGCTGCTCACCGGCCTTCACGAAATTCCGCTGCAAAGCCGTGGCATCTACGAGCGCTTCGGCAAACCGGTGCAGGTTTTCGGTCCGGGTTTGCACGCCGGTTTACCCTGGCCGCTGGGGCGCGTGCTGAATGTTGAAAATGGTGTTGTGCACGAACTGGCGACCAGCGTCGGCGAGAACCCGACGCCCGCGCAGTTGGACCCGGCAGAAGGGCCGGCGCCTCTCACCGCGAATCGTTTGTGGGACGCCAGCCACGTCAACGACAAGTCTCAGGTTATCGCCAGCAGCCGTGGCGATCAGCAGAGCTTTCAGATCGTCAACATGGATGTGCGCTTCGTCTACCGCATCGGCCTGAGCGATCAAGCCGCGCTTGCCGCCACCTACAACAGCGCCGATGTGCCGACGCTGATCCGCAGCACCGCCAGCCGGATTCTGGTGCATGACTTTGCCTCGCGTACTCTCGACGGATTGCTTGGCGAGGACAGGACCGGGCTCGCCGAAGAAATCGGCCGCGCCGTGCAAGGCGATCTGCAGAAACTCGACAGCGGCGTGGAAATTCTCGCCACGGTGGTCGAAGCGATTCACCCGCCGGCAGGGGCGGCCAATGCCTATCACAGCGTGCAAGCGGCACAGATCGGCGCTCAGGCATTGATCTCCCGCGAGCGCGGCGCCGCAGCCGAAGCGAGTAACCAGGCGCAATTGCAGGCCAGTCTCGCTCGGGATCAGGCCACTGCCAACGCCCACGAAATCAATGCCACCGCCCGGGCGGCGGACCTGAAATTCAGCGCCGAACAAAAGGCCTACGCCAGCGCCGGCCAAGCCTTCGTGCTGGAGCAATACCTCAGCCAACTCAGCCAGGGTTTGAGCAAAGCCAAACTGTTGGTACTCGACCATCGCCTGGGCGGCAGCAGTAATGCGCCGACCATCGATCTGCGTACGTTCACGCTGCCGGCAGACCCGGCGCGCACCACCGCTCAGCCAGGAGCCACCCATTGAGCCAGTCGCACACTCACGATCACCATGACCACAGCGGCCACGATCATGCTCATGGCGGCGGTCATCACCATCACGGGCATCATCACCATCACCACGGCGCGCCGGAAGAGGCGGGGCCTTTTCCCTGGAAACGCATGGGTTGGGCAGCGTTACTGGTGGCCTTTGCCATCGCGGCGGCAAGCCTGGTGCAAGTGCGCTCCGGTGAAGCCACGGTCATCACGCGGTTTGGCAACCCGTCCCGCGTGTTGCTGGAACCGGGTCTGAGTTGGCGCTGGCCGGCACCGTTCGAAGCGGCGATTCCGGTAGACCTGCGTTTGCGCACGACCTCCAGCGGCTTGCAGGACGTCGGCACCCGCGATGGTTTGCGCATCATCGTTCAGGCGTACGTCGCCTGGCAGGTACAAGGCGACCCCGACAACGTGCAGCGCTTCATGCGCGCCGTGCAGAACCAGCCGGACGAAGCGGCGCGGCAGATTCGGACGTTTGTCGGCTCGGCGCTGGAAACCACGGCCAGCAGTTTCGATCTGGCCAATCTGGTGAACACCGATGCCAGTCAGGTTCGCATCGCCGATTTTGAAGCGCAGCTGCGTCAGCAAATCGATCAGCAACTGCTCGCCACTTACGGGGTGCGCGTGGTGCAGGTGGGCATCGAACGTCTGACATTGCCATCGGTGACCTTGAATGCAACGGTTGACCGGATGCGTGCCGAGCGTGAAACCATCGCCACCGAACGCACCGCCGTCGGCAAGCGTGAAGCGGCGCAAATCCGCTCCTCCGCCGAACGCGATGCGCGAATCGTGCAAGCCGATGCCACGGTGAAAGCCGCCGATATCGAAGCCCAATCGCGAGTGGAAGCGGCGCAGATTTACGGACGTGCTTACGCCGGTTCACCGCAGCTGTACAACTTGCTGCGTTCACTGGACACCCTGGGCACCATCGTTTCGCCAGACACCAAGCTGATCCTGCGCACCGACGCCGCGCCATTCCGGGTGTTGGTCGACGGTCCGCCCAATCTCGACAGCAAAAGCGGAACGCAGCCATGAATGAAGTTCCACGTGGAACACATTCGCTGAACAGTCCTTGGATTCAAGCGGGACGTCTGGCGTTTTTCGCCCTGTACGCAGTAACCGTGCTCGCGGCGTTGGCCTGGGCATTTTCCAATGTGCGGCAGATTGACCCGCAAAATCGCGCGATGGTTTTGCATTTCGGAGCGCTGGATCGCATTCAGAATGCCGGGTTGCTATTGGCGTGGCCGCAGCCGTTTGAACAGGTGGTTTTGTTACCGGCGGCGGATCGGGTCATTGAGCGACGGGTGGAAAATCTGCTGCGCAGTGATCAGGCCGTGCGGGCGGATCGCGTCGCCACCTTCGCCACACCGCTGAGTGACGCGCTGGCCGGTTCCGGTTATCTGCTCACCGGTGATGCCGGCGTTGTGCAGCTGGATGTGCGGGTGTTCTACAAGGTCACCGATCCCTATGACTTTGTGCTGCAAGGCGAGCATGTTTTGCCGGCACTGGATCGAGTGGTGACGCGAAGCGCGGTTGCGCTGACGGCTGCGCGGGATCTGGACACGATTCTGGTGGCGCGGCCCGAGTTGATCGGTGCTGATAATCAGGCCGCCGAACGTCGCGAACGGTTGCGCGGTGATCTGGTGCAAGGCATCAACCGACGTCTCGCCGAGTTGAAGGCGAGCGGTCAGGGCATCGGCATCGAAGTGGCGCGGGTCGATGTGCAATCGAGCCTGCCGGAGCCGGCGGTGAGTGCTTTCAACGCCGTCCTCACCGCCAGCCAGCAAGCCGACAAGGCGGTCGCCAATGCCCGCACGGACGCTGAAAAGCTGACCCAGTCTGCCAACGAACAGGCCGACCGCACGCTGCAAGTCGCCCACGCCCAGGCCGGTGAGCGCCTGGCCAAAGCCTCCGCCGACACGGCGACGGTGCTGAGTCTGGCCAAGGCGCAACAGCAGGGCACTGACCCACAAATGCTGTTGCGTCTGTACCGCGAGCGGATGCCAAAGATTCTCGGCCAGGCCGGTTCGGTGACCACGGTCGATCCGAAAGACGATTCACGCCTGATCATTCAGGGAGCCAGCCAATGACTGCCACCACCTCCGCTCCGAGCCTGTTGTCTTCGGCCGAACAACGCCGCGCCGCGCGCCAGTTGACCCTGGCGATGCTCGCCCTCGGCTTGCTTGGTCTTGGACTGATCTGGCGCTGGTTGATGCCGGAACAGACCGGCGTCAGTCAGTTGTTGCTCGGATTTGCTTCTTTATTGGTCGCGGTGCCGGTGATGCGTTCTGCGTGGTTCAGCCTGCGTTATCCGAGCCTGCACGGCATCACTGATCAATTGATCGCCCTGGCGATGATCGGGGCCTGGGCCACGGGCGATCTGCTCACCGCTGCGCTGTTGCCGGTCATCATGATCTTCGGCCATGTGCTGGAAGAGCGCAGTGTGATCGGCTCCCAGGAAGCGATTCATGCCCTCGGCCAACTGACGCGCAGCCATGCGCGCAAGGTGCAGGCGGACGGCTCGGTCATCGAAGTCGACAATGGTGCGCTCAAGGCTGGCGACAAAGTTGAAGTGCGCGCCGGCGATCGCGTGCCGGCGGACGGTCGGGTGGTGTCCGGTCAGGCCAGCCTCGATACGGCGTCGATCACCGGTGAGTCGGTGCCGGTGGAGGCGGTTGTCGGCATGGCAGTGTTCGGCGGCGCGATCAACCTCGACGGGTTGCTGCGAATTGAAGTGACCCGTACCGGGGATGAGTCGACTCTCGGCAAGGTCATCGCGCTGATGCAAAACGCCGAACGCTCCAAGCCGCCGATCACCCGTTTGCTCGAACGCTATGCCGGCAGTTACATGGTGCTGGTGTTGTTGCTTGCGGCAGTCACCTGGTTCATCACCAACGATGCACAGGCGATGCTCGCGGTGCTGGTGGCGGCATGCCCTTGCGCGCTGGTGTTGTCGGCGCCGGCCACGGCGATTGCCGGAGTGGCGGTAGCCGCTCGGCACGGGATTCTGATCCGCAGTTCGGCGTTCCTGGAGGAATTGGCCGATCTCACTTCGCTGGTCGTCGACAAGACCGGCACCCTGACTTACGGCACGCTGCGCTTGCAGTCGATCAGCAGCCCGCGAGCGGATCACGGATCGGTAATGGCACTGGCCGCGAGCCTGGGCGCGGCGAGCAGCCATCCTGTCAGCCGCGCCCTGGCCGGACTGGTCAGCGCGGAAGAGGTGTTGGTGCTGACCGATATTCATGAGCGGCAGGGGTTGGGCGTAGTGGCCAAAACCGCGCAAGGCGAGGCCGCACTCGGGCGCCCGGAGCTGTTTGCGCAGTTGGGCATCCCGACCACCGCGATCCCCGAACACGATGGCCCGCTTGCCGGATTGGCATTGAATGGCGAATTTCTCGCCTGGCTGTTGCTGGCCGACACCGTCAAACCGGAAGCGCGATTTGCGTTGAGCGAGCTGCGTGACCTCGGGCTAGGGAGGCAACTGTTGTTAACCGGTGACCGGCAGAGCGTTGCGCAAACCCTGGCCAAGGACGTCGGCCTGCATGAAGTAGAAGCCCAGGCGTTGCCCGAAGACAAACTCAACCGAGTGCTCAAGGAAATCGATAACGGCTTCCGGCCGATGGTGGTCGGCGACGGGATCAACGATTCGCTGGCGCTCAAAGCAGGTGTCGTCGGGGTGGCGATGGGCGCGGGCGGCGCGGACATTGCGTTGGCGTCAGCCGACATCGTGCTGATCGGCAGTGACCTGCGTCGGCTTGGCACCTGTGTGCGCCTGAGTCGTCAGTGCCGGAAAACCTTGCAGGTGAACGTGATCATCGGTCTGGGCTGGACGCTGGCCATCGTGGTATTCGCGGCCTTCGGCTGGCTCGGTGCGGCGGGCGCGATGATCGCTGCATTGCTGCACAACCTGAGCACGCTGCTGGTGCTGGGCAATGCTGGCCGGCTGCTGCGTTTTCAGGAGCCGCTGCTGAAACTGAAAGCGTCGGACTGATCATTTTTCGAACTGTGCGCCGCTCTCGCAGTCATTTGAGAAGGCGCACTGAAACACGGATGACCGCGCGGTGACAGCCGCTGTGGCTGATAGTCGGCGACTATCAGATCGATAGCCTGCTAATTTTCAAGGATGGTCTACCCTCAGATCAGACGTCTGAAACCAGGGGGATATTCCATGCTCGCGCAACTTCCACCGGCCTTACAGAATCTGCAGCTTCCGCTTCGCCTGCGACTCTGGGACGGCCATGAATTCAATCTGGGCCCGACGCCCAGCGTCACCATCGTGGTCAAGGACCCGTTGATGGTGTCCCAGTTGACCCATCCAAGCCTCGACGCGCTGGGGGCGGCGTTTGTCGAGGGCAAACTTGAACTGGAAGGGTCGATCAGCGAGGTCATCCGGGTGTGCGATGAGTTGAGCTCCGCGCTGCTCGATGAAGACGAAGACAGTCACCCGGTGCGCACGCTCCACGACAAGGAAACCGACGCCAAGGCCATCTCCTATCACTACGATCTGTCCAACGCGTTCTACCAGCTGTGGCTGGACAGCGACATGGCGTATTCCTGCGCGTATTTCGAAACCGGCAGCGAAACCCTTGAGCAGGCGCAACAGGCCAAGTTCCGGCACCTGTGTCGCAAGCTGCGTTTGCAGCCGGGTGATTACCTGCTGGACGTCGGTTGCGGCTGGGGCGGTCTGGCGCGTTACGCCGCCCGTGAGTTCGGCGCCAAGGTCTTCGGTATCACCCTGAGCAAGGAACAACTGGCGCTGGCTCGTGAGCGGGTCAAGGTTGAAGGCCTGGAAGACCAGGTCGAACTGCAGCTGCTTGACTACCGCGATCTGCCTCAGGACGGGCGTTTCGACAAAGTGGTCAGCGTCGGCATGTTCGAACACGTCGGCCACGCCAACCTCGCCGAATACTGCAAAACCCTGTTCGGCGCGGTGAAAGAGGGCGGTCTGGTGATGAACCACGGCATCACCGCCAAGCACACCGATGGCCGTCCGGTGGGGCGCGGTGCCGGGGATTTCATCGAGAAGTACGTGTTCCCCAACGGCGAGCTGCCGCACCTGGCGATGATCTCGGCCGAGATCAGCGAAGCGGGTCTGGAGATTGTCGACGTCGAAAGTCTGCGCCTGCATTACGCGCGCACCCTGGACCACTGGAGCGAACGGCTGGAGGACAATCTTGAAGCCGCCGCGAAACTGGTGCCGGAGCAGGCGCTCCGTATCTGGCGTCTGTACCTGGCGGGCTGCGCTTACGCATTCGCTCGCGGCTGGATCAACCTGCACCAGATTCTCGCCGTGAAAGCCCATGCCGACGGCAGCCATGAACTGCCGTGGACCAGGGACGACATCTACAACCCTTGAACCTAGAGAATCGGTGAAATCAGCCGGGCGATCCGCATGCCGACCTGTTGCAGGCGATGGATCTCCCGGCTTTCTTCTTTGGCGACCTCGTAGGCTTGGGCGAAGTCGTCATTGAGCATCTGTTCCACGCTGGCGGCGAATTCGCTGTCGACGGTCAGCAGCATCACTTCGAAATTCAGCCGGAACGAGCGGTTGTCCAGATTGGCGCTGCCGATGGCGCTGATTTCGCTGTCGATCAACACCACTTTTTGATGCAGGAATCCCGGTTCATAGCGGAATACCCGCACGCCGGCGCGCACCGCTTCGAACGCGTACAGGCTGGATGCGGCGTAGACGATGCGGTGGTCGGGACGCGAAGGCAGCAGCAGACGCACATCGACCCCGCGCAATACCGCGAGGCGTAATGCGGCGAACACGGCTTCGTCGGGAATGAAGTAGGGGCTGGTGATCCACACGCGCTCGGTGGCGGCGTGGATGGCTTCGACGAAGAACAGCGAGCAGGTTTCGTAGGCATCCGCCGGGCCACTGGCGAGTAATTGGCAAAGTACGCCGTCCTCCGGGTAGGCGTCCGGCAGGATCAGCGGCGGCAATGACCGCGCGGCCCAGAACCAGTCTTCGGCAAATGACTCCTGCATGCACGCGACCACCGGGCCGCGCACCTGGACGTGGGTATCGCGCCACGGTGCCAGCGGTGGTTTTTCACCCATGTACTCGTCGCCAACGTTGTGGCCGCCGACAAACCCGATCAGCCCGTCGACCACCACGATCTTGCGGTGGTTGCGGAAATTCACCTGGAAACGATTGAGCCAGCCGCCGCGGGTGGCGAATGCTTTGACCTCGACGCCGCCATCGCGCAGCGCCTGCACGTAGCTGTGGGGCAGGGCGTGGCTGCCGATGCGGTCATAGAGCAAATGGATCACCACGCCTTCGGCCGCTTTTTTCAGCAACAGGTCACGCAGGCGCTGACCGAGTCGATCGTCGTGAATGATAAAAAACTGGATCAGCACGGCTTCCCGCGCCTGGTCGATTGCGTGGAAAATCGCCTCGAAGGTGGCGGCACCGTTGATCAGCAATCGCACTTCATTGTTGGCCAGGCACGGCATGCGCCCCAGTTTCGGCATCGCCCGCAACGAGTCATACGCATTCGAGGCGCGGGCGGTCAGGGCTTCTTCCACCCACGGCCGCCAGTTGAGTTCGGAAATCGCCTGGCGCATCTGTTCGTTGGCCTGGCGGCGGGCCTTGATGTAGCCATCGAAGGTGCTGCGGCCGAACACCAGATACGGGATGAGGGTGAGGTAGGGAATGAAGATCAGCGACAGCGCCCAGGCAATCGAGCCTTGTGCCGTGCGTACGGTCAATACGGCATGGATCGCAGCGATCGAGCCGAGGGTGTGTATCAGGGCGATCAGGTAACCGAAGATGTGCGGTCCGAAATAATCCATGGGGCAACCTTGCTCCTGAAGATTCAATGCTTAACAGACCATGTTCCAGGGCGATTGTCGCTATTTGTTTTCAAGTCGCCAGTGTCCGCCATGAACCGAAACAGGCGGCCGGCGTCTAACGGCCACTACTGATCAGGAGTTTTTCAATGAACGTTCGTCTGCTGGGTTTGGCGCTGGGCCTGGGTTTGGCCTTGCCGGTGGTTGCTCAGGCGCAAATGCTGCAGCCGGGGTTGTGGGAAATGACGTCGAGCAATGTGAAGGTCGATGATCAGGTGATGGATGTGCAGTCGATCCTCGGCAAGATTCAGGGCCAGATCACTCCGCAACAACGGGCTGAACTGGAGAAGCAGGGGATCAACATCGGCGGCAAGGGCATTCGCGCCTGTCTGACGCCGCAGCAGGTGGCGACCAACGATATTCCACTGGCGGATCCACAGTCGGGCTGCAAGCAGCAGATCACCGAGCGTGTCGGCAACCAGTGGAAATTCCGCTTCAGTTGCCCGAAAGCCCAAGGCACCGGTGTTGCGACGTTCCTCAGTGACCGCGAGTTCACCACCGTCGCCAACGGTACTTTCAACGCCATCGGGATCAACCAGAAGGGCAGTCTGGAAACCCGGGCAGTCTGGCTGGGTCAGGATTGCGGTACGGTCAAACCGAGAGCGTAACGTCACTGTCGAAACCGCCTCCACATCGAGTGGAGGCGGTTTTTTTCAGCGCATGAACCGCAGCGGCAATCCCTGACAGTTGTCATGGATCCGATGGTCATGCCACGCAATCTGCCCCGATACCACCGTCGTGCTGACCCGATGCCGAAAGCTGCGCTGAGCGAACGGCGTCCAGCCGCATTGCGACAGAACCGGCTGGCGTGACACCGCGACACCCTTGGGCTCCGGTTGCACCAACACCAGATCCGCCCAATACCCCTCACGCAAATAACCGCGATCCGGAATGGCAAACAGATCCGCCACCCGGTGACTGGTCTTGGCCACCAGTGTGCTGATCGGCAGCACGCCATCCGCCACCAGTTCCAACAACGCCGGCAGCGCGTGTTGCACCAGTGGCAGCCCGGACGGCGCCTGTTCATACGCTTGCTGTTTTTCCGCCCAGGTGTGCGGCGCATGATCGCTGCCGATCACGTCCAGCCGATTGCTTAGCAGTGCCTGGCGCAGGGCGTCGCGATCGCTTTGGGACTTGATCGCCGGATTGCATTTGATCAGGTTGCCGAGGGTCGGATAGTCACGGTCATCGAACAGTAGATGGTGCAGGCAGACTTCGGCGGTGATGCGTTTTTGCGACAGCGGCTTGTCTTCGAACAACGCCAGTTCGCGGGCCGTGGTCAGGTGCAGGACGTGCAGACGAGTGCCGTGACGTTTCGCCAGATCCACTGCCAGAGACGACGAACGAAAGCAGGTATCCGCATTGCGGATCAGCGCGTGGGCATCGGCTGGCAAATGATTGCCGTAGCGCTCACGCAGATTCCCGGCATTCACTTCGATGCTCGGCGTGTGTTCACAGTGGGCCAGCAGAATCGTCGGCACTTGCGCGAACAGGCGCTCGAGGGTGTTCGGGTCGTCCACCAGCATGTTGCCGGTGGACGCGCCCATGAACACTTTCACACCGGCCACTTCACAGGGATTGAGCGCCGCGACGGTGTCCAGATTGTCGTGACTGACACCGAAGTGAAAACCGTAGTTGGCCACCGAGGTGATCGCTGCCCGGCGCTTTTTGTCGGCCAGCGCTTCAAGGGTCAGCGTGGCAGGGTTGGTGTTGGGCATGTCCATGAAACTGGTGATGCCCCCAACCACGGCAGCACGGGATTCGGTGTGGATGCTGCCCTTGGCCGGTGCACCCGGCTCGCGAAAATGCACCTGGTCGTCAATCATGCCCGGCAGCAACCATTGGCCGTTGGCGTCGATTTCACGGGTCGCGTTTTCACCTTCGATGCTGCCGGCGATCTTGATGATGCGCCCGTTGCTGACCAACAGATCGGCGTCGAACTGACGACCTTCGTTCACCAGCCGCGCATTGCGAATCAACACACTGCTCATGATTCAGAACTCGTTCTGCAGGGCTTTGTAGCCGCGCACCAGGTCGACGTTGGTACGCGCCACGTCTTCGGAAAACTCGGAGGCGCTGACGCTCACCGGCGGGAATTGCGAGAGGTCGGTACCCGGACCGATGCGGGTGGTGGAGGGCACATAGAACGCGTCCGGCAGGTCCCGGCCGTCGACCACCGAGTTGTGCCGCACCACGCAACCGTTACCGACCACGCAGTTGAACAGCACGCTGTTGAAGCCGATGAAAACGCGGTCGCCGACCGTGCACGGGCCATGCACGATCGAACGGTGGGCGATGGAGCTGAATTCGCCGATGGTCACCGCTGCGCCGGATTTGGAGTGGATCACCACGCCGTCCTGGATGTTCGAATTGGCGCCGATGGTGATCGGTTCCATCTCGCCCGTGGCGTCCACTTCATCAGCGCGGATCACCGCGTAAGGGCCGACGAAAACGTTTTCGCCGATCACCACTTTGCCGCAGATGATCGCGGTTTTATCGACGTAGGCAGACTCGGCAATCTGCGGCAAATCACCGGAAGGATTTTTTCGGATCATGGCTGGCTCAGGGCTTGGTAGAGAGTGTTGAGGTTGTATTCGAACAGCCCGGTGAAGGTACTGGCCGGACCGTTGGCGGCGAGGGCGTCGGAGTACAGCGTGCCGCCGATGTGTGCGCCGCTTTCGTCGGCGATCTGTTTCAGCAGGCGCGCGTCCTTGATGTTTTCCATGAACACCGCTTTGACCTTGGCCTGGCGGATCTGGGTGATCAGCGCGGCGACTTCGGCAGCAGAAGGTTCGCGTTCGGTGGACAGTCCTTGTGGCGCCATGAAGTCGATGCCGTAGGCCTGACCGAGATAACCGAAGGCGTCATGGCTGGTGACGATCTTGCGGTTGCCCGGCGGCAGCGAACCGAGCTTGGTTTTTGCTTGGGCGAGGAGGGCGTAGATCTGTTTCAGGTAGGCCTGGCTGTTGCGCTCGTAGTCGGCTTTGTTGGCCGGATCAGCAGCGATCAGCGCCTTGGTAATGTTGGCAACGTACAGCTCGGCGTTTGCCAGGTTGTGCCAGGCGTGAGGGTCGGGGACGGTTTCGCCGTCCTCATCCAGCGAGCGCGGAATCACGCCGCGACTGGCACTGATCACTGGGGCTCTTGTGTTGGTGCTGGCGACCAGCCGATCCAGCCAAGGCTCGAAACCCAGCCCGTTCTTGACGATCAGTTTCGCCTTGAGCAGGGCCTTGGCGTCATCCGGAGTGGGTTCGTAAGTGTGGGCATCAGCGTCAGGGCCGACCATGTCGGTGATCTGGATATGCTCACCGCCGACCTGATGCACCATGTCGGCAAGGATGCTGAAACTGGTGACCACCGGCAGTTTTTCCGCCGCCGATAACGACATCGACAGCATCAGGCTGAACAGCACGAGTAGAGCGCGCATCGGGAAACACCTCATTGGGATGTGAGCAAAGGCGGGCGGCGCAACAGACCGTGAACCGGTCCGAACACCACGGAAAACACATAGCCGCCACCGGCGACCAGCACGATGGCCGGGCCGCTGGGCAGCGAGTAGTAGAACGACAGCAAGAGACCGAGCCATACCGATGCGCAGCCAATGAGCGCGGCGATGGCGATCAGGATCGGCAGGCGTCGACTCCAGAAGCGTGAGGCGGCGGCGGGCAGCATCATCAGACCGACCACCATCAGGGCGCCGATGGCCTGGAAACCGATCACCAGGTTGAGCACCACCAGCGTCAGGAACACGCCATGGGCGACGGGGCCGAGTCGGCTGACCGTGCGCAGGAAAAACGGATCGAGCGTGTCGAGGAGCAAGGGTTTGTAGATTAATGCCATGGCCATCAGGCTAAGCGCTGATACCCACAACATGCCGTTAAGGGTTGGCCCGTCGACCGCCAGTGCAGAGCCGAACAGCAGGTGCAGCAAATCCAGTCGCTTGCCGGCGATGCCGAGAATCAGCACGCCGCTCGCCAGCGAGATGGGATAGATGGCCGCGAGGCTGGCGTCTTCGCGCAGGCCGGTGCGTCGAGTGATCCACGCGGCGAGTCCGGCCATGCTCAGCCCGGCACCGAGTCCGCCGAGGGTCAGCGCTGGAAGACTCAGCCCGGCGAACCAGAACCCCAATGCGGCGCCGGGGAGAATGCCGTGGGCGACGGCATCACCGATAAGGCTCATCCGCCGCAGGATCAGGAAAACGCCCAGTGGTGCGGTGCTGCACGCCAATACCAGACCGCCCAGCAAGGCCCGACGCATGAAGACGAACTCGTGGAACGGCTGCCATAAATGACTGAGCGCGAGCATCAGGCCACCTGCGTGTGAGGCGTTTGCTGGATGAGGTCGACGCTGCTGCCGAATGCGCAGCCGCTCGGTTTGATCAGCAAGGTTTGTGGAATGTGTTGGCGTACGGCGGCAAGGTCATGGCAAACCACGACCAGGGTTCGTCCCTGCTCATGCCAGGCGTGCAGGTGTTGCCACAGCAATGTCTGGCCCAGTTCGTCGAGTGCGGCATGAGGTTCGTCGAGCAGCAGCAACGGTGTGTCGGCCAGGCTCAATCGGGCGAGCAGGGCGCGTTGCAGTTCTCCGCCGGAGAGGGCCATCAGGGGACGATGTTCCAACCCACTGAGGTGCCAATCTTCGAGTGCGGATTCAAGACGTTGAGCCCTGAGTTGCGATGACAGTCGGCGTCCCCAAAAACCTGCAGCCACCAATTCCTGGAGGCTGATCGGGAACTGTCGATCCAGATGCTGCTGTTGAGGCAGGAAGGACAAACCGCTTTGGCGTGGAACACTCAGTTCGACCTTGCCGGCCAATGGTCGCTGTAACCCGGCGATGACTTTGAGCAGGCTGCTTTTGCCGCTGCCGTTGACGCCGATGATTGCCGTCAGGCTGCCGCTTTCCAGCTTTAGGTCAAGCGGCGCGGTAAGCGGTTGGCCGGGTGCTCCCCAGCTCAGATTCTGGCAACGAATCATGGCTGCTCCCGGCTCCAATGACTCTCGGCGACGGCGTCGTGAGCGTGAAGGCTTTCGGCGTGGATAACTCGAACATGGAATTCGCTGACACCCGGTGAGCGGCGCAGTGTCTGGTTCAGGCGGCGGGCAGCATCTTCGCAGAACATCAGGTTCTGGCCGTTTGCGAGGGCGAAGGCTTGTTCGTCGGCGCGTTTTACAGCGGTTTGTACAGCGGTGCCGAGGGCTGCTTCGGCGTCGTTGATGATGGATGTCAGCGGCAGTTCATCAATGAATTCATCCAGATGTAGATGCAACTGCGCAGTACTGCGTTGACTGTGAGGTGTGGCGACAATGCCTTGGGTCGAGCCCAACCACGCCAACACATCGGCGTGTTGCAGCGGTTTGTTGGCGAAATCGTCGACGAATTGTTGCTGGATCAACTGCCTCGCCAATGCCGCGGAACAGGGGCAAGTTGAGGAGTACGCGACGTTAATTTTCAGTTCCACGTGGAACACTTTGTTTTTTAGCTGGGCTGAAACAGTGACCGGATAGGTTTTCCATCCTGCCAACGGGCTGACCAATGCCGGCCTTCTGAGCAGTAAATCAGCGTGGATATTGAGATAGGCGGCGTCGGAGAGCTCTTCGTGGCTGTCGAGGAAGCGTTGCAGAACTTGTCGCAGAAGGGCCGGCGAAAGATTCTGCTGCTCCAGCGTTTCCAGCCCCAGATACAGTCGCGACATGTGAATGCCGCGTGCGTCTCCATCATCAAGACTGACGCCTGCATCCGCTTTTGCGGCCAGGCGCTGGCCTTCGATAAACACAGGTAAAGCGATGCCGCACATCCCCACCCATTCGAGAGGCAGGGCCTGGCGAGCGGCTTGAGCCGCGACATCCGGCAAAGTCAGCGCGTTCATGAGCAGTTCCATGATGGTTATTGGATTTGATGTTACATTATAACAATTCAAACCACGATGCCTTTTTCATGAACAGGCTTTCATATGCACAGACGCCACTTGCTCAACTTGATGCTGGCCAGCGCGGCCTTTGTTTTGCCTTTTTCAGTGCCCGCCGCGCAGATACGGAATGCTCGGCTTTGGCGTTCGGATGAAAAGCTTCGGCTGGTATTCGATCTAAGCGGGCCTGTGAGCTACAAGACATTCACTTTGAGTACGCCTGAGCGGTTGATTATCGATTTGAGCGGGGCGAGCCTGGACGGCGATTTCAGCCAATTAGCGTTATCCGGCACCCCGATTCGCTCGATTCGCTCCGGCCATTTTGGCCAAGGAAACGCCCGGATCGTGCTGGATTTAAGCAGTCCGGTTCAGCTTAATTCTTTCTTGCTGGCGCCTCAGGATGGACAAGGTCACCGCTTGGTTTTGGACTTGATGGGAGCTCCGGCAGAGCTTCCGGCAAGCGTTCCACGTGAAACACCACAAGAAAAATCCCATCCCAAGCGCGACATCATGGTGGTAGTCGACCCGGGTCATGGCGGGAAAGATCCAGGTGCAATCGGCACCAAAGGCGAGCGGGAAAAGGATGTAGTTCTGTCCATTGCGCGACTGCTCGCACGAAGACTCAAGCGAGAGAAAGGCTTTGATGTGAAGCTGGTCCGTAACGACGATTTCTTTGTCCCGTTGCGCAAACGTGTAGAGATAGCCCGTCAGCACAAGGCCGACATGTTCATTTCGGTACACGCCGATGCTGCGCCACGTCTGACGGCTTCCGGGGCGTCGGTGTATTGCTTGTCCGAAGGCGGTGCTACGTCCGCCACCGCACGGTTCATGGCGCAGCGTGAGAACGGCGTGGATCTGCTCGGTGCAACCAGCCTGCTCAATCTCAAGGACAAGGATCCGATGCTTGCTGGCGTGATTCTCGACATGTCGATGAACGCGACCCTCGCTGCCAGTTTGCAACTCGGAAGCACAGTGCTGAGCAGTCTGGCCGGCATCACCACGCTGCACCAAAAGCGCGTGGAACAGGCTGGATTTGCTGTTCTGAAATCACCGGACGTGCCGTCAATTCTTGTGGAAACCGGGTTCATTTCCAACGCGCGGGACAGTCAGCGCCTGGTGACGGCGCGTCATCAACAGGCCGTGGCTGATGGTTTGTTTGACGGCTTGCAGCGCTATTTCCAGAAAAATCCACCCATCGACAGCTACATGGCCTGGCAACAAGAGCAGAAAGGATCACGGGTTTAACACCCGATGATCCGGCTGCAGGTGAACTTCGCACTGCTGCCGCCGGAGCTGGAGAACCGATTGATCGTCGTCCAGCCTACGCGCCGGTTGTAGCCAACCCAGGCTTCTCCATCAGAAGCGATGCCGGTGAAGAACGTGAGTTGCCCATAACGGCTATTGGTTTGTGCCCAGTAGCGGTTGCCCGCTTTCTCGAATCCGCGCACGTAAATTGTGCTGCCGACGGTGTTGACGCTATAGGCGTTGCCGTTGGCATCAATGCAAGCCAACAGGTTTGCGCTGCGTGTGCAGTTGGCGAGCCCCGGCACTTGTGCTTCGGCACTCAGCGTCAGCATTGCCAGGCAGATAAGCGAGTACTTCAGCACGGTTTCCATGACGTCACTCGGCGACAAACTGATTGCAGCTTCCGGCCCTTTGTCACTTTGGGCAAGAAGAGAGTAGATTGAATTTGTTGTTATACTATAACATTATTCAGACAAGGCTTTTCGTGGCTTCTTTTTCAAGCGTCCGCTTCCCAGGTGATCTCATCGAAGCCCAAGAACGCTAGCCCCGAGAGCTTCCAGCGCTGTTTAGCGAACGTCTGATGAGGTTTATCCAATGTCTTCCCGACTTCCCGTGACCGTTTTGTCCGGCTTTCTCGGCGCCGGAAAAAGTACACTTTTGAATTACGTACTACGTAACAGAGACGATCTGCGCGTTGCCGTTATTGTCAACGATATGAGCGAGATCAATATCGATGGCAGCGAAGTCCAGCGTGATGTCAGCCTGAATCGTGCCGAAGAGAAGCTCGTGGAAATGAGCAACGGCTGTATCTGCTGTACGTTACGCGAAGACCTGCTTGAAGAGGTCAGCCAGCTGGCTCGTGAAGGCCGTTTCGATTACCTGCTGATCGAATCCACGGGAATCTCCGAGCCATTGCCAGTGGCCGAGACGTTCACCTTCCGCGATGAGCAGGGGCAAAGCCTTGCCGACATCGCTCGCCTCGACACTATGGTCACTGTAGTCGACGGCATGAATTTCCTGCCGGACTACCAGGCTGCTGAAAATCTCGCTTCCCGTGGCGAATTTCTCGGTGAAGAGGATGAGCGTTCGATCACCGATCTGCTGATCGAACAGATCGAGTTCGCCGACGTTCTGTTGATCAGCAAGATCGACCTGATCAGCAGTCGCGAGCGGGAGGAGCTGATGGCCATTCTCAGACGTCTCAACGCTCAGGCCGAGATCATCCCGATGGTCATGGGTGAAGTACCGCTGGAGAAAATTCTCAACACCGGTCGTTTCGACTTCGAAAAAGCTGCCCAGGCCCCAGGCTGGTTGCAGGAACTGCGTGGGAACCATGTGCCGGAAACCGAGGAGTACGGCATCGCATCCACAGCCTATCGGGCGCGTCGGCCCTTTCATCCACAGCGCTTTTTTGACTTCATCGATCGCCCTTGGGTAAACGGCAAACTGCTGCGCTCCAAAGGCTTCTTCTGGCTGGCCAGCAAACCCACCGACGCTGGCAGCTGGTCCCAGGCCGGAGGCCTGATGCGCCACGGTTTCGCCGGGCGCTGGTGGCGCTTCGTGCCAAAAGAACAATGGCCACAGGATCAGGAAAGTACCGCCGCGATCATGGAAAACTGGAACGCCAGCGTAGGCGATTGTCGCCAGGAGCTGGTTTTTATCGGGCAGAACATAGATTTCGCACAGCTGTCGTCGGAACTGGATGATTGCCTGCTGACCGATGCCGAAATGGCGCTCGGTACTCAAGGCTGGCGACAACTGCACGATCCCTTTGGCTCCTGGCACGACGAGGTGGCCTGATGCTCGCCCTGAAACCGCTGCCCGGCAGCACGCGTCATCAATCGTTCGGCCAGACCCCGCAGACGCTGGCGGACATTCTTGACGACGAGACCAACCTCGCGGTCTGGCAACGCCAGCTTCCGCTGCACATTTCCGAATTTGCGGACCTGTTACTTTCTCTGAACGAACCTTACGCAGAGGCGCTGTGCCTGGAATTGCCGGACGATGACGCAGAGCCGGATCTCACGGGACTGGCCAGCGGTTTTCGTGATCTGCAGGGTTACGAAGGGTTTATGGCCGACCTGAAATGGTTGATCAGTGCCTTCGCCTGCCTGTTGGGTGCACGGCGGATCGGTTTGCGTCTGCGGGTATTGGACAAGGCCATGTGTCCGCGTTTTCACGTCGATCATGTGCCGGTGCGATTGATTACGACGTATGCAGGTGTCGGCAGCGAATGGCTAAGGGAAGGGCAGATGGACCGTTGGCAACTGGGCCAACCGCAAGCCGAGCCGCAGGAAACGTCACGGATTCAGCAATTGAATCGGGGCGAGGTGGCATTGCTCAAAGGCGAAAAATGGCACGGCAACGAAGGTTTCGGGCTGATCCATCGCTCGCCGCAGCCGGCGCCGGGTGAGCGGCGGCTGATGCTGACCCTCGACTGGCTCGGCTAGCACCTCAGGGCTTGAGCCATTTCCCCTGGCTCTGAGCCTCGCAATAGGGCTGCAAATACGCCGCATCGGTGGCAACGCCGTAATAGTGGATATCCTGGCGATAAGGCATATTGGCGACTTGCGCGTTGCTGCACACGCCGAATGCGCCGACGGGGCAATGGTCGACGTATTGAACCTCGACTTTCTGCCCGGCCAGGGTCGGCTGGCAGAAGCCGTCGTTGAACAGTTTTTCCGGGATGTTGCGATTTTGCTGGCAGACTTTCACGTCAAGCCGCTCCGCCTGGCTGTGCACCACGCAGGCCTGTGCCAGAGCCTCGCCGGACATCAGCATCAACAGTAACGACCACCCCATCCACCGCATCTTCGACCTCCAGAAAACCTTGATCATGTTGCAGAACATTCCCACCCACGTCATCGCCGGCCCCTTGGGCGCGGGCAAGACCAGCCTGATCCGCCAGCTCATGGCTCAGCGACCGGCAGGCGAGCGCTGGGCGGTGCTGATCAATGAGTTCGGCCAGATCGGGCTCGACGCTGCGCTGTTGACCCGCGACGCCGATGGTATCGCACTGGGTGAAGTGGCCGGGGGCTGTTTGTGTTGCGTGAACGGGGCGCCGTTCCAGATTGGTCTGGGGCGTTTGTTGCGCAAGGCGCGGCCGGATCGGTTGTTCATCGAGCCCTCGGGGCTCGGGCATCCGGCGCAGTTGCTGAACCAGCTGAACGAGGCGCCGTGGCAAGGCGTACTCGCCGTACAGCCTTGCGTGCTGGTACTGGACGCCAAGACTCTCGCCGCAGGCAAACCGTTACCGGACGCGCAGCAAGAGGCTTTGGCCAGTGCAGGCCTGCTGCTGTTGAACAAGGCGGAAAACCTCGACGAGACCACGCGCGAGCGAATCAGCCGACAGTTGCCGCCTGCCCGACTGATCTGGACGCAGCAGGCAATGTTGCCGCTCAGCGAGTTGCCGGGTCTGGCGGTACAGGCGCAAGCAGGTGTGGATAAGTTGATCGTGCCCCAAGGGCTGGCGCAGATGCCGGCCATCTGGAGCGATCCGGCGTTGCCGATCTGTCTGAGTCAGGCGCAGGAAGGTGGCTGGAGTATCGGTTGGCGCTGGCATCCGAGCCAGGTATTCGATGTATCGGGGATTACCCAATGGCTGAAAAGTCTGAACTGGCGCCGGGCCAAACTGGTGATGCACAGCCCGGACGGCTGGCAGTCAGCCAATGCGCTGGACAATGCCGAGCTCAGCTGGCTGCCCAGTGAATGGCGCAAGGACTCCCGGATCGAGCTGATTTTCGACGAGCCACAAGCGGTCGGTGAATTACAGGCTGCGCTGGCTCAGTGCCGGCTTCAGACGAGCTGATTCAAGGCTTCCACTTGGTGTGTTCCTGACGCCATTGGCTCAGCTCGATCACTTCACCACGCGGCTTGGTCACTTCCACCACGGGCGGTGAGTCATCGAACGGCGCCGGGTAGGGCGCCAGCTCGATCTGGGCGCTGTGTGCTCCGAACTGGGTGATGGTGCCGTTGTGCCGGGTTTCGCCGGTCACGGTAAATTCGAAATTGTAGACCCGGGCCAGGCGTCGCCGGCCACTGGCGTCCTTGATCAGGCCGATCTTCTTCAGCGCCACGTTACCGTCGAGCAACTCGACGCCGACATTCACGCAATGCTGTTTGACCCGCTCCAGCGCCCGCTCGCGCAAGCCGTGGTTGTGCCAAAGCCACGCACCGGCGACGGCGAACAGCATCAGCACGAAAATGTTTTCCAGGGTGAGCATCAACACGAAACTCCAAATGATGGCGTCAGCTTAACTGCGTCGCCGGTCTGTCGTACAGGCTGCGTTTCGTCGCATACTGCGCGGCTTGAATTTCAATCGTTTTACGGAAAAACCCGAATGAAACGTACGCCTCATCTGCTCGCCATCCAGTCCCATGTGGTGTTCGGCCACGCCGGCAATAGCGCTGCGGTTTTTCCGATGCAGCGGGTCGGGGTGAATGTCTGGCCGCTCAATACCGTGCAGTTCTCCAACCACACCCAGTACGGCCAGTGGGCCGGAGAAGTGCTCGTGCCGCAGCGGATCCCCGAGCTGGTCGAAGGCATCGCCGCCATCGGTGAGTTGGGTAATTGCGACGCGGTGCTGTCCGGCTATCTCGGCAGTGCGGCGCAGGGCCGGGCGATTCTCAGTGGCATCGAGCGGATCAAAGCGGTTAACCCGAAAGCCCTTTACCTGTGCGACCCGGTGATGGGGCATCCGGAAAAGGGTTGCAGCGTTCCTGCCGAGGTCAGTGAGTTTCTGCTGGAAGAGGCCGCCGCCGTTGCGGATTTCATGTGTCCGAACCAGTTGGAGCTGGACAGCTTCGCCGGGCGCAAGCCGCAGTCGCTGTTCGATTGCCTTGCGATGGCGCGGGCGCTGCTGGCACGTGGGCCGAAAGCGGTGCTGGTCAAACATCTGGATTATCCGGGCAAGCCGGCGGATGGCTTTGAGATGCTGCTGGTGACGGCCGAGGGCAGCTGGCATCTGCGGCGTCCGCTGCTGGCGTTTCCGCGTCAGCCGGTGGGAGTGGGCGATCTCACGTCCGGCCTGTTCCTGGCGCGCGTGCTGCTCGGCGACAGTCTGGTGGCGGCGTTCGAATTCACCGCAGCGGCGGTGCATGAGGTGCTTCTGGAAACTCAGGCTTGCGCCAGTTACGAGTTGCAATTGGTGCGGGCGCAGGACCGGATTGCGCATCCTCGGGTGAAATTCGAGGCTACGCCGATCAGTCTCTGATCATTGCCGCGCTCGCGGACGGGGTCCGCGAGCGCGCTTTCAATCAGGCGTCGCCCTTGATTTCCTGATAGCGCTTTTCCAGCTCCTGACGGATCTGCCGGCGTTGCTGCGCCTGCATGTAGCGACGTTTGTCTTCGCTGTTCTGAGGTTGCAGCGGCGGTACGGCGGCGGGTTTGCGCTGATCGTCCACCGCAACCATGGTGAAGAAGCAGCTGTTGGTGTGGCGCACCGAGCGCTCGCGGATGTTTTCGGTCACCACTTTGATGCCGACTTCCATCGAGGTATTGCCGGTGTAGTTCACCGACGCCAGGAAGGTCACCAGCTCGCCGACGTGGATCGGCTCGCGGAAAATCACCTGATCCACCGACAGGGTCACCACGTAGCGGCCGGCATAGCGGCTGGCGCAGGCGTAGGCCACTTCGTCGAGGTATTTGAGCAGGGTGCCGCCGTGGACATTGCCAGAGAAGTTGGCCATGTCGGGGGTCATCAGTACCGTCATCGACAGCTGGGCGTTTCCGGGTTCCATAACGTTCTCACGGGTCAAGGCAGGGTTGCTGAAAGAAACACCTCTGCGGGTGCCTGGTCGCTTTTCAAAAGCACCGTTATCGGGACGCCAGGCAACTGGCCGCCGTCACGCCCGAATCGATCTGTTTCCATATATTGCACCGCCTTTCAGCCGGAAGTCGCGGTGTTACCCTGCAAAAGCGCCTCTCCAAGGGCGATTCCTACACCCAAAGCGGATTTTTACTCAGCTCGCCCAGACATTTCCCATGCCTGCGTGAGACTCGTCATTCAAGGAGCCCACACCATGCATGCCATCAGCTTTATTCAGGATCTGGCGGTGATCATGTTGGTCGCAGGTGTGGTGACCGTTCTGTTTCACCGCTTCAAGCAGCCAGTAGTGCTCGGCTACATCGTCGCCGGCTTCATCATCGGCCCGCACACGCCGCCGTTCGGCCTGATCCACGACGAGGAAACCATCAAGACCCTCGCCGAGCTCGGGGTGATTTTCCTGATGTTCTGCCTGGGCCTGGAGTTCAGCCTGCGCAAGCTGTTCAAGGTCGGCGCCACGGCATTTATCGCGGCGTTCCTGGAAATTGTCCTGATGATCTGGATCGGCTACGAAATCGGCCGCTGGTTCGACTGGAACACCATGGATTCGCTGTTCCTCGGCGCAATCCTGGCGATTTCCTCGACCACCATCATCGTCAAGGCGCTCAATGACCTGAAGATGAAAAACGAGCGCTTCGCGCAGCTGATCTTCGGCGTGCTGATCGTCGAGGACATTCTCGGCATCGGCATCATCGCCTTGCTGTCGAGCATTGCGGTCAGCGGCACGGTAAGTTCCGGTGAAGTGTTTTCCACAGTGGGCAAGCTCTCACTGTTCATGATCGTCGCGTTGGTCGTCGGCATCCTGTTGGTGCCACGACTGTTGGCCTACGTGGCGAAGTTCGAAAGCAACGAAATGCTGCTGATCACCGTGCTGGGCCTGTGTTTCGGCTTCTGCCTGCTGGTGGTCAAGCTCGAGTACAGCATGGTGCTCGGGGCGTTCCTGATCGGCGCAATCATGGCCGAGTCGCGGCAACTGCTGAAAATCGAGCGCCTGATCGAGCCGGTTCGCGACCTGTTCAGTGCGATCTTCTTCGTCGCCATCGGCCTGATGCTCGACCCGATGATTCTTCTGCAATATGCGTGGCCGATCGCGGTCATCACGGTAGCCGTGGTGCTGGGCAAGATGCTGTCCTGCGGCCTCGGTGCCTTTATCGCCGGTAATGACGGACGCACCTCACTGCGCGTCGGGATGGGGCTTTCGCAGATTGGCGAATTCTCCTTCATCATCGCGGCGCTGGGGATGACGCTGCAGGTCACCAGCAACTTCCTTTATCCGGTGGCCGTGGCGGTTTCGGTGATTACCACGTTGCTGACGCCGTACCTGATCCGGGCTGCCGATCCGCTGTCGATCAAGCTGTCCGCCGCGATGCCGCAGCGT
The DNA here is from genome assembly GCF_002113215.1 of Pseudomonas sp. B15(2017). Taxonomy (NCBI): domain Bacteria; kingdom Pseudomonadati; phylum Pseudomonadota; class Gammaproteobacteria; order Pseudomonadales; family Pseudomonadaceae; genus Pseudomonas; species Pseudomonas sp. B15(2017). The sequence continues at coordinate 192,689 of NZ_NEJZ01000003.1, forward strand.
CTCGGTCGCGTATTCGGAATGTACGGCGAATGGTTACGCAGTATTCAGCCGCAGGGTGAGGGCGCGATGCTGGCCTCGATGATCCGGCGAATCCTGCTGCAGGTCGGGGTCAATCTGGCGCTGGTGATCGCGATCTTCTTTGCCGGCGCTTTCTTTGCCGGGCGCCTCTCGATCTGGATGCAGGACTGGATCAGCGATCCGAGTTGGCAAAAGGCGTTGATCTGGGGCGGGGCATTGCTGGTGTCGTTGCCGTTCCTGATCGCGGCCTATCGCAAGCTCAAGGCGCTGTCGATGCTGCTGGCGGAGATGGGCGTGAAGCCGGAAATGGCCGGGCGTCACACACAGCGAGTGCGCCGGGTAATCGCCGAAGTGATCCCGATCATCTCGCTGCTGGTGATTTTCCTGCTGCTGGCAGCCTTGTCGGCCAGTATCTTGCCGACCAACAAGTTGCTGGTCTTGGTCGCCGTGGTCGCGGCCGCCGTGGCGGCGCTGCTCTGGCGCTGGTTCATCCGGGTGCACACGCGGATGCAGGTGGCCTTGCTGGAAACCCTCGACAACCACAAGGAGTCGTCGGGGCATTGACCTCCCAGGGTGAGGGGCGTTTCAGCTTTCCAGCCAGACGTCCCGCGCCCAGTGCCAGACCGATTCCCAGGACTCTTCGGTAATCAGTTCTTCTTCGCCGGACCACAGCACCACGGTGCCGTCTTCTTCGACGCAGTAGTAGTCGTCACCGTCCTGGCAGATCGGGATCAGGTCACGCGGCACGCCGGCATCCCAGGCATTGGCGGCTACGTCCGGCAGGTAGGTGTGGGATTGCGGGTCAGTGACGGTCACCGGCTCCAGGCTGCCGTAAACCACGTCGCTGACGGTCAGCAGAAACTCTTTGAAGACGAACGGGATGTTGATGAAGAGCTCTTCTTCGATTTCCACCAACTGGTCTTCGTCAGGCAACTCCAGGGGAACCGGTACGGGTTCGTTGGCTTCGCGCAGTTGTTCGATGATTTCTTCCACGTCCGGGATCCTCTTGCTTGAATGGCGCGGTTCATATGGGCCGGTTTATACAGTAGCTCGCTACAGATGCAACCGCGAAATAGAAAACCCCGGCCGAGGCCGGGGTTTTCATTACTGCGCGTAAACGTCGGAGGTGATCAGCCGTTCTGGCGGATACCGGCGACCAGCCAAGGCTGGTTGTCGCCCTGTGGACGTTCCATGTTCCAGCTTTCGCTGAACACTTCGCCCTGCTGATCGAAACGCGAGGTCTTCGACACGCCGTTGAAGGTTAGGGTAGCGATGGTCTTGTCCGCGCGGTCATCCACGCCATCCAGTTGTACCTGGAGGTTGTCGATGTAGGTGGACTGGAACGCGTCGCCCAGCTCCGCGCGCTCGCGCTTGAGGAACTCGAGCATTTGCGGGGTCACGAACTCGGCGATCTTGTCCATCTCGTTGGCGTCCCAGTGCTGCTGCAGCGCCTGGAAGTGGCTGCGGGCGGCTTCAAGGAAGCGCTGTTCGTTGAACCAGGCCGGTGCGTTGATCACCGGACGGGCGGCAGCAGGCGCGGCCGAACCACCGAAGATCGAACCCATGGCTGCTGGCTTCTGTTCGAACACTTCACGCTGCATCGGCGCGCCGGCCGGAGCGAACTGCTCCTGCTGCTTGCGGCGACGGGCGGCGATGAAGCGGAAGATCACGAACGCGATCACGGCCATGATCAGGATGTCGAAGAACTGCATGCCTTCGAAGCCGCCGCCCATGAACATGGAAGCGAGCAGGCCACCGGCCGCGATGCCCGCCAGAGGGCCGAGCCATTTCGAAGCACCGCCGGCCTTGGCCGCAGCGCCCGCGGCACCGGCAGCACCAGCGGTCGCCGCAGCGCCGCCCATGCCTGGAGAAGAAGGAGCCATCTGGCTGGTCTGGTGCGTCGGCGCAGCGCCGGCGCTTTTGCCACCACCAAAGCGCTTGGCGTTGGCGTCGAGGCTCATCGTCAGGCCGATGCACAACGCCATGGCGATGCTAAGAAAACGTTTCATAAAGGGAATTCCCGTTTGTGGAGACACGCGCGCCATGTTGCACAGCTGAAGTGTTACTGGCTAGCGAGAGAGTGTTTCGGGCTTTTGCCTGACAGGTTACGTTCAGCTCGGTCGGGGCAATAAGGCCATGTACTTTTGTCTGTAGGAAAAGGAGATAGGTTCAGCAGGAAATGGATCAACGCCGCAAGGCCAGCATCACCACTCCGGCGGTGATCAGGCCGATGCCGCTCCATTGTCGCAGGTCGAGTTTCTCACCCAGCAGGATCACACCGAGCACCGCCACGAAGACCACGCTGAGCTTGTCCACCGGCGCGACCAGCGACGCCGGGCCGACTTTCAACGCCCGGAAGTAGCACAGCCACGAAGCACCGGTGCCCAGGCCCGACAACAACAGAAACAGGTAGCTCTTGGCGGAGATCGATCCCAAGGACTGATATTGGCCCGTGACGTACAAAATCAAGGCCAGGCTGATCAATACGACGATTGTGCGCAGGAGGGTGGCAAAGTCGGAGTTGACGTTTTCGATGCCGATCTTGGCGAAGATGGCTGTCAGCGCGGCAAAAGTGGCCGAGAGCAGGGCCCAGAATGTCCAGGAGGAAAAAAATCCCGAGCCCATGGATGTTGCCTCCAGTGTCCGTTCCCGTGCTCAGCGCGGGAACGGACGTTGACTTATATGGCTTCCAGCTTCGCGTACCCGAGCATCAGCCACTTGCTGCCTTCGGCGAAGTTAACCTGCACCCGGGCCTGGGCGCCGGCGCCTTCGAAGTTGAGGATCACGCCGTCGCCGAAGATCGAGTGACGCACAGCCTGGCCAAGGCTCAGGCCGGTTTCCGGAATCTCGCTACCGCTGAACAGGTTGCTGCTGCCCATCGACGGGTTGCCGCCGAACGGTCGGCTGACGCTGTTCGAAAGGCGTACTTCCTGAATCAGGCCTTTCGGTACTTCCCGTACGAAACGCGACACCTTGTTGTAGGTTTCGCTGCCGTACAGGCGTCGGGTTTCAGCATAGGTCATCACCAGGTTTTGCATCGCCCGGGTAATGCCGACATAGGCCAGACGCCGCTCTTCCTCAAGGCGTCCAGGTTCTTCCAGGCTCATCTTGTGCGGGAACAGGCCTTCTTCCATGCCCACCAGGAATACGTAAGGGAATTCCAGGCCCTTGGCGCTGTGCAGGGTCATCAACTGAATGCTGTCTTCGTGTTCGTCGGCCTGAGTGTCGCCGGCTTCCAGCGAAGCGTGGCCGAGGAACGCGGCCAGTGGCGTCAGCTCTTCGTCTTCTTCAGTGTTCTCGAAGTTGCGCGCGGCGCTGACCAGTTCCTCAAGGTTTTCTACCCGGGCCTGGCCTTTCTCGCCTTTTTCCGCTTCGTGGTAGGCGATCAAACCGGACTGCTCGATGACGGTCTGGGTCATCAGGTGCAACGGCATCTCGGCGCACTTGGCGGCGAGGTTTTCGATCAGCTCGATAAACGCGCCCAGCGCACCGGCAGCGCGACCGGTCAGGCCTTTGTTGGCCACCAGCTGGCGCATGGCTTCCCACATCGACACATCGCTGTGGCGTGCATGGTCACGGATCGCCTCGACGGTTTTCTCGCCGATGCCACGAGCCGGGACGTTGATCACCCGCTCCAGAGCCGCATCGTTGCCACGACCTTCCAGCAAGCGCAGGTAAGCCATGGCGTTCTTGATTTCCGCCCGTTCGAAGAAGCGCTGGCCGCCATAGATGCGGTACGGAATGCGTTCACGCAGCAACGCCTCTTCCAGAACGCGCGATTGGGCGTTTGAGCGGTAGAGAATCGCGATATCGCTGCGCGCCAGGCCGGTTTTCAGCGCACTTTCGATGGTTTCGACCACGTAGCGCGCTTCATCGTGTTCGTTGAACGCGGCGTAGAGGTTGATCGCTTCGCCATCGCCGCCGTCTGTCCACAGCTCTTTGCCGAGACGTCCGGTGTTGTTGGCGATCAGGGCGTTGGCGGCCTTGAGGATGCCGGCCGTAGAGCGGTAGTTCTGCTCCAGACGGATGGTCACCGAGTCCGGGAAGTCCGACGAGTACTGGTGGATGTTCTCGATTTTCGCGCCGCGCCAGCCGTAGATCGACTGATCGTCGTCGCCGACCACCATCAGGCTGTCGCTACCCTTGCCCAGCAGACGCAACCAGGCGTACTGCACGGCGTTGGTGTCCTGGAATTCGTCCACCAGAATGTGTCGGAAACGCTTCTGGTAGTGCGCCAGCAGGCCCGGGTGATCGCGCCACAGGTCGAGGGCGCGAAGCAGCAGTTCGGAGAAATCGATGACACCGGCACGCTGGCACGCTGCCTCGTACGCTTCATAAATGCCGCGCATGGTCGCCAGGAACAGATCGCCGCTGGCCTGAATGTGTTGCGGACGCAGACCTTCGTCTTTCTGCCCGTTGATGAACCACTGGGCCTGACGGGCCGGCCAGCGTTGCTCGTCCAGCCCCAGCTCGCGGATTACCCGCTTGACCAGTCGTTGCTGGTCGTCGCTGTCGAGAATCTGGAAAGTCTGGCTCAGCCCGGCTTCCTGCCAGTGCGCCCGCAGCAAGCGGTGCGCCAGGCCGTGGAAGGTGCCGACCCACATGCCGGCCGGGTTGATGCCCAGCAATTGCTCGATGCGGTGACGCATCTCGGCAGCGGCCTTGTTGGTGAAGGTCACCGACAGAATCGAGTGCGGCGAGGCGTTTTCGACCTGGATCAACCAGGCGATACGGTGCACCAGCACTCGGGTTTTGCCGGAGCCGGCACCGGCCAGGACCAATTGACGACCAACGGGAGCCGCTACGGCCTGGCGTTGGGCATCGTTGAGGGAGTTCAGCAGAAGGGAGAGATCATCGCGCATCGGGGCATTCTAGGGTGCGCCGCAGGCCCGGGCAAACCGAGCTTTGCATTAGCCGATGAAAGTGCTGTCGATGACGACCGGTCGGTCACCGGCTACAGGCGTTGACCCGCCTGGCGTCGGGGCTTTGGAGGGGGACGAGCGGTGGAAAAGTTTCGGTGAAATTATGATCTGGGGCAGTTTGGCAAGTGGTTCGGCTTGTGTATGCTCCGTCCACGTTTCCGGGCGCATGCTCACACTTATAAGAACAAGAACGTTGCCTATGACCCTCAGCTTCGACCTGTCGGGCCCCTCCGTGGAGCCTCGGGTGATCCGCAAGCTTTACGCCACCCAGATGGCGGTCGAGCGCACGCGCCTTCTTTATCAGGGTTCGCTGTTACCCACCCTGTTCATGTTGATCAATGGTCTGGTCTGCGCCGGTCTGCTCTGGAGTCCGCAGCGTTATTTCGTGGTCAGCGTCTGGCTGGTGTGGCTGTTGTCGCTGGTGGCCCTGCGAGTGATTCAGGTCGCCGCGTTCGACTCGGCGATCCCTGATCGTCAGGCCCAGCCGATCTGGGGGCGGATGTTCCTGCTCGGCTCGACCATGACCGGCCTGACCCTGGCCGGCGCCGGCATCGCCCTGGTGCCCGCCGACAATTTCATGCAGCAGGCCTGGGTATTCGGCCTGATCGGCGCCGCGACCCTGTCGGCGAGCGTGGCCTACGCCGTGAGCATTCCGGCGTTTCTTTCCTTTACCTTGCCGTGCCTGTTGCCGGCCATCGGCTACCTGTTCTGGGGCGGTGACGAACTGGCGCGCGGCTGGGGCTGGCTCGGGCTGATCCTGCTCGGGTCGCTGAGCGTGGTGGCGTGGCAGGTCAACCGGCTGATCGATCGTGGTTTGCTGCGGCGCTTCCAGAACCAGCACCTGATCGAGCACCTGCAACAAGCGCAAACCCGCAGCGAACAGCTCAATCTGGAACTGGCGAAGGAAATCGAACACCGTCGTTGCGCCGAGGGCAAGCTGCGTGAAGCTCAGGTCGAGCTGGAAGACCGGGTCGCTCAGCGCAGCCGGGAACTGGACGTCGCCAACCAGGCGCTGAGCAAGAGCGAGGCGCGCCTGGCGCTGGCGTTGAAGGCCAGTGAGCTGGGACTGTGGGACTGGAACCTGCAGACCGACGAAGTTCACCACACGCAAATCCAGGAACTGTTCGGTCTGGATCCGGAATACGTCACCGGACTGCTCAGGCATCTGCGGCCGCGCCTGCATCCGGAGGATGTGCCACCACTCAAGCGGGCGTTGATCGAGCACTTGAAGGGCCGCACCGAGGATTATCAGATCGAATACCGCGTGCGCCATGGCGACGGTCACTGGGTCTGGATCGAAGACCGTGGCCGGGCAGTGGAGCGCGACGAGGACGGCCGGGTCATCCGCATGGTCGGCACCCGCCGCGACATCAGCGTCAGCAAAAGCCTGGAAGCCCAGCAGCAACTGGCGGCGACGGTGTTCGAGGCCGCCAGCGAAGGCATCGTGATCCTCGACCCGAATTATTCGCTGATCGCCGTCAATCAGGCTTTCAGCCGGGTCACCGGTTACGACATCGACGACATGCTCGGGCGCAATGTCGTTGAGTTGCCGTGCAGTCGCGATGCCCGCAGACATTACGTCGCGATCCGCCACGCGCTGGAGCAGAACGGCAGCTGGCAGGGTGAACTGGTGGAAACCCGCAAGAACGGCGAGCTCTATCCGCAGTGGCTGCAATTGAATGCCGTGCGCGACAGTCGGGGAAGTGTGAGCCATATCGTCGGCTTCTTCGCCGATCTGTCGGCGCGCCGCGAATCCGAGGAGCGCATGCGCTACCTGACCCACTACGACGAACTCACCGGTCTGGCCAACCGCTCGCTGTTCCGCGAACGCCTGCACGAAGCCCATCAGCGCGTGCGGCAGGGCGGGCGCCGGAGTCTGGCGTTGCTGCACATCAATCTGGATCGCTTCAAGCTGCTCAACGACAGTCTCGGCCATGAGATTGCTGACCAATTGCTGCAAAAGATGTCCCGTCGTCTGGTCAGTGCTCTGCCGGAGGCCGACACCATTGCCCGGTTGTCCGGTGATGAGTTTGCGGTACTGTTCGACGCCTACGGCAACCTGTCGAGCCTGGCGCGGGTCGCCACGCGACTGTCGACCAAGCTGCGTTTGCCGTTGACTGTGGAAGGACATGAACTGGTGGTCAGCGCCTCGATGGGCATCAGCATGCTGCCGGACAATGCGCGGGAGATTTCCGCGCTGGTCAGCCAGTCGAACATGGCCATGCAGCATGCCAAGCACCTGGGCGGCAACAATTTTCAGTTCTACACCGACAGTCTGCAGGCCAGCACGCTGGAGCGTTTGCAGCTGGAAAACCAGCTGCGCAAAGCCATCGAAGACAAGCAGCTCAACGTCTTTTATCAACCGAAACTGTGCCTGGCGACCGGTCGTCTCAATGCGGCAGAGGCGCTGGTGCGCTGGGACCACCCGACCATGGGCCGGGTGCCGCCGGGGGACTTCATCGGTCTGGCCGAAGAGACAGGGCTGATCGGGCCGATCGGCGAGTTTGTACTGCGTCAGGCCTGCTGGCAGGCGTGCGAATGGCAGCGTCAGGGACTGGCGCCGATCCGGGTATCGGTGAACCTGTCGGTGCATCAGCTGCGTCAGGGCAAACTGGTCAGTCTGGTGCGTCAGGTGCTGGAGGAAACCGGCCTGGCGCCGCACTACCTCGAACTGGAGCTGACCGAAAGTCAGTTGCTCGACAGCGTCGAATACATCATCGCCGCGTTCCAGCAGTTGCGGGATCTGGGAGTGAAACTGGCCATCGACGATTTCGGCACCGGCTATTCATCGCTGAGCTATCTGAAACGGATTCCGGTGGACTACGTGAAGATCGATCAGGCCTTTATTCGCGGGTTGGGTGAGGGAAGCGAAGACGCAGCGATCACCCGGGCGATCATTGCGATGGCTCATGGACTGTCACTGAAAGTTGTCGCCGAAGGTGTCGAGCGATCCGAGCAGTTGGCATTTCTGAAAGCTGAAGGTTGCGACGAAGTGCAGGGCTATCTGATCAGCCGTCCGGTGGAGGCGGTCGGCCTTGCCGCGTTGCTGCGTGAACAGGAAAAACCGCTGTAAGGGCTACATACAGCGCATGTCGCCTGATCCGGGGGTATCGAGTTACGCATTGAGCAGGCAAAAAGCCGATTCATGTAGTATAACTACAAGCTTGCTACATCCCTGGCATCTGGCCACAGCACATCTTTCCATAACAAGAGTCCAGCCCCTTGAATCTGCTGCAACACATCGCCCAGTCACGTCACCTGTTACGCAAGTCGGAGCTCAAGGTCGCCGACCACGTGCTGCTTGACCCTGCGGCAGTGATGCACAGTTCCATGGCCGACCTGGCCCACAGCGTCGGCATCAGCGAGCCGACCATCGTGCGCTTCTGCCGGGCCATCGGCTGTTCCGGTTTCCAGGATCTGAAACTCAAGCTCGCGCAAAGCCTCGCGGCCGGCGCCAGCTTCGGTCAGTTCGCGATCCATGAAGACGACTCTGTCGCCGACTACAGCCTGAAGATTTTCGACACCACGTTGCACACGCTGATGGAGGTTCGCGAGAAGCTCGATCCTCTGGAGCTGCAACGGGCGGTGACGCTGATGTCCCAGGCCCAGCGTGTCGAGTTCTACGGCTTTGGTGCGTCAGGCGCGGTGGCGGCGGATGCGCAGCACAAGTTCTTCCGTCTGCTGCTGACGGCGGCGGCATATTCCGACCCGCACATGCAGGCAATGTCGGCGGTGACACTGAAGCCCACCGACGTGGCGATCTGCATTTCCCAGTCCGGCCGTTCCAAAGACCTGCTGATCACCGCCAACCTCGTTCGCGAGAGTGGTGCGTCGCTGATCACCTTGTGCCCGAGCCAGACACCGCTGGCTGAGCTGTCGACCGTCAACCTGGCGATCGATGTTCACGAAGACACCGAAATCTATACCCCTCTGACCTCGCGTATCGCTCATCTGGTGGTGATCGACGTACTGGCGATGGGCGTGGCCATGGCGCGCGGGCCGAGCCTGGTCAACCACCTCAAGAGCGTCAAGCGCAGTCTGCGCAGCCTGCGGCTGTCGCCAAAGTCGGTGAAAGCACTGGATGACTGACGTCATCGCAAGGTCGTTCCGACCTTGATCGCGAGCAAGCTCGCTCCCACATTTGATTTCGATATGACACAGAGTTTGTGTACGTAAAACATCCCTTGTGGGAGCGAACTTGCTCGCGATGGCGGCCTCAAAAACGCCATCGCCATTTGCAAGTTCATCGCACTGTCATCCCCCCGCAGCCAAATCGTCATCCACCGCGCCTATCGTGAAACTCCCGTACTCGCCTTGGGAGACTCGAAATGGCTCAGCCCTACGAAGAACGCAACAGCGCCGCGAAAACCCGCCGTCAGCAGGAAGACCAGCGCCGCATGGAATTTCGCCGCGCCATCGAAGATCGCTTCGAACTTCGCCAGCTTCAGAGCGAGATCAGCGATTTTCCCGAGGACATCGAACTCAACTACTGGCAGGCAGCGCCAGCAGCTTCCCGTCGAAGCGCTCAACCAGCGCGCTGATTTGCACCCGTTCGCTGCGGATAAACGCCAGGAAGGCGTGGGCCACCGGTGACAGCCGTTTGGCTTTGGCTTGCACCAGGCACCAACTGCGAAACAGCGGCAATTCTTCGACCGGCAGCTCCACCAGGCCGCCGGTCGCCAGCTCCAGGTTCAGGGCGTGGCGCGTCAACAGCGCCAGGCCCAGACCTGCGACTACGCATTCACGCTGGGCTTCGGCCGACGCCACTTCCTGGGTCTGGGTGAAGTGCACGCGCTTCTCCTTGAAATACTCTTCGCAGGCCAGTCGCGTACCCGAGCCGGGTTCGCGGATCAGCAAGGTGTAAGGTTCCAGATCCTGCAAGCGCAGCGGGCCCATGTGCGCCAGCGGATGATCCGGGCGTGCCACGGCGACGATCGGGTTGTTGAGGAACGGCAGAAATTCCAGGCCCATGTCCTGCGGCACCATCGACATGATCACCAGATCGTCGCGGTTGTCGGAGAGGCGGCGGATCACCTGGCCACGGTTGACCACCGTCAGTTGCAGGTTCACTTCCGGATGCTGGCGCTTGAACGCTGCGAACAGGTGCGGCACGAAGTATTTGGCGCTCGATTCCACCGCCAGTTTCAACTGGCCCTGCAGTGAGCCCTGCATGTCCGACAGCTGCATGTCGAGGTTTTCCAGTCGGCCGAAGATGTCCCGGCTGGCACGCTGGAGTGCTTCGGCCGCTTCGGTCATGTAGAGTTTTTTGCCGACGTAATCGAACAATGGTTGGCCGATCAGCTCTTCAAGCTGACGAATCTGTAGGCTGACGGCCGGTTGTGTGAGCGACATTTCGTCGGCTGCGCGGCTGTAGGAGCGTAAATCACACACTTCGTTGAAGATCTGCAATTGACGCAATGTCATACGCATCAAGGACTTACGCATTTTCTACCGACTCTGGCCGTTGGCTGATGAGCTGACTATAAGTCTTTACTTATGCCTGACCCAATTTTTATTCATTTTTGTTAATCCCTTGTCAGCGCTAGTGTGGAGCCGAGACCAGATTGAAACATTTGGTCACGTGCCGACCTGGGTCTAGCAGGTCGTGGTGCCACCGGCTCAAGGGAACCTCCAAGTGATAACAAAGATCCTGATCGCCAACCGTGGTGAGATTGCCGTACGAATCGTGCGTGCCTGCGCCGAGATGGGCATCCGCTCGGTCGCGATCTATTCCGACGCCGACCGGCACGCCTTGCATGTGAAGCGTGCGGACGAGGCCCACAGCATTGGTGCCGAGCCGCTGGCCGGTTACCTGAACCCGCGCAAGCTGGTGAACCTGGCCGTGGAAACCGGCTGCGATGCGTTGCACCCCGGCTACGGTTTCCTCTCGGAAAACGCTGAGCTGGCAGACATCTGCGCCGAACGCGGCATCAAATTCATCGGTCCGGCGGCGGAAGTCATCCGCCGCATGGGCGACAAGACCGAAGCGCGCCGCAGCATGATCAAGGCTGGCGTGCCGGTCACGCCGGGCACCGAAGGCAACGTCTCGGGCATCGAGGAAGCGTTGAGCGAGGGCGACCGCATTGGTTACCCGGTGATGCTCAAGGCCACTTCCGGTGGTGGCGGGCGCGGTATCCGTCGCTGCAACAGCCGAGAAGAACTCGAACAGAACTTCCCTCGCGTCATTTCCGAAGCCACCAAGGCCTTCGGTTCGGCGGAAGTGTTCCTGGAAAAGTGCATCGTCAATCCCAAGCACATCGAAGCGCAGATCCTCGGCGACAGCTTCGGCAACGTCGTGCATCTTTTCGAACGTGACTGCTCGATCCAGCGCCGCAACCAGAAGCTGATCGAAATCGCCCCGAGCCCGCAGCTGACCCCGGAACAGCGCGCCTACATCGGCGACCTGTCGGTGCGCGCAGCCAAGGCCGTGGGTTACGAGAACGCCGGCACCGTGGAGTTCCTGCTCGCCGAGGGCGAGGTGTACTTCATGGAGATGAACACCCGGGTGCAGGTGGAACACACCATTACCGAAGAAATCACCGGGATCGACATCGTTCGCGAACAAATCCGCATCGCTTCCGGCCTGCCGCTGTCGGTGAAGCAGGAAGACATTCAGCATCGCGGTTTTGCCCTGCAGTTCCGGATCAACGCCGAGGACCCGAAAAACAACTTCCTGCCGAGCTTCGGCAAGATCACGCGCTACTACGCCCCCGGCGGCCCCGGCGTGCGCACCGACACGGCAATCTACACCGGCTACACCATCCCGCCGTTCTACGACTCGATGTGCCTGAAACTGGTGGTCTGGGCACTGACCTGGGAAGAGGCGATGGATCGTGGCCTGCGCGCCCTCGACGACATGCGTCTGCAAGGCGTGAAGACCACCGCCGCGTACTACCAGGAAATCCTGCGCAACCCGGAATTCCGTAGCGGCCAGTTCAATACCAGCTTCGTCGAAAGCCACCCTGAATTGACCAACTACTCGATCAAGCGCAAACCCGAAGAGCTGGCCCTGGCCATCGCCGCCGCCATCGCCGCCCACGCAGGCCTGTGAGGAATACAAGAATGAGCAAGAAAATCTTTGTCACCGATACCATCCTGCGCGACGCTCACCAATCGCTGCTCGCCACCCGCATGCGCACCGAAGACATGCTGCCGATCTGCGACAAGCTCGACAAGGTCGGCTACTGGTCGCTGGAATGCTGGGGCGGCGCGACCTTCGACGCCTGCGTGCGCTTCCTGAAAGAAGACCCGTGGGAGCGTCTGCGCCAGCTGCGTGCGGCGCTGCCCAACACTCGTCTTCAGATGCTTCTGCGCGGGCAGAACCTGCTGGGCTACCGCCACTACAGCGATGACGTGGTCAAGGCGTTCGTTGCCAAGGCCGCGGTCAACGGCATCGACGTGTTCCGCATCTTCGACGCGATGAACGACGTGCGTAACCTGCGCGTGGCGATCGAAGCGGTGAAAGCTGCCGGCAAGCACGCTCAGGGCACCATCGCCTACACCACCAGCCCGGTGCACACCATCGACGCGTTCGTCGCTCAGGCCAAGCAAATGGAAGCCATGGGTTGCGACTCGGTGGCGATCAAGGACATGGCCGGTCTGCTGACCCCGTATGCGACCGGTGAACTGGTGCGTGCACTGAAAGCCGAACAGTCGCTGCCAGTGTTCATCCACTCCCACGACACCGCCGGCCTGGCCGCAATGTGCCAACTCAAGGCCATTGAAAACGGTGCCGACCACATCGACACCGCGATCTCCAGCTTCGCTTCGGGCACCAGCCACCCTGGGACGGAATCGATGGTTGCTGCGCTCAAAGGAACCGAGTTCGATACCGGTCTGAACCTGGAGCTGCTGCAAGAGATCGGCCTGTACTTCTATGCCGTGCGCAAGAAGTACCACCAGTTCGAAAGCGAATTCACTGCCGTCGACACCCGCGTTCAAGTCAATCAGGTGCCGGGCGGGATGATTTCCAACCTGGCCAACCAATTGAAAGAGCAGGGCGCTCTGAACCGCATGGGCGAAGTGCTGGCAGAGATTCCGCGCGTGCGTGAAGACCTCGGCTTCCCGCCGCTGGTGACCCCGACTTCGCAGATCGTCGGCACCCAGGCGTTCTTCAACGTGCTGGCCGGCGAGCGCTACAAGACCATCACCAACGAGGTGAAGCTCTACCTGCAAGGCGGCTACGGCAAGGCGCCGGGCACCGTGAACGAGAAGCTGCGTCGCCAGGCCATCGGCAGCGAAGAGGTGATCGACGTACGTCCGGCCGATCTGCTCAAGCCGGAGATGACCAAGCTGCGCGCCGATATCGGCGCTCTGGCTACATCCGAAGAAGACGTGCTGACCTTCGCCATGTTTCCGGACATCGGCCGCAAGTTCCTCGAAGAGCGTGCCGCCGGCACCCTCACCCCGGAAGTGCTGCTGCCGATCCCGGAAGCGGGCAAGGTGGCTTCGGCCGGCGGCGAAGGTGTACCGACCGAGTTCGTCATCGACGTCCACGGCGAAACCTATCGCGTGGACATCACCGGTGTCGGCGTCAAGGCTGAAGGCAAGCGTCACTTCTACCTGTCCATCGACGGCATGCCGGAAGAGGTGGTGTTCGAACCGCTCAACGAATTCGTCGGCGGCGGTAGCAGCAAGCGCAAGCAGGCTTCGGCACCGGGCCACGTCAGCACCACCATGCCGGGCAATATCGTCGATGTGCTGGTCAAGGAAGGCGACACCGTCAAGGCGGGCCAGGCCGTGCTGATCACCGAAGCGATGAAGATGGAAACCGAAGTCCAGGCCGCGATTGCCGGCAAGGTCACCGCCATCCATGTTGCCAAGGGCGACCGGGTGAATCCGGGCGAAATCCTGATCGAGATCGAAGGCTGAGATAACGGCCTCGATACAACGCTTTAAACCTCGGGGGGGCATGTGCTCCCCTTTTTTTTGCTTTTCAGGCACTGCCGCAAGGTGCGGCAGCGCCTGGCCGGAACTCAGAACGCCATTCGCCACTGGCCCGAAATGCCGTGGTTGCGGCTGTCGGTACCGATCTCACCCGACAAGCCAACACCGAGTGTGTGGTTGGACGAGACGGCCAGATCAAGACCGGTGTCGAGCGTCAGGCTATTGCGATCCAGCTCTGCGCCGTAAACGGTGTAGTCATGGCCGCCGGTGACCAGACGTTGCCGGGTGCTGGTATAGGTCTCGCCGTACACGTGTTTCCACCCAGCGCTGAATCGTGGCGTGAGGCGCATGCCGTTATCCAGCGTGCTGACTTTCGCCATGCGCAGGCCGACGGTGGTGTTGAAGTTGCCTTGGGATTGAGCGTGAACCTTGAGCGCCGCCGCTCCGCCTTTCTCTGTGTAGCCGTCACGCTGGTAGCGTTGGTAGCCGAGGCCGACAAACGGTTCGATGCTGACGTTGGCCCTCCCCAGGTTGTATCCCGACTCGATGAACGCTTGTTGGGTACTGGCCTGGTAGTTGCCTTTGAGTCGGTCATGGAAGCGGCCGAACGCGACTTCGCGACGGGTGTTGCCTTCATGGTTGCTCCAGGCTGCGCCGAGCCGAAGTGATAGCGGGCCGGCCTGGCGCAAGGCGTAGGCACCGAGGTGCCAACTGTCGAGATCGCCGTCCAGCTCCTTGCTGTCGATGCGCGTGTCGGAGGTGCCGCCCATCAAGCCCAGGTGCCATGTTTCATCGAGGCGCCAGTCGGCGCCGAGCAGCAGCCCTTTGGTGGAGTGCTGCATCGGTTCAAATTCGCGATCGAGTTTCCCGCTGTGACCGATGGCTTGCAGCCACACCCTGCCGGTGTCTGCGTTGCCGGCCACATGGCGTGGTGAGTTTCCCGTCGAGTCGTGGGCATTGTCGAGTTGATGCATGGCCGACAGCAGGCTGGCGCTGACCGGCGTGACGCTGTTCAGGGTCGCATTGGCGAGTTTGGCATTGCTGCCGCCCGCCAGTTGAAAGTAGGCGAGGGTGGCCGTGTATTCGTCGGCAGCGAGCAGGGCGTCGATGGCTGCGTTGCCTGAAGTGGACACCTCTTTGGATTCGGGGGTTGCTGGCGCTTCGCTCAGAACGGGTTGTGCTGGAGGCGTTGGTTTTTCAATGCTTGCTTCAAGTGCACTGCCGCTCTTTGTAGTGGCGACTCTCTTGGCGTGGAGGTCATCGGCTGCATGAAGTGGCGCGGTTGGAGTCTCAGTGCTGGTAGGGAGGGCTTGCGGTGGTGGAGCAATCTTTTCCTCACTCACTGTTTCTGCCATGAGAAGCGGAGCAGGTTTCACCTTAGGAGGTGTGCGCGGGCTCCTGGTTTTCACCTCTTTCGCGACGGGCGCGTCCGGCTCCGGCTGCTCCGCTAGAGAAAATTCCACGCAACCGACTGCCAGCGCAACCGCCAGGACAAGATGTTGGAGCTTGTATTTGCATTGAATGGGCATTCAGTTCGTCTCATGTGAAAAGAGAACAAACTGTAAAAGTCGGTGCCAATGCGCCGATGCCGGGCAATTCCGAACCGTGTGCAGGTGATGGCGTCTGCGTTTGTAGCTCGGTCGTCGGCGGGAGGCGAGCCCGCCATGATTACCCAACCATCCAGACGCCTTTACCTACAACGCCCGCTGAAATCCGGATTGGCGAAATCTCAAAAACTCATCTGCCACTGCCCGACCAACCCGTGATTGCGACTGTTGTTGCCAATCTCGCCGCTGTAACCAAACCCCAGCGTATGCCGCGCCGAAACGCCCAGATCCAGCCCCGCTTCCAGCACCAGACTGTCCCGATCCAGAGAGCTGCCATCGACGCTGAACGCCGTGCCGCCGACGACGAATGCCTGGCGGGTCGAGCTGCTGACATCGCCGTAGGTGTGCTTCCAGCCAGCGGCCATCCGTGGGGTCAGGCTCATGCCATTGTCCAGCGAGCTGAGGTGCGCCAGGCGAACGCCGAAGGTGCTGCTGAAGTTGTCCTGGGTCTGGCTGTCGACCTGCAAGGCCGCCGCGCCGCCCTTTTCCTGATAGCGGTCGCGGTGATAGCGCTGGTAGCCGAGGCTGGCGAACGGTTCGGCGCTGAGGCGGCCGCTGCCCATGGCGTAGCCGAGTTCGGCGAAGGCTTGCTGGCTGTCGGCATCGTAATCACCTTTGGGACGATCACTGAAACCATTGAACGCGATGGTGCGTTTGCTTTCGCCCTGATGGCCGCTGTATGCGGCGCCCAGACGCAGGGCCAGCGGGCCGTTTTGATGCAGCGCATAAACGCCGGCGTGCCAGCTCTCGACATTGCCGTCGACACCGGTGGCGTCCAGGTCGGTCTTCGAGTAACCGCCGAGCACGCCCAGTCGCCATTGTGGATTCAATGCCCAGTCGGCACCGAGCACGCTGCCCTTGGTGCGTTGTTCCAGACCGCTGCTGCCGTGCTCGCCATCGAGCTTGCCGTAGCCGCCGATGGCCTGCAGCCAGAGCCGGCCCCGGGCGTTCGGATCATTCAGGTTGCGCGCTTCGGACGGTACGCCGTTGGCGGCGAGGATCGGGGTGTTGCGCTGATCGAGGCCGACCATCAAGCCGGGACTGCCGCCCATCTGCTGCATCGCCGAGAGCATGCTGCTGCCGATCTGGCTGCTGGCGCCGAGGGTGGCGCTGGTCAGATTGGCGTTGCTGGCGCCGGCCAGTTGCTCGATGGCCGCGCCCGCGGTGGATTGGGTGGTGTTGAGCAAGGCGTTGTACAGCGCGTTGTTCTTGCTCATTGAGGCCAGGCTGTTGGCGGCGTTGCTGGCGTTGCCGGTGGCGGCGAATTCATTGAACGCCACGTCATTGCGGGTGTAGGTCAGGTCGACCTGAGTCGGCGTGTAAGCGAGGGTCGGCGTGAGGAACGCGTAGTCGCTGGTGACCGCGCCGAACGTGCCGTTGACCCGCGCAGCCTGCAGCACCGTGTAGTGGCTCTGCCACGGATAGGCTCCGCTGCCGGGATTGACCGCCAGCGTCGCGCCGTTGAGGTTGGCCGTGCCGCCGACCTGGACCGGTGCGCTGCTGCCATCGGCGTTGACGCCGTAGGCGAGGGTCGAGGCGCTGCCCATGTTCAAGTCGTGCACGACGGTCGCGGTACCGAGGCGGGTGTCGGTGCGCAACGTGCCATTCAGGTTGAGGTTGCCCACCGACCCGCCGCCGGCATACACACCACCGGCGTCCACGGTCAGATTGCCGGCGATACCGCCCTGGTTGATCAGTGTGGCGCCGTTGCGCACGGCACCGCCGTCGCTGAAGTCGCCGCTGCCGGTGAGTGTCCAGGCGCCTTGTTTGACCTCCAGCCATTCAAAGTTGCGGCTGGCACCGAAGCTGCCGCCTGCCGCATCCTCCATCACTACGCGGTCATAACCGCTGCCACCATCGACCATGCCGACAAAGCGGCTGCCGCTGCGCAGGGTCAGATTGTCGTTACCGCCACCCAGGTCCAGCGCCAGGCCATTGCTGCCGCTGAAGGTGCCGCCGTTGATCACGTTGTCGGCGAACTCACCGACTAACTTCACGCCGAAACCGTCGAGGCCTTGAATGGTGCCGTAGTTTTCCAGCGTGGTGGCCGCCAGCCCTGAACCGCCGCTGCCGTCGTCCACCAGAATGGCGCTGTTGGCGCCGCTGATCAGGGCGCCCTTGGCGTTGAGGATATAACCGCCGCCCAGCGCGATGCCTTCACTGCCATTGGCAAAACCGCCCTTGTCCACACCGCCGGCGCCGACGCCCTGGATCGTGCCGTAGTTTTCGATGTGGGCGATCTTGTCGATGTCCACGCCGTCGCCGTCGCCATTGGGTTGCAACCCGGAATACGCGCCGGTGATGGTGCCGTGGTTGATCACCGTGCCGTCGCCATCGGAGCCGAAACCGGAGCCATTGCGCCCGGTGATCTGCCCGTAGTTGACCAGCGTCGCCCCCAGGTCAGTGGTGATGCCGTGCCGGCCACCGGAAATCACGCCGTAGTTGGTCACGCTGACGCCGGTCGCGGTGTCGATATCGATGCCGTCGAACTTCTGGTCGGCGTTGCGCGAGTCTCCGGTCGAGATCTCGCCGTAGTTGCTGATGGTGGCATTGGCGCCGGTCTTCATGCCGTCGCTGGCGTCGCCACGAATCAGTCCGCCCGCACGGTTGATGATCGTGGTTTTCACCCCGTCACTGCGCAACGCATCCAGATCCAGGCCCTGGCCGCTGGTCGAGCGAATGGTGCCGCTGTTGTCGATCAACAGGCTGCCGCTGATGAAGTTGCTGTCGATGCGAATCGCATCATTGGAGCCGAGAATCTGCCCGCCGCTGCGGTTATGGATCGCGTAATTGCGTGCCTGGGTCAGATCGCCGCTGCTGTCGATGGCCCGGCCGCCGGTGGAGATGATCTTGCCGGCGTTATCGATGATCACGCCGACACCGCTGGTGCTGTCCTTGAGGCTTACGGCCTTGCCGCTGTTGGTGATGCTGCCCGGCGCCGAAATCGTCAGCGTGTCGCTGCCGCCCAATGTCTGCGACGCGGTGGTGGCGGTGTCGATCTGCACGGTCTTGCCGTGGGCGGCGCTGGTGGCGATCAACAGGGCGATGGCAAGCGACAGACGCTGGGGCGGGAAGGGCATGGTGAGAACGTCCTTTTTGTTATAAGCGGGGCGTCCTGTATAGCGGAGGGTTTTTACAGAATGATGTCCGTGGCGGACTCAGCGGCATCTGCATTATTTTGCGTTTATTTGGAGGTTTAAATCCTGCATCTGCACTTTACTGCAGATCACTGAGTTTCTCGATCTTCCGAGATGCACTATATTGCATTTTTGGTCAGCCAAACGACCGCAACAATGCATTTAATTGCAGATGAGAGCCGCATGCACAACCTGACATTGCAAATATTCGACGCCGGCAAATGGCACGACGCGATGGTGTTGAGTTTCGACTCGCCCGAGAAAGGCTTCGAAAGCCGTTGCAGCTTTGGTTACGAGTCGGCGTATCTGGTCGAAAACATTGAGTTTATTGGCTCTCCATTTTCCAAAGCCGTGAGTGCGTTGTATCCCCTGGATTGGGAGGGTCGGCGATCCATCACGCCTGCATTCGTGCATGACATTGCACCGGCAGGCGCCGCTAGAAGGTTTCTCCTCGCACGTATGGGGCAGGAGAAACCTGCAGACATCAGTGCTGACCTTTATCTGCTCGGACGCTGCACTCCGGCTCCGATCGGCAACATGCGGATAAAAGAATCAGCCGAGACTGTCGACGAGCGCAAACCCATCGGGTTTCAACGCCAGGATGTCATCAGCCGTGACTACCGGTTTCTTGAATACGCGTATGAAATGGGGGCTGCGATTGGTGGTGCGACAGGGGCTGGAGGCGAAGCGCCCAAGATTCTTCTGGCTGAAGATCGTGCCGGACTTCTTTACCCCGATGCTGTGCTGGACGATGAAAACGTCCGTCAGCACTGGTTTGTGAAGTTTGCCCGGAATAAAGGCAGTCAAACCGATCAAGACATCCTGCGCAGCGAATACCACTACTATCAGGCGCTTCAGGCGCTTGGTATCGAAACCGTCGCTGCGGAAGGTCTGGCGTTAGAGGAAGCGAACAAACCCAGCTTGTGGATGCGGCGTTTTGATCGCCAAGTGACTGAGCGAGGTGTAGAGCGTTTTGCCGTGGAGTCGATCTACTCGCTGGCCGAGGTGACGACGCCAGGGAGCGCTATGAATCATATGGATGTCATTCGCATGCTTGCCAGGCTTTGGCGGGAAGCGGGGCAAGCGCACGAGATTCCGGCACTTGTCGCAGACTATTTGCGTCGGGACCTGATCAACAAGATTCTTGGCAACTCGGATAACCACGGTCGCAACACCGCAATCATTCGTGACGCCGACTCGTACCGTTTGGCCCCCATTTATGACTTGGCCCCCATGGTCATGGATGACGAAGGTGTGACTCGCACGACCAAATGGCCAAAAGAGCTGGAGAGGGCGGGAGATGTCGATTGGCGGGGTGTTTGCCGCGCATTGGCGGA
This sequence comes from Pseudomonas sp. B15(2017), assembly GCF_002113215.1. Taxonomy (NCBI): domain Bacteria; kingdom Pseudomonadati; phylum Pseudomonadota; class Gammaproteobacteria; order Pseudomonadales; family Pseudomonadaceae; genus Pseudomonas; species Pseudomonas sp. B15(2017). The sequence goes on from NZ_NEJZ01000003.1 coordinate 212,596, forward strand.
TATTTCCGATCCGGATGACCCATTGGCAGCGATGTCCGATGCACCGGAATCTTTCGAGCGGTTGCGTGAAGATGCGCAGTGCCTGGCCGAGTTGCCGGACATATTGAACGCGGGTGGTTTGCCTGAGCGGACAATGAATCATCCGGGCGTCCACCTGAAAAACCTGGAGCAACGTTTGAAAGAGTGGGATTTGAAATGAGCATGACCGTTGCCGAACGCACAGTGCTCATCGAAAGCATCCAGGAAGCGCTGGCTGAAGGAACCGTAGAAATCGGTGAAGCCGTTCGCCGTTTGCGCGTTGAGGTCACCGGGCTGCATCAGACCCAGTTCGCGAAGATGTGCAAAATTTCGGTACGTACGCTGGTGCACATCGAACACGGCGAGGGCAATCAGACGCTCAAATCGCTGAACGCCGTGTTTCGCCCGTTCGGGCTGAAGATGGGGGTGGTGCGGGTTCGACGCGATAACAGCTGAACCCGCAACACACTTAATCTCTATTGAGCTTTAAGCGCGGCACTCAACCAACCCCTTCACCTGCCCCTCGGCCGTCTGATTCTCATCGCTCAACCAGCGCTCGAACCCTGCCGCAATCGCCGGCCATTCCGAGTCCAGAATCGAGTACCACGCGGTGTCGCGGTTCTGGCCCTTGACCACCATGTGCTGGCGAAACACGCCTTCGAAGCTGAAGCCCAGGCGCTCGGCCGCGTATTTGGAGCGGGCGTTGCCGTTGTTGCATTTCCATTCAAGACGACGGTAGCCGAGGGCGAAGGATTCCTTGGCCAGCAGGTAGACCGCCTCGGTGCTTTTCGGCGAACGCTGCATCGGGGCGCCGAAGGTGACGTGGCCGATTTCGATGCGGCCCTGGGCCGGGACAATCGACATCAGGCTGAGGATGCCTTGCACCTGGCCGCTGGCGCGGTCGATGACGCTGAAGAAATACGGATCGCTGTGGGCGGCGTGATTGTTCAGCCAGTCGTTGAAGGCGCTGCGCTCCGGAAACGGGCCGTAGGGCAAATAATCCCAGAGTTTCGGATCGGCGCCGGGGCCTTGCAGAGCGTTGAACAGGTCGTCGCCGTGGCGCGCCGGGTCGAGTTTTTCCAGGCGGATGAAGCGGCCTTCGATCAGGGTGGTGGAGGGCGGCGGCACGCCTTTCCAGTCAGCGAGAGAAATCGTCATGCACGTGGCTCCTTAAATGGCTTTGCGAAACTGGATGAAGCCCGGGCGCTCGGCGATGCGCTCGTAGAGCTGGATCGCGGTGGCGTTGGTTTCATGGGTCAGCCAGTGCACCTTGCAGCAACCGTCGGCCCTGGCGGTGGCGTAGACGTGTTCGATCAGCAGCCGGCCGACGCCGGTGCCACGGGTTTGCGGCTCCACCAGCAGGTCTTGCAGGTAGCAGGAGTTTTCGATGCTCCAGTTCGAACGATGGTAGATGAAGTGCACCATGCCCACCGCTTTGCCGTCGGCCCAGGCGAGGGCGGCGTGGGTCGGTTCGTTCGGGTCGAGAAAACGCTGCCAGGTGCTTTGGCTGACGGTGTCCGGCAGCTCGGTGTTGTAGAAGCGCAGGTAGGCCTGCCACAGCGGCAGCCAGGCCGCGTGATCGGCAGCACTGACCGGACGGATGTCGATCTGACTCATGGTGATTTCCTTAACGCATCAAGTGAGCGAGGGTTTGATCGTTGATGTCGGGGCTGGCAGCCAGGCCTTCGCGCACGCCGGCGATATCTTCGGCGCTGCGGTTCTGGCTGAGCTTGCGCTTGCCTTCGAGGCGCTCGATCGGAATGGCGAAACCGACGATGGCCTTGAGCATGCCGTCGATGTAATCGGCCGGGGCATCGTCGACCGACCACGGTTGGGCGCGGCCCGCTTCATGGCGATCGGTGAGGGTGCTGACGATGTCCAGCAGCCGACCGCCATCGCTGAAGGTTTCGGCGTGACCGTAGGCGTGCACGGCGACGTAGTTCCAGGTCGGCACGACTTTGCCGTGCTCGGCCTTGCTCGGGTAAAAGCCCGGGCTGACGTAGGCATCGGCACCGGGAAAAATCAGCATGGCCTCGGCGCCGTCACGCAGGTCTTTCCACTGCGGATTGGCCTTGGCCAGATGCCCGTACAGCGTGCCGTTCGGACCTTGCTCGCGATGCAGCAGCACCGGCACATGACTGGCCTGCAAGCCTTGTTCGCCGTGGGTCACCAGGATGGCGAGGCGGGTGGCGAGGATCAGTTCGTGCAGTTGGGACAAGTCGTCGATGGCAAAGGCGCGGGGCGTGTACATGGAGAAAATTTCCTTGGCGAATGCCTGCATCGTAGGCAGGCTATTGGTCTGTTGTAAGAGCCATTGATGACCAATTTCATAGGTCCATTTTCATGCCCGATTCGCCCACGCTGTCGCTGCCGTTCAACCCCGCCGGTATCGAACTCGACCGCCGCAAAGGCCTGAGCTGTCAGCTCTACCAGGCCTTGCGCATGCGGGTGCTGGACGGGCGACTGGCCAGCGGCACGCGCCTGCCGGCCAGCCGCGATCTGGCGACAGCGTTGGGGATTTCCCGAAACAGCGTGGTGCGCGCTTACGATCAGCTGTATGCCGAAGGTTTCATCGAAGGCCGTGTCGGGGACGGCACTTATGTGGCGCAGTTGCCGCAATCGGTGACACCGGCACGAAAATTATCCACAAAAGTATCCACAGGGTTTTCAACAACCTTACCCACAGCCTTATCCACAATTTCGCTTAATTCCACTGGTGATTTATCCAGAGAAGTTATCCACAGCTGTGCGTTGCAACGGCTTGAGCGCAACCATTTGCCGACGCCACCCAGTGGTCCGCCACGAGCATTCCGGGTCGGTGTTCCGGCCTTCGATCTGTTTCCGTTCGACGTCTGGGCCAAGCTGAACGCGGCCTTCTGGCGCAAACCCGACTTGCAGCAACTGTGTTACGGCGACCCGGCGGGCGATGCGCGTCTGCGTGGTCTGATCGCCGCTTATTTGCGCAGTTCGCGCGGCATGCAGTGTTCCGCTGAGCAAATTGTGATCACCAGTGGCGCACAACAGGGAATCAGCCTTTGTGCACAGTTGCTGGTTGAACCGGGCGCCGGGGTGGGCATCGAGAATCCCGGCTATCGCGCAGCGGGTCATGCCTTCGCGCTGGCCGGTGGTCGGCTGCATGGCATTGCCGTGGACGAAGAGGGCATCGACTGCGCGGCACTGGCGGCTGCCGAAGATTGCCGGGTGGCGTATGTCACGCCGTCTCATCAGTACCCGACCGGGGTAGTGATGAGCCTGGCGCGACGTCTGGAACTGCTGGACTGGGCCGAGCGCACCGGGGGCTGGATCGTCGAGGACGACTACGACGGCGAATATCGCTACACCGGCGCGCCCTTGGCCCCGTTGGCTGCGCTCGACCGCCAGGGTCGTGTGTTGTACGTCGGCACCTTCGGCAAAGTCGCGTTCCCGGCGCTGCGTCTGGGTTATCTGGTGCTGCCTCCGGGGTTGGTGAAAGCGTTTGCGCAACGACGTGCGGTGGATGTCCGGCATTCTGAAGTCAGCACCCAGGCGGTGATGGCCGAGTTCATGGCGGCCGGGCACTTCCAGCGGCACATCCGGCGGATGCGTCGCGCGGCTGTGAATCGGCGCAATGCCTTGATCAACGGCTGGCCTCAAGGCCTGGCGGGCGTCGGCGAATTGCCGGCTGTGTCGGCCGGACTGCATCTCACGGTGGCAGTCGACAGCGTGGCCCGTGAGCAGCAGTTGATAGAGCAAGCCGCCAGTGTGGAGGTGGAAGTCCAGGGCCTGAGCAAGTATTGGCTGCCGGATTCGGTGACGCCGCTCGATCAGCGGGCCGGTCTGGTGCTGGGCTTTGCGGCGGTGCTGGAGCCGGCAATCGAGTCGGCTCTGGCCCGCCTGCGCTCTGTCTGGTGTGAATAGTTATCGGGTGCCCGCCGGCTGTGGCTTGAGGAACAGGTCACGCACCGTCGGGTCGACGATGCGGCGCATTGCATTGTCGACGGCATCGAAGGTGCTCAATGTCTGACGGGTCTTTTCATCGAGGGTCTGCAGATAGGCATCAGCGAATTTCAGGTGGGCGATGGTGTACTGGGCATCCGCGTCACTCTTTCGTTCGTAGTGGAAATGCGCCACCCACATCGGTCGTCCTCCTTTGGCCTTGTCGAGAATCCGGTATTCCTGAAAGTAATCACCCCGCTGTCGGGTTCGGATGCGACCGCGTTCGTCCTTGACGACGTCGACCTGACCGTTGTCGTACAGCCAGTGGAAATAGGTTTCCCGGGGCTTGCGCTGCTTGAGCATCTCCCCGTAGACGGCGTTGCCTTCGGTGCGTGTGATGGTCGCGCCGGCACGCAGATCCGGACTGAGAGCGGCAACCGGCCAGGAATCCAGTTTGGCTGCGCGCCTTTTGGCAAATACCGTGTCCACGTCATTGGCCGCCTGTTCCAGGCGTGCGGCCTGCTGGTCGAACATGTCTCTGATATCAGCGGGAATGCGCCCCGGACGCCGGGCACTTTCGCGAGTCCTCGTGATGAAGTCGTTGATGTCATAGCTCAGCTCCTGCGCTTTGTTGATCAGGTCACTGTCCTCGACTGACTGTGCCGGTTTCGGTGGTCGAGCGGAAATTTTCACGAACGGTGATTCTTCGTCCGACTGGGTCGTACCGGGCAAGCGGGCCTGTTCGGCGGTATTCTGGCGCGGACGGGTTTTGCTGACTTTGACCTTCGGTTGCGAAGTCGAGGGCTGCGGATCCTGTCTGGCGGGTGTCGCGATGGGCTCGACTTGAGGCTCGGGGACTTCGGCGATCAGGCGCTCGCGGGCCAGCTCACGGAACTCGCCGATCAGTTCGCGAATCCTGTCGATCCTGGCCTGGATGAACTGTGCAGGGTGTTTGGCGGGCAACTGTTCCATCTGATCGTCGAGACTGGAGAGAAGGTCATTCCAGTGTGAAAACTGCTCGATACGCGCGGCTTTTCCGTCCGCAGTGGCGGTTGTGCGTGAAAGTCCGAGCAGCTCGTGAGCGGCATCTGCAGCCTTGACGGTGATGATGCCGATGTCCTGCCGGGCGGCGTCCATTTCCGGTCCGGGATGTTCGACGACGCAGCGTTCAAAGGACATGCCGATTTCGTTGGCCTTCAGATCAAGTTCGCCGTAAGCGGGCATCAACCGTTTCAAGTCTGCGGCCAGTTTTGCGCTTTTGCCGGAATGCTTGACCAGTACAAGCAGAGAGCGATTCAGCGTCTGAAGGGTGGCGATCATTTCGTCACTGAGTGCTGTGGCTCGGGTCGCGATGTCGATCTGTTCACTGCGTGACAGGGGAGAACTGTTGTCAAAGCTGTCCGCGATCCTTTTGGACGTCATCGCATACAGGCGTATCTTCACCCGCAGCCATGAACCCAGGCAGCGATGCTGCTCGGCGGTCATGCGCATCAGTTGTGCCTGGTAGAAAACACCGCCGCCACCGTTCTGGTGCCAGGTCGCGAGCTGTTCCAGCGCCTGGGTGTAGCCCGTCCCATTCGTCATGGCCAGGTCCAGGTAACGTGGCGCAGCGCGCGAATAGGTGGCTTCGCTGTTGTCATTGGGCAAGGCGAGCAATTCGGTCAGCATGTCGCGCTTGTTTGCCGGTTCACGTGAGAAGAACAGTTGCAGGGCTTGCCACGCGGCGTCCTTCTCTTGTTCCTTGGCGCGCCGTAGCGCGTCGAGGCGACCGGTCGGACCGCCCCCACGCAAGCGCAGTTTCGGGTCCCAGTGCCATTGTCCGGATTTGTCGTCATATTTCAGGGGCATGCCGGTGCGTAGCGGGTCGTGCGGATGAATGATGTACACCGGCTCGTCCTTGCGGGCACTGACTTGAAACCAGCGGCTGCCGACCTGGGCATAGGTCTTGTCCGCGACCGTATAGAGGTGGTTGGTCGATGACACCTGTTTGTCGTGCAGGTCAGGGGCCTCGACCTTGAAACTGTCGAGCATCGCAGTGAAGCGCTCGCTGGAGTCCGGTCGCGGGAGGAGCGCAGGTTCCAGCAGTGTGAGATGGCCGGCGGGGATGTCTCCGGTGAGGGTGACAGGATCGTGGGTGACAGCCTTCGGGGCAGGTGACAACTCCGTTGGCTGGTTTTCGAAAGGTTCTTCGGCTTCCCGCAAGGTTTGCGGCGTTTCATGGGTCGCGCTCAATTGCGGATTCAGCGAGCGGTTGCGCCGTGCGACGACCCGGTGGGTCAACAGAATGCCGAGTGTCATCAGAATGTCGGCAGTCGATTGCCAGGTCATCAGGTCATCGCCGCGTTCATGGGCATCGATGGCTTGCTGAATCTGTTCGATGGTCTGCCAGACCCATACGGCGGCACCTGCCGCTCCGCTCATGAAACTGGAGGCGATACTGAAGATCGCCCAGCCGCTTTCGGCCAGCAATGCCCAGCGCCGCTCGCTGTTGGACACTGATTGGCGGTCGGCGAGTTCGATCAATGCCCGACTATTGGCTGCATGCAAGGTGCCCAGAATGTCTCCCGTCAGAGGCTGGTTCGCCAGTTTGATGGGGCCGGTCAGGTCCAGATGCATGAAGGGTTCGAACACCAGTTGGGTCACCGTCCACGGGGAAGGGAGCCCTGTTGCAAAAACATACTGCGAGTATTCGAAACTCAGCGAAGGCGAGCCGAGCCAGGCCAGTACGGAACTGCGCAATTCTCCGGGCTGGTACAGCGCGTACATCAGATTTTGCAGGGATGCGAACTGCATCAGTGGCATGTCCGTCATCGGTCGATACAACAGGCAAGGCCCCTGGCGATGATCGCGGGGGGCAATGATGAACATGTTGGTCACGGTGTCTGACTGACCGCTCAGGCGGCGAACGGGGGTAAACGCCAGTGGGCGGATGGTCACCGGATGCTCCTGCGACGGTTGATCGCCTGTGATGGCGTCCATCAACTGACGGATGCAGGCGTGACCCCGTTCATCGACGCCACCCAGATGTCGGAGTTTGCATTCCAGCGCCAGCAACGGCAGGAGTATGGGCAGTTGGCGCGTGTAGCGAGTCTTCTGTTCGGCAGCACGGACCGGGTCGTCGATAAGGTTGCGCTTGATCAGTTTCGGGTAGTGGAGGCCAATGTCGACCTGCTCTGCCAGGGCACTCAGGTAATCGACCGTCAGCCACGCCGGTAAGGCCCGGCCATCGTCGAAGTCGATGCTTGCCTGATACGGCGGGGTGTTTTGCAAGGCGAATTCACCCAGCGTCTCGCGAACCCGACTCAAGGGATTGGCGAGGGTGAAGCCAGCCGTTTCCATGCTGTCGGTCACGGTGATTCGCAAGCGGTCCAGCGGCAGGTCGGCGGCCCCCTCCGCGCGGGTATCGGCCAGTATTGCCTCCTGCATTTTTTGCTCGGCGTAGGGTTTGATTGCAGGAAGGTCATCGACCTTGAACGCGCCGTCCGCAGCCTCCTGACGCAACGCGCCGAGGTCGACCAGGTAGCGGCTGTAGGTTTGCAGGTCCGTCGCCGACGCCGCTTTCAACCAGTCTGGAATTGCCTTTTCCAACTGGTTGATCCGGTTTCGTTCCGGCGGGCTGAGTCGGTTGGTGTTCTGTGAGCCAGCCATGACCCGGTTGTCGAGGTGCTGACTGGCGGGATCCATTGCCGCGATGGCGACCAATTGATTGGCAACGAGTGCCTGGGCAACAGCGTCGAAGATATTGCCGTCGGGTTCGATCAGGCGCCACTGCAGCGGTGGTTGTGGGTGTTCGGGATCGATACGTTCCGGCAGGGAGTCTCCCAGTTGTTCCAGTGAATCGAACGATTCATAGCCGTCGTCAATGGTGTGCAGCAGAATTCGCTGCCGTTTGCCGAGGGTTGCCGTGATGACCAGGGCGCCGGCGACAAGCGCATGCGAGACGGTGCTGCCATCGACCTGGTCGATGTCCATGATGCAGGCTCGCAGTGCGGTGAAATGATCGCTGGCGGTCGGGCGTTCGGCTTTGTCCGGGTACTGCGCGACGAAGCGCGCCAGCAGGCACGCGTCGCTATCCCAGCCACTGGCGGTCTGAACATCGACAGCCGAGCGCAGTTGGTCGGACAGTACTCGCCAACGGGGCTGGTCCTGTTCGGTTTCATTCCAGTAATCCAGCTGGCGCTGCTGAAATGCGACGAACAGCAGAGGGGCATGTTCGTTCATCAATAAGGTGAGTTCATCCATGCTCACTGCCAGATGGAGCGGTGGATTGGAGAGGGGCATGCCTGTCAGGAAGTGTTCACCTTCGATGAACTCGGCGGTGGTCTTGTGCAGGCTTTGTTGTATCAGGACGTGGGTCAGCGTTTCGAAGTTGCAGGCTTCGACGGTCATCTGCGGCGCATCCATGTTGCGTACCGGTGTGGCGAGCAGGGTGTTATCCGGATCGAGGTGCTGGTCGGGGTAGCGTTCGCTCAATACTGTACGCAACAGTGTCGAGGCGATCTGATGCAGCGAATAGCCTTGACTGGCCATTTCGACCAGTCGGCTCTGTTTCAGCAAGGGAGGGGACACGTCGTGTGTCACTGCAGGTGTATTCACGGGCCTGTTCCATGGGTGAAGAAGGTAGCGGGATTGCTACTTCGATTCCGGTCCACGGTAAGCCGGGTTTTTGCCTGTGCGGTGGTAGATAGATAAGGGCGCCGGCGACACGGTGCGGTACAGGGATAGCGCAAAAAAAGACCCGCGAAGGCGGGTCTTTTTCAATGGCTGGTTTCAAGTGCCGGACTTGATCCTGGTCCACGCCCGGGTCCGCGCCCGTTCTGCATCCCGTGGTAACGGTTGCAGGGTGTAGAGCGTGTTCATCGCCGCATCGGTCGGGTACAGATTCGGGTTGTTGCGAATCGCCGGGTCGACACGTTCGGTGGCGTCCTTGTTCGGGTTCGGATAACCGACGAAGTCACTCACCGGCGCAATCACCTGTGGTTGCAGCAGGTAGTTGATGAAGGTGTAGGCGTCCTGCGGGTTCTTCGCGCCTTTGGGGATGGCGAGCATGTCGAACCAGATCGGCGCGCCTTCCTTCGGCAGGCGCATGTCCACCACCACGCCGTTCTTCGCTTCCCTGGCGCGGTTGGCGGCTTGCGAGAAGCTGCCCGAGTAACCGACCGCGACGCAGATGTCACCGTTGGCGATATCGGCCATGTACTTGGACGAATGGAAGTAGGTCACGTACGGGCGGATCTTCAACAGCAGCGCTTCAGCCTTGGCGTAGTCCGCCGGGTTCTTGCTGTTGGGATCCAGGCCGAGGTGTTGCAGGGCCAGCGGCAGGATTTCCGACGGCGAGTCGAGCAGGGCCACGCCGCACTGCTTGAGCTTGCTGATGTTCTCCTCTTTGAAGATCAGCTCCCAGCTGTCCACCGGCGCGTTGTCGCCCAGCGCTGCCTTGACCTTGGCCGGGTTGAAGCCGATCAGGATGGTGCCGTACATGTAGGGCACGGCGAATTTGTTGCCCGGATCGTTGGCCTCGATCAGCTTCATCAGTTTCGGGTCGAGGTGATTCCAGTTCGGCAACTGACTACGATCCAGCGGCTGGAATACCCCGGCCTCGATCTGCTTGGCGAGGAACACGTTGGACGGCACCACCACGTCGTAGCCCGAATTGCCGGTCAGCAGTTTGGCCTCCAGTGCTTCGTTGGTGTCGAAGATGTCGTAGACCAGTTTGGTCTGGCTGTTCTGCGCCTTGAAGTCTTCCAGTGCTTTGGGGGTGATGTAGTCGAACCAGTTGTAGACGCGCAGGGTGCGTTCCTCCGCCTGCGCCGCGCCGCTCAGCAGCGCTGCGCACAACACCGGCGCGATGAGGTGCTTGAGTCTGCTCATTGTTCGAAACCTTCAAGCACGTTCACCGCGTTGATGCCGATTTCTTCCACCGCGTAGCCACCTTCCATGACGAACAGGGTCGGTTTGCCGAGAGCCGCGATGCGCTTGCCCATCGCCAGGTAATCGGGGCTGTCGAGCTTGAACTGCGAGATCGGGTCGTCCTTGAAGGTGTCGACGCCCAGCGACACGACGATGATGTCGGCGCCGTAGTTGTCGATCTCCTGGCAGGCCTGATCCAGCGCCGCGCTCCAGACATCCCAGCCGGAACCGGCCGGCAGCGGATAGTTGAAGTTGAAGCCTTCACCGGCGCCTTCGCCGCGCTCGTCTTCGTAGCCGAGGAAGAACGGGAACTCCGCTTCCGGGTGGCCGTGGATCGAGGTGAACAGCACGTCGCTACGCTCATAAAAAATCGATTGGGTGCCGTTGCCGTGGTGGTAGTCGACGTCGAGGATCGCGACCTTCTTGTGGCCCTGATCAAGGAAAGCCTGCGCGGCGATGGCGGCGTTGTTGAGGTAGCAATAACCGCCCATCAAATCGCCGGCGGCGTGGTGTCCCGGCGGACGGCACAGGGCGAAGGCGCCACGGGCGCCGCGCTGGATTTCCGCTTGAGCGGTCAACGCCACTTGGGCTGCGCTGTAGGCGGCTTGCCAGGTACCGGCGGTGATCGGTGCGCCGCCGTCGAAGCTGTAATAGCCGAGCTGGCCGTGCAGGCTGGTCGGTTTGACCTGGCGCAAGGTGCGCGCCGGCCAGGTGTAAGGCAGCAAGTCGCCGTCGGTGTTGAATTCGGTCCAGCGCGCCCAGGCGCCTTTGAAGAAGTCGAGGTAGTCGCGGCTGTGGATGCGCTCGATCGGCCCGAGGCCGAAATCCTTCGGCGCCTCGACCGGGCCGAGGTTTTGATGTTTTACCCGTTGCAGCACGTGGTCGGCGCGCGACGGCATCTCGAAGCAAGGCTTGAGTTGCCCGTCGATCAATTCGCAGCGGCCATGGTGCAGGTGGTGATCGTCAGAGTAGATCGTCAGCATTTGTTGTTCTCCGCAGGGGCTGATTCGGTTGATCCCAGTGTTGCGGCGCGGAGCGAATCGGAGAACGGCCAGAGAGGCCAAAAGGGGATCGATGTGGCCAAAAATGCTGACCTGATATCGCCCCTGGACGGTTTAACCGTGTGGACGGAACTGACTCGGCGCCACGCCGCTCCAGCGCACGAACGCATGGCGGAAGCTCGCGGTTTCGCTGAAACCCAGGGTTTCGGCGATGCGGTAGATCGGCAACTGGTCCTCGCACAGCATCTGTTTGGCTCGCTCGAAACGCAGTTCGTCGAGCAGTTCCTGATAACTGCAACCCATGTCCTTCAGATGCCGGCGCAAGGTACGCGGCGAGCAGTTCATCTGCTGCGCCAGACCTTCCAGCCCCGGTGCGGCGTTGAGTTGCGCGCTGAGCAACTGACGGATCCGCCCCAGCCACGCCTGACGACCGGTGAACTCGGTGTTCTGCTTGCGGCAGCGCTCGGCCATGGCCTGGTGGGTGATGATGTCGGCCAGCGGCAGCGGTTGGTCGAGCCAGCGCCGGTCGAAGGCGAAAGCATTGTCCTTGGCGCCGAAGTGCACAGGTGCCTTGAAGTGTTCGGCGTAGCTGTCGCGATAATCTGGCGCGGTGTGCTCGAAGCGGGTGGCGAGCAGCGGTAGCGGATGACCGAGCAAGTCATCGCAGATGACTTTCAGCGACACCAGGCAGAACTCGGCATTGAACACCGCCATTGCCGGGCTCTCGCGGTAATCGGCGGCGACGAACCAGACGCGCTCGCCGTCGTCTTCCAGGCTCAGTTCGAAAAGTGTTCCCAGCAGCGCCGGATAACGGATCGCCAGCCGCAAAGCGTCACCGAAGGTGGCACAGGTCAGCAGCGCGTAACCGAGGATGCCGTAGCAGGAAACATGCATGCGCCGGCCCAGTTCCAGGCCAATGTCGTGCTTGAGCGCGACCGCGTTGGCGCAGACCTGCATCTCCTGATTGGTGGTGATGCGGGTGTCGGCCCGGCTCAGATCCGCCGCGCTGATACCGCTGCCGGCCAGCAGCGCTTCGCTGGACAGGCCTTGATCCCTGAAGGTGTTGAGCACCAGGGCGACGGCGTTGAGGGTGGTGAGGTGGGAGTGGAGCATCGAGGACTTCCAGCCTTGGGGATACCGGAATAATGAGCAAATTGTGTGCCGCCAGCATGCCTGCATTAATCAAGCGATGGCCCGGTTAATAACTTGTCGATGTTGATAACTGAAGTTTTATTTTTCGGTTAAGTTGAAGTTATTGCTGTTGGCACTTGAAACTTAAAATAAAAACAATCATTCGACAACTGTCAAAGTTGACAGGTTTTTCGCGAAAACGCTGCCGTTCGTCAGTTATAATGGCTGATTGAAAACATTTTTTTATTTGTCGTGTTGATATTTGACTGCCAGTGGGTCTGTTGCTAGTTTCGATTGTAAGTGCACTTGTTGTTTTGAGGTTCCAATAAATTTCGGAGAACGGCTATGGATAACAATGGTTCGCAGGTCAACAACACCCGATCTTCAGCGGCTTCCCTGCCGAAGGGCATGATCAGAGGGCTTTTGGATGGTGGGAACTTTGCGCTACCTGGATTGCGCCTCGATAAAGAAGGCGTTGCTCTAGTGTTTGCTGACTATGACGGCCAAAGTTTCAAGAACAAAATTACGCTGCTGGTAAAACAAGAATACCTGGGCACGGAAGTTAAAATTCCGGAGCACGCACATTTCGAGATTACGACGGACGATGTTTTGTATCTCGATGGGTTAGGGACAGTAAAGCTGGAGCGTGTAACGGGGTTTCCGTGGATGGCGTTCAAAGGTATCGTCAGTGTTGATTTCGACAATGGAAAAAGGAAGTTTGCGGGAAGTTTTGATTTGGCTGAAGAGTAATTGTTGGTGCAGGCTCTCCCTGGGGAGGGCCTGCTTGTTTCAGGCATCAGATCGCAGGTCTGTGTTACTCAGAGCAGCTCCCCGCACAAGTCCAGTTCCATCAACCGGCGAACCTGCGCGACATCCAGCCCTGCGCCGAGCAATGCATTCAACTTGCCGAATGCCGCCTCACGGGTCATCCCGCCGCCGGACAACACGCCAACCCCGCGCAGACGGCTGCCGGCTTCGTAGACATCCAGCTCCACACCGCCCTCATGGCACTGCGTAACCGCAACCACGACCACGCCGTTATTGCGCGCCCGATCAAGGCTGGCCAGGAACGCCGGGTTATCGCTCGGTCCGGTGCCGCTGCCGTAGCACTCCAGCACCAGACCCTGGATGCCGCTATCGAGCAGGCCGTCGATGATCTCGGCGCCGATGCCCGGGAACAGCGGCAGCACGGCAACCCTGGCCAGTTGCTTCGGCTGGTTGTAGTTCAGCGCGGCCGGCAGGGAAGTGGCTTTCACGCCACCGCCCTGACGCTCCAGACGTTTGAACGGATGACGGCCGAAGCTGCGCACTTTTGCGCAACGGGTCGGGACCAGCAGTTCGCCGTGGAAATACAGATGCACGCCCGGCGCCAGGCCCTGGCCGAGGGCGACCAGCGCGCCGCTGAGGTTTTCCCAGGCGTCGCTGTCGGTGACGCCGGCCGGCAGCATCGAGCCGGTGAAACACACACGGGCATGCAGGCCGAGCAATTGGAAGCTCATGGCGGCGGCGCTGTAGGCCAGGGTGTCGGTGCCATGCAGGATCAGCACGCTGTCGCAGCCCTGCACATCAACGGCGTCGACCACCGCTTCACGCAGTTGCTGCCAGTAGGCCGGGGTCATGTTGGCGCTGTCGATCAGCGGCGACATCTCGCGAAAGCGCCACTGCGGCACCACCAGCTCAGGCTGGCTGTGCAGGTAGTCGCGCATCCGCGCTTCGAAACCGGAGGCCGGGGCCAGGCCATTGGCGCTGGCTTGCATGCCGATGGTGCCACCGGTGTACAGCACCATGACGTGCTGGGCGGCAGGGTAGGTCGAGGAATTCATGGGGAGTTCTCCTGAGCGAGGACAGCAGGCGGTCGAGCATGACGCCGACCGCTGCCTGTGTCACGCCGGGCGCAAGAGCTGCGCCCGGTTTTTACCCGATCAGCGTTGCGCTGCCGGGATGCCTTGCGGCTGAGTGTTGGCCTGGGTGTCGGCCGACGGATTGGCAGGCCAGGCTTTGAGGTCCAGATCCAGGTCGCTGAACTTGCTGGAGTCGAACACTGGTTGGTCGACGCCGGCGCGGCGCTGCGCATCGTAGTCGCGCATCACGCGCATGCCGACCTTGAACAGCATGGCCAGTGCCATCAGGTTGACGAAGGCCAGGCAGGTCATGGTGATGTCGGCGAAGGCGAACACGGTCGACAGATCCTGCATCGAACCCCAGACCACCAGGGCCAGCACCAGACCGCGGAACGTCATCAGCACAGCGCGGTTGCGGGTGAGGAATTGCAGGCTGTTTTCGCCCAGATAGTAGTTGTAGAGGATGCAAGTAAAGACGAACAGCGACAGCGCGACGCTGACGAACAGGCGGCCCCAGTCACCGACCACGGCGGCCAGCGAGTTCTGGGTCAGGACGATGCCGTCACCTTCGAACCCCGGGGTGTAGAAGCCCGACAGCAGGATCAGCAGCGCGGTGCAGGTGCAGATCACGAAAGTATCGAGGAACACGCTGAACGCCTGAACCACGCCTTGAGCGCCAGGGTGCTTCACGGCGGCCACGGCGGCGACGTTCGGCGCACTGCCCAGACCGGCTTCGTTGGCGAATACGCCACGCTTCACGCCCATGACGATGGCGCTGCCAAGCAGGCCGCCGAAAGCCGGGTCGAGGCCGAAGGCACTCTTGAAGATGGTTTCCAGCATGGCTGGCACGTGTTCGATCTGGGTGCCGATCACGTACAGGGTCACGCCGATGTAGGCCAGGGTCTTGATCGGTACCAGCAGGTCGGACACCGAGGCAATACGCTTGATGCCACCGATGAAGGTAATGGCCAGCAGCACAGCCAGGACGATGCCGGTGTGTTGCGGGTCAAAGGCAAAGGCGTTTTGCAGCGAGTGGGTCACGGTGTAGGACTGCAGGCCGATGAAGGCGAAGCCGTAGGTGACCAGCAGCAGAATCGAGAACACCACCGCCATGCCTTTGAGTTTCAGGCCGTGCTGGATGTAGTAAGCCGGACCGCCACGGTACAGGCCGTCGCCGTCGGCGCGCTTGTAGACCTGGGCCAGGGTGCATTCGAAGAAGCTGCTGGACATGCCGACCAGAGCGGTCACCCACATCCAGAACACCGCACCCGGACCACCGAGGGTCACGGCGATGCCGACACCGGCGATGTTGCCCGCACCGACGCGGCCGGCAAGGCTGAGCATCAGGGCCTGGAACGAACTGAGCTGCCCGGCGTTGCCTTTGAGGCTGTCGCGGAACACCGCGAACATGTGGAAGAAGTGGCGCAATTGAACGAAACGCGAGCGAATCGTGAAGTAGCTACCGAGCCCGACAATGAGCACGATCAGTACTTTCCCTGAGAGGAAGTCGTTGATGACTTCGAGCATGGATTTTTCCTCGCTGTTTATTGTGTAAGCAAATGCTGGATGGTCGGAAACATCGCGTTACACCGGTGTGCGCGCGGCACAACGGGCGAGGCGAGGGTTTCGTCCCGGATCCATATCGCGGGTTTGTTATTAGTTCGGGTTTCGCATGGGTTATGGCCTCGTTACCGACGACCGCTCACGCGAAGAGGGGCGGCACTATACCGATCAGTGCGGCGCCCGTCTGCACGGTTGTGGTGCAAGCGACGAAACGAAGCTTTGAAACACCCGACGTTACCGGCGTCGGGCTTGTCTGGGAGCCGGTTTGCGGCCAGCTTCCATACATACGGTTCTCAGGTTCAAACAGTTAAAAAAAAGGGCTCGGGGAATGCTCCCCAAGCCCTCAAAAGGTGAGAGGTGTCTAGTCCCTCGACCTGGTGAGCGGTGCTACAAGTAACGCGTCGGATCAGGCCTTCAGAGGTACCAGACGCGGAGCAATCATGTTTTCCGGGCGCAGGATGTCGGCGAGCATGGCTTCGTCGAGCAGACCTTCTTCGCGCACCAGTTCCAGCACGCCGCGGCCGCTTTCAAGGGCGATACGGGCGATGCGGGTGGCGTTTTTGTAGCCGATGTACGGGTTCAGTGCGGTGACCAGACCGATCGAGTGTTCGACCAGTTCACGGCAGCGCGCTTCGTTGGCGGTGATGCCGACGATGCAGTGCTCGCGCAGCATGTCCATGGCGCGTTGCAGCAGACGGATCGAGTCGAGGATCTTGAAAGCGATCAGCGGCTCCATCACGTTCAGTTGCAGTTGGCCGCCTTCGGCTGCCATGGTCAGCGCCAGATCGTTACCGATGACCTGGAAGGCCACCTGGTTCACGGCTTCCGGGATGACCGGGTTGACCTTGCCTGGCATGATCGAGCTGCCTGGCTGACGCGCCGGCAGGTTGATTTCGTTGATGCCGGTGCGCGGGCCGCTGGACAGCAGACGCAGGTCGTTGCAGATCTTCGACAGCTTGACCGCGGTGCGCTTGAGCATGCCGGAGAACAGCACGAAGGCGCCCATGTCGGAGGTGGCTTCGATCAGGTCGGCGGCTGGAACCAGCGGCTGACCGCTGATCAGCGCCAGACGCTTTACGGCCAGGGCCTGATAGCGCGGGTCGGCGTTGATGCCGGTGCCGATCGCGGTGCCGCCCAGGTTCACTTCGGTCAGGACTTCCGGAGCCAGTGTTTTGAGACGGGCCAGGTCTTCGCTCATGGTGGTGGCGAAGGCGCGGAACTCTTGACCCAAAGTCATCGGCACGGCGTCTTGCAGCTGGGTACGACCCATCTTCAGGACGTGGTTGAATTCTTCACCCTTGGCCGCGAATGCCTGAATCAGGCTGTCGAGGCTGGCCAGCAGCGCGTCGTGACCCAGCAGCAGACCCAGACGGATTGCGGTCGGGTAGGCGTCGTTGGTCGACTGCGCCATGTTCACGTCGTCGTTCGGGTGCAGGTACTGGTACTCGCCCTTCTGGTGACCCATCGCTTCCAGCGCGATGTTGGCGATCACTTCGTTGGCGTTCATGTTGGTGGAGGTACCGGCGCCACCTTGAATCATGTCGACCACGAACTCTTCGTGGAAATCACCGCGGATCAGACGTGCACAGGCTTCGCTGATGGCAGCGTGCTTGGCTTCGCTCAGGTGGCCCAGCTCACGGTTGGCGTCAGCGGCGGCCTGTTTGACCATCGCCAGACCGACAACCAGCTTCGGGTAGTGCGAAATCGGAACGCCGGAGAGGCGGAAGTTGTTCACCGCTCGCAGGGTCTGGATGCCGTAATACGCTTGAGCAGGGACTTCGAGGGCGCCAAGCAGGTCGTTTTCTGTGCGGAATGATGCAGCGGAGGACATGATAGAAATCATCTCGATATGGACCCGGTCTGTGCCGGAACGCTGCGAATGCTAGGCTTGTGGGAGTTTTTGGGCCAATGCTGTTAAACACTGCCCTATGCACATTCGGCATAATGCCCGTGTGACGCCGCGTGCGCGGCAGACGTGTGACCTGTTTTGGTGCGTGTCCGGGAGGACGTGATGAATCTGGAAAGCAAATGGCTCGAGGACTTCAGTGCTCTGGCCGCCACCCGCAGCTTCTCGCAGGCGGCCGAACGGCGCTTCGTGACCCAGCCGGCGTTCAGTCGGCGGATCCGCAGCCTGGAAGCGGCGCTCGGGCTGACGCTGGTCAACCGCTCGCGTACGCCGGTCGAGCTGACAGCGGCGGGGCAACTGTTCCTGGTGACCGCGCGCACCGTGGTCGAGCAGCTCGGTGAAGTGCTGCGCCATCTTCATCATCTGGAAGGCGGGCAGGGCGAAGTGATCCAGGTCGCGGCGGCGCACTCGCTGGCCCTCGGTTTTTTCCCTCGCTGGATCGCGCAACTGCGCAACGAAGGCCTGAACATCGCCACGCGGCTGGTGGCGACCAACGTCGGCGACGCAGTGCACGCGCTGCGTGAAGGTGGCTGCGATCTGATGCTGGCCTTCTATGACCCGGACGCGGCCATGCAGATGGACCCGGAAATCTTCCCGTCGCTGCACCTGGGCCACACCGAAATGCTTCCTGTGTGTGCGGCGGATGCCAACGGCAAACCGCTGTTCGATCTGGAAGGCGAGGGCAGTGTGCCATTGCTGGCGTACAGCGCCGGGGCGTTTCTCGGGCGTTCGGTAAACGGATTGCTGCGTCAGCGTCAGCTGCGCTTCACCACCATCTATGAAACCGCTATGGCTGACAGCCTTAAAAGCATGGCCCTGGAAGGCCTCGGCATTGCCTGGGTTCCGCAGTTGAGTGTGCGGAACGAACTGGCCCGGGGCGAACTGGTGATCTGCGGCGGTCCGCAATGGCATGTGCCACTGGAGATTCGCCTCTACCGCTGTGCGCTGGTGCGCAAGGCCAATGTGCGGTTGTTGTGGCGCAAGCTGGAAGGCGGTGCGGCACAATCTTCCTGAATGCGCTGGCGCTGACCTTTGAGTCAATAAAACCGGGGCTTTGGCTCATTTGACAGATGGTCGCAACGGGGGCTGTTTATTGCTTTCTTTGCGGTATACTGCGCGGCCTTCGGCCGGTTCGTCCGGCCATTTTTCCTACAACAAGCCACGCATCCTGCGTGGCTTGTTGTTTTTGACGCGCCTGCGGGCGCCCAGAGAGAAGAGGCGCGACGATGAGTGCACTGGTTGGCGTGATCATGGGCTCCAAGTCCGATTGGTCCACCCTTAGCCACACCGCCGATATGCTGGAAAAGCTCGGCATCCCTTACGAGGTCAAGGTGGTTTCCGCCCATCGCACCCCGGATCTGCTGTTCCAGTACGCCGAAGAGGCTGAAGGCCGCGGCATCGAGGTGATCATCGCCGGTGCCGGTGGCGCAGCCCACCTGCCAGGCATGTGTGCGGCCAAGACCCACCTGCCGGTGCTGGGCGTGCCGGTGCAGTCGGCCATGCTCTCGGGCGTCGACTCGCTGCTGTCGATCGTGCAGATGCCGGCCGGTATTCCGGTTGCCACTCTGGCCATCGGCAAGGCGGGCGCGATTAACGCCGCGCTGTTGTCGGCGAGCATCCTGGGCGCCAAGCATCCACAATTCCACGCGGTACTGAAGACCTTCCGTGCCGAGCAGACAGACAGCGTCCTGGACAATCCAGACCCACGTATTGCCTGAGGTTGTTGAGATGAAGATCGGTGTAATCGGTGGCGGCCAGTTGGGTCGCATGTTGGCCCTGGCGGGCACCCCGCTGGGCATGAACTTCGCTTTCCTCGACCCTGCGCCGGACGCTTGCGCCGCTGCGCTGGGCGAACACCTGCGGGCCGATTACGGCGATCAGGATCATCTGCGCCAATTGGCCGATGAAGTCGATCTGGTGACCTTCGAGTTCGAAAGCGTCCCGGCCGAAACCGTGGCCTTCCTTTCGCAATTCGTACCGGTCTACCCGAGTGCCGAAGCCCTGCGCATCGCTCGCGACCGCTGGTTCGAAAAGAGCATGTTCAAGGACCTCGGGATTCCGACCCCGGCATTCGCCGACATCCAGTCGCAAGCCGACCTGGACGCCGCCGTTGCTTCGATCGGTCTGCCGGCCGTGCTGAAAACCCGTACCCTGGGTTACGACGGCAAGGGCCAGAAAGTCCTGCGCAAGCCGGAAGACGTGGTCGATACCTTCGCTGAACTGGGTAGCGTGCCTTGCCTGCTGGAAGGCTTCGTGCCGTTCACCGGCGAAGTGTCGCTGATCGCCGTGCGTGCCCGCGATGGCGAGACCAGGTTCTATCCGCTGGTGCACAACACTCACGACAGCGGCATCCTCAAGCTGTCGGTCGCCAGCTCCGATCACCCGCTGCAGGCGCTGGCCGAAGACTATTCCAGCCGCGTGCTCAAGCAGCTGGATTATGTCGGCGTGATGGCGTTCGAGTTTTTTGAGGTCGACGGTGGCCTCAAGGCCAACGAAATCGCTCCGCGCGTGCACAACTCCGGGCACTGGACCACCGAAGGCGCCGAGTGCAGCCAGTTCGAAAACCATCTGCGAGCCGTTGCCGGTCTGCCGCTGGGTTCGACTGCCAAGGTCGGCGAGAGCGCGATGCTCAACTTCATCGGCGTCGTGCCGCCGGTGGAGAAAGTCATCGCCATCGATGATTGCCATCTGCATCACTACGGCAAGGCCTTCAAGGCCGGGCGCAAGGTCGGTCACGCCAATCTGCGCTGCAAGGACAAGGCGACTCTCGAGCAGCAGATCCTCAAGGTCGAAGCACTGATCGCCGAGTAACGACAGTTTCATCTGGCAGCGGCGGAACCATTAGGGGGCCGCCGCTCTCTCATGGCAGGATGCCAAAGTCTGACTAGGCTTGGGCATATCTACTATTCAGAGGGAAATGCCATGGGAATTATCGGAACCATCTTTATCGGCCTCATCGTCGGCCTGCTGGCGCGGTTCCTGAAACCGGGCGATGACAGCATGGGCTGGATCATGACCATCCTGCTCGGTATCGGCGGTTCGCTGGCAGCCACTTACGGCGGCCAGGCCCTGGGCATTTATCAGCCGGGTGAAACAGCAAGCTTCATTGGCGCGCTGGTTGGCGCGATTGTGCTGCTGGTGATCTACGGCCTGATCAAAAAGAACTGATCCAAAGCGACAAAGCCCTCTCTGCCAATCCGGCGGGGAGGGCTAGAATGCTCGGCGATTCAGCGTTCCCTCCTTATTCGAGCATCCTTTACCGAGCACCTCCATGCGCCGTCTTCTATTGACTCTCCTTTTGCTGGGCAGCGGTCTGGCTCACGCCGGTGATCTGCCGGAAACCGACTGGCTGGAACTGATGCCCAAGTCGGATCAGAAAGCCCTTGAGGCCATGCCTGAAATCGACCACAACTCCCCGGAAGCCACCGGCACCTTCACCCAGAAAGGCGGGATGAAGCAGGCCAAGGGCTTGCCGGCGGTGATGTATTCGACCAAGACCGTGGCGTCGATGAACGACAAGCACATCCGTATCGGCGGTTATCCGGTGCCGCTGGAGTCCGACGCCAAGGGGCGCAGCACGTTGTTCTTCCTCGTGCCGTATCCGGGCGCGTGCATTCATGTGCCGCCACCGCCGCCGAATCAACTGGTGCTGGTGCGTTATCCAAAAGGCTTGAAGCTGGATGACATCTACACGCCGCTGTGGGTGACCGGCACGCTGAAGATCGAAAAGGTCAGCAATGACCTGGCCGATGCGGCGTATGCGCTGGACGCGGACAAGGTGCGGGTGGTGCAGGAATCGGATCTGTAATTGCGACCCGCAAAAAAAATCGCAGCCCCAGGGCTGCGATTTTTGTTTTCAGAGGGGCTGGCTGCCGACGCTCACACCCAGGGTGTGGCTGGCATCCGGCGCCAGGTTCATCACATCGTTCATCACGTTCGCCGTCTCGATGCACAGCATGCGTTGCCAGCCGTCGTTATCCATGTCGCTGAGCGCGGCGGCGCGGTCGATCCACGGGTTCCAGATCACCGCCGTGCGTGAGCCGGTGGTGTTCAGCACGATGCGTCGTTCCCAGGCTGGGTCGATGATGCTCAATTGCGGTGGGGCGTCGAGGTAGATGCGGTCGGTTTCTGCGGCGAAACGCAGATCGCCTTGCTGGGTGTGAGTCTTCCAGTCATCCAGGGTCTCGATGTAGTCCAGGCCATCCACGCCTTCGACGCGCACGTTGCGCACATCGCTGACCGCAAAATAGCTGTGCAGCGCCTGACTGATGCTGACGGTGTCGGTGCCACGGTTGTGGCTGGTCAGGCTGATGTGCAACTGATCGTCGAGGCGCAGGGTCAGGGTCAGGTCGACCTGATGCGGCCATTCCGCAAAACCGCCCTCGGGGTAAGGCAGCTTGAATTCCACTTTCAGGCTTTCGCCTTCGGCTTCGATGCCGCCCAGTTCCCAATCCATCGCCCGGACAAATCCGTGGGCCCCGGCCGGTTCTTCGCTCGTGCGCATCGCCTGCACGCTCTGCGGGTTGCGGGCGAAGATGCCGAACCACGGCCAGCACACCGGCACGCCGGCGCGGATGCTCTTGCCGGTCTTGAACACGGCCTTGTCGTTCAGCCAGATCAGTGGCGGCTGGCCGTCTACCTGATAACTGAGGATGTGCGCGCCTTGCTGGGCCACCAGCACTTCGGCCTGACCGTGGCGGATGCGCCAGCAGTTCAGTTCATCCAGTTTCACGGCTTCAACGTTGGGCGTGTTCATGGGGCAACTCTCGATCAGCAACTTGGACGACTATCGACCGTGAAACGGCCGCGAGGTTTAACAGGCGCGCGGCGGAACCGAACGGGTGCGACCGCTGCCATCGATGGCAACGAACACGAACACGGCTTCGGTCACTTTACGCCACTCGCTGGACAGCGGGTCGTCGCTCCACACCTCGACCATCATCTGGATCGAGCTGCGGCCGATTTCCAGGGTCTGGGTATAAAAGGACAATTGCGCGCCGACAGCCACCGGCACCAGAAAAGCCATGCGGTCGATGGCGACGGTTGCGACACGGCCACCGGCGACGCGGCTGGCCATGGCAGTGCCTGCCAGGTCCATCTGCGCCACCAGCCAGCCGCCGAAAATATCGCCGAAGCCGTTGGTTTCGCGGGGAAGTGCGGTGATTTGCAGGGCCAGGTCGCCTTGCGGGATCGGATCTTCTTGTTCGAGCTCTATCATGCCTGGGGTGCCTCTGACCCGTGACTCTTCGTTGGGTATTGCTGGTGGTAGCCGTCTTCGGGAAAAACGATTCAGCACCGAACATACTACGTTCGTCACGTTTTCCATCAGGCGCCTAAGGAGAAACTCTGCGAAACCGGCTAATCCCGAGCAAGGGTCGGGCCAACGGCGTTTTCGCACAGCAACCCCTTACAAACCGGAGCAAGGTTGCGAGTATATCGGTCGGTAGACTCCGCGACGACCGTCCGGTTCTCATTTCGACCGGCAAATACGCGTCTCTATGTGCTTTTTCGAACAATTTGCTATGGTGCCGAACCTGCCCGAGCCACAGCCAGCGTTGTTGTGGCGGCAGATCCGACTATAAGAGAAGACCTTGCCATGACCACAGCGCCCTCGAGCCTCGCGCAGCCCGACCAACCCGCACGACCGTTGACCCGCAATGACTACAAGACTCTGTCGCTATCGGCCCTGGGGGGCGCGCTGGAGTTTTACGATTTCATCATCTTTGTGTTCTTTGCCACCGTGGTCGGCAAATTGTTCTTCCCGGCCGACATGCCCGAGTGGCTGCGCCTGATGCAGACCTTCGGCATCTTCGCCGCCGGTTACCTCGCGCGGCCGCTGGGCGGGATCGTGATGGCGCACTTCGGCGACCTGCTGGGGCGCAAGAAGATGTTCACCCTGAGCATTTTCATGATGGCCGTGCCGACCCTGATCATGGGCCTGCTGCCGACCTACGCGCAGATCGGCCTGTGGGCGCCGATCCTGTTGCTGTTGATGCGGGTGATCCAGGGCGCTGCGATTGGCGGTGAGGTTCCGGGGGCGTGGGTCTTCGTTTCCGAACACGTACCCGGCAAGCACATCGGCTATGCCTGCGGCACCCTGACCAGCGGCCTGACCGCTGGCATCCTGCTCGGCTCGCTGGTCGCCACTGCGATCAACGGCATCTATACGCCAACGGAAGTTTCGGATTACGCCTGGCGGATCCCGTTCCTGTTGGGTGGCGTGTTCGGCCTGTTCTCGGTCTACCTGCGTCGCTGGCTGCATGAAACTCCGGTGTTCGCCGAACTGCAACAGCGCAAGGCGCTGGCCGAAGAAGTGCCGCTGCGTGCAGTGCTGCGTGACCATCGCGGGGCCATCGCCGTGTCGATGCTGCTGACCTGGCTGCTGTCCGCCGGGATCGTCGTGGTGATCCTGATGACCCCGACCGTGCTGCAAACGGTCTATCACTTTTCGCCGACCACCGCGCTGCAATCCAACAGCCTTGCCATCGTCTTCTTGAGCTTTGGCTGCATCATTTCCGGCGCACTGGCGGATCGCTTCGGTGCCGGACGCGTATTCGTGGTCGGTTGCACGGCGCTGCTGGCCAGCTCCTGGACCTTCTATCACAGCCTCGTCGATCACCCGGACTGGCTGTTCCCGCTGTATGCGCTGACCGGACTGCTGGTCGGCACCATCGGCGCGGTGCCGTATGTGATGGTGAAAGCGTTCCCGCCGGTCGTGCGCTTCAGTGGTCTGTCCTTTTCTTATAACGTCGCTTACGCGATCTTCGGCGGCCTGACCCCGATGGTCGTCAGCCTGCTGCTGAAAGAAAGCGCGATGGGGCCTGCCTACTATGTAGCGGTGCTGTGCGGGATGGGGATCCTGGTCGGCGCGTGGTTGTGGAGCAAAGGTCGCTAAATTCCCCTCACGCTGATCGTTCCCACGCTCTGCGTGGGAATGCATCCCGTGACGCTCCGCGTCACGTCTTGAAGCGGACGCGGAGCGTCCATGGCGGCGTTCCCACGCAGAGCGTGGGAACGATCTGTCACGACATGCTGGCCTTTCATCCAATTGTCATATTTCAGCCATAGAGTGTTCACACGGCCTGCTGATACTTGGCCCCGACTTAACACACCCTATCTGCTAGGAGTAAGGCATGAAACTGAAGCGTTTGATGGCGGCAATGACTTTTGTCGCTGCTGGCGTTGCGACTGCCAACGCGGTTGCCGCTGTTGACCCTGCTATCCCGAGCTACACCAAGACCACTGGTGTGTCGGGCAACCTGTCCAGCGTCGGCTCCGATACCCTGGCCAACCTCATGACCCTCTGGGCTGAGAACTACAAAAAAGAATACCCGAACGTAAACATCCAGATTCAGGCCGCAGGCTCCGCCACTGCGCCACCTGCGCTGACTGAAGGCACCTCCAACCTGGGCCCGATGAGCCGCAAGATGAAGGACACCGAACTGGCGGCCTTCGAGCAGAAATACGGCTACAAGCCAACCGCTATCCCGGTTGCCGTGGACGCCCTGGCTGTATTCGTGCACAAGGACAACCCGATCCAGCACCTGACCATGGAACAGGTTGACGCGATCTTCTCGTCCACCCGTCTGTGCGGCGCCAAGACCGACGTGAAAACCTGGGGTGACCTGGGCGTGACCGGCGACCTGGCCAACAAGCCGGTTCAACTGTTCGGTCGCAACTCGGTATCCGGCACTTACGGCTACTTCAAGGAAGAAGCCCTGTGCAAAGGCGACTACAAGCCTAACGTCAACGAACAGCCAGGCTCGGCTTCGGTTGTGCAGTCGATCAGCTCCTCGCTGAACGGCATCGGTTACTCGGGCATCGGCTACAAGACCGCCAGCGTGAAAACCGTTGCTCTGTCGAAGAAAGGCAGCACTGACTTCATCGAAGACAGCGAAGAAAACGCCCTGAACGGCAAGTACCCGCTGTCGCGTTTCCTGTACGTATACGTCAACAAAGCCCCGAACAAGCCTCTGGCCCCGCTGGAAGCCGAGTTCGTGAAACTGGTTCTGTCGAAACAGGGTCAGGAAGTGGTCGTGAAAGACGGCTACATCCCACTGCCAGCCAAAGTTGCTGCAAAAGCACTGGCTGACCTGGGTCTGAAGGAAGGCGGCGCTGAAGTCGCAAAAAAGTAACAAACTGAGTCAGGGGTGAACCCCGCCTGACTCATGTGTGGGGCCCGGCCCGCAAGCGGCCCGGCCCCCACACTCCCCGAATTCTTCTATCCACTGCCAGTGCCCTGCTGGCGGCGGATTTGGTGCGTCACTGCATTGTCATCTTTCTGTCATACAGGATCGCTAGGGTGTGCGCATGAATGATCTGGCCAATTCCAAAATGACTACGAACCCTCCCAAGCGCATTGACTTCAATACGCCTGAGTTGCAACGCAAGCGCCGCATTCGCGCGCTCAAGGATCGCTTCACTCGCTGGTACGTCCTCGTCGGCGGTCTGGCGGTGCTGGCAGCCATCACCCTGATCTTCTTCTTCCTCGCCTATGTGGTTGCGCCGTTGTTCAAAGGTGCTGACCTGACCGCGAAAGATGCAATCACCCCGGCCTGGATGCAGGACGCCGGCAAGCCGCTGATGATTTCGCTCGAAGAGCAGAATCAGGTGGCCATGCGCGTTTCCGACAAGGGCCAGGCGCTGTTCTTCGACATCGACAGTGGCGCTGAATTGAAGCGCGTCGATCTGCCTTTGCCGGCAGGCACCAGTGTGACCTCCATCGGCGAAGACCAGCCGGGCCATCCGCTGGTGGCCGTGGGCCTGTCCAACGGTCAGGCGCTGGTGTTCCGTCACACCTATAAAGTCAGCTACCCGGAAGGCAAGAAAACCATCACCCCGGCGATCGAGTTCCCGTACGGCGAAGCGCCGATTGCGCTGAACGAGAGCGGCGGTGCACTGGAGCACGTCAGCCTCAACGCCACCGACTCGACCCTGATGCTGGTCGGCTCCACCGGTTCGCAACTCAATGTGTTGTCGCTGACCAGCGAAGAAAACATGATGACCGGCGAAGTCACCAACGAGCAGAAGCGTATCGATCTGCCGCAGATGACCGAGCCTGTGAAAAACATCTTCGTCGACCCGCGCCAGCAGTGGCTGTACGTGGTCAACGGGCGTGCCCAGGCCGACGTGTTCAGCCTGCGCGACAAGAGCCTCAACGGTCGCTACAAATTGCTGGAAAACGGCGAAGCCGAAGTCACTGCCGCCACCCAGCTGGTGGGTGGCATCTCGCTGATCGTCGGCGATTCCAAGGGTGGCCTGGCCCAGTGGTTCATGGCTCGCGACACCGATGGCGAGCTGCGCCTGAAGCAGATCCGCACCTTCCAGATGGGCACCACGCCGATCGTTGAAATTACCGCTGAGGAGCGTCGCAAAGGCTTCCTGGCCCTGGACGCCAGCGGCAAGCTCGGCGTGTTCCACAGCACCGCGCATCGCACCCTGCTGGTCGATCAGGTGGTCGAAGGCCAGGGCCTGTTCGGTCTGTCGCCACGGGCCAACCGCGTGATCGTCGAAGCCGGCGGCAAGCTGCAACCGCTGCTGCTCGACAACCCGCACCCGGAAGTGTCGTGGAGCGCGCTGTGGAGCAAGGTCTGGTACGAGAACTACGACGAGCCTAAATACGTCTGGCAATCGACTGCGGCCAACACCGATTTCGAGCCGAAACTGAGCCTGTCGCCACTGACTTTCGGCACCCTGAAAGCCGCGTTCTACGCGATGCTGCTGGCTGCTCCGCTGGCCGTCGCCGCTGCGATCTACACCGCGTACTTCATGGCCCCGGGCATGCGCCGCAAGGTCAAGCCGGTGATTGAGCTGATGGAAGCGATGCCGACGGTGATCCTCGGCTTCTTCGCCGGTCTGTTCCTCGCACCGTATGTGGAAGGGCACCTGCCGGGCATCTTCAGCCTGCTGATGCTGCTGCCGATCGGCATTCTGCTCGCCGGGTTCACCTTCAGCCGCCTGCCTGAATCGATCCGCCTGAAAGTCCCGGACGGCTGGGAAAGTGCGCTGCTGATCCCGGTGATCCTGTTCGTGGGCTGGCTGTCGCTGTACATGAGCCCGTTCATGGAGAACTGGTTCTTCGGCGGTGACATGCGCCTGTGGATCTCCCACGACCTGGGCATCACCTACGACCAGCGCAACGCACTGGTGGTCGGTCTGGCCATGGGTTTCGCGGTGATCCCGAACATCTACTCGATCGCCGAAGACGCCGTGTTCAGCGTCCCGCGCGGCTTGACCCTGGGCTCGCTCGCCCTCGGTGCCACGCCGTGGCAGACCATGACTCGCGTGGTGATCCTGACCGCCAGCCCGGGCATCTTCTCGGCGCTGATGATCGGCATGGGCCGTGCGGTCGGCGAAACCATGATCGTGCTGATGGCCACCGGCAACACCCCGGTCATGGAAATGAACCTGTTCGAAGGCCTGCGCACCCTGGCCGCCAACGTGGCGGTGGAAATGCCGGAGTCGGAAGTCGGCGGCAGCCACTACCGCGTGCTGTTCCTCTCGGCGCTGGTGCTGCTGCTGTTCACCTTCATCATGAACACCCTCGCGGAACTGATTCGTCAGCGTCTGCGCAAGAAATACTCGTCGCTTTAAGAAAGGTAGAAGTCTGTGAAACAGAACTCCCTGAAAGGATGGTTCAAGAGCGGCGCCCCCGGCGTCTGGATCAGCGGTGGCGCGGTGTCCATCGCGGTCATCATGACCATTGGCCTGCTGGCGGTGATCGCCGTGCGCGGTCTGGGTCACTTCTGGCCGGCGGATCTGATCCACGCCAGCTATGACGTACCCGGCCAGGGCCAGCATCTGGTCGTGGGCGAAGTGGTGCAGAAAGAAGAAGTGCCGCGCGCCCGTCTGAAGAGCGCCGGCCTGCCGGTGCCTGACGAAGGTCCGGAATTCATGACCCGCGAGTTGATCAAGGTTGGCAACCGTGACCTGAACGGCAACGACTTCACCTGGATCGTCGGCGAGTGGCTGACCAACCAGACGAACCCGCCGGAGCTGATGGCGCTGGAGCGCCGTGAGTGGGGCAACTTCTACGGCTACCTGGTCAACGTCAAGCAGGACGGCAAGGTGATCGCCGAAGGTGAAGCGGCCTGGCCTGAGCTGCAAGCGCGGATCAACCGCGTGAATGGCCTCGCCGCGCAGCTCAAGTCGCTGGAAAAAACCGACATCGGCGCGATCAACGCCGGCCTCGAGCGCATCCGTCTGCACGGTCGCAAACTGGAACTGGAAGGTAAACTCGACGCCACCGCGCAAGCGGACATGGACGCCGAACGTGCCGAGCTGAACGCCCGCTATCAGGACGTCGAAGCCCGTCTGACCGATCTGCACGCACAGTTCAACCGCGACGCTTTGACCGCTCGCGATGCCAACGGCAAGGAAGTCGAAATCGGCCTGGGCAAAGTGGTTCACGCCTACCAGCCGAACGCCATGGGCACGATGACCAAGATCGGTTTCTACTTCAACAAGGTCTGGGAATTCCTCTCCGACGACCCCCGTGAAGCGAATACCGAAGGCGGGATTTTCCCGGCGATCTTCGGCACCGTGATGATGACTTTGATCATGGCGATGATCGTGACCCCGTTCGGCGTGCTGGCGGCGGTTTACCTGCGTGAATACGCCAAGCAGAACACCCTGACCCGGGTTATCCGGATTGCGGTGAACAACCTGGCGGGTGTTCCGGCGATTGTTTACGGCGTATTCGGTCTGGGCTTCTTCGTCTACGTGCTGGGCGGTTCGCTCGACCGTCTGTTCTTCCCGGAAGCGCTGCCGGCACCGACCTTCGGTACGCCGGGCCTGCTCTGGGCGTCGCTGACCCTGGCACTGCTGGCGGTGCCGGTGGTGATCGTGGCCACTGAAGAAGGTCTGGCGCGGATCCCGCGGACCGTGCGCGAGGGCTCGCTGGCTCTCGGCGCGACCAAGGCTGAAACCCTGTGGAAGATCGTTCTGCCAATGGCCAGCCCGGCCATGATGACCGGCATGATCCTCGCCGTGGCCCGTGCCGCGGGTGAAGTGGCGCCGCTGATGCTGGTGGGTGTGGTGAAACTGGCGCCGTCGCTGCCGGTGGACGGCAACTACCCGTACCTGCACCTGGACCAGAAGATCATGCACCTGGGCTTCCACATCTACGACGTCGGCTTCCAGAGCCCGAACGTCGAAGCCGCACGACCGCTGGTGTACGCCACCGCGTTGCTGCTGGTGCTGGTGATTGCCGTGCTCAACCTGTCGGCAGTGTGGATTCGTAACCACCTGCGCGAGAAGTACAAGGCGCTGGACAGCTGATTTGCAGCACTGATTTCTATGTGGGAGCGAGCTTGCTCGCGAAGGCATCACCGCGGATTCACAGAGACACCGCGTTGCCTGAATCGCCAGCAGGCTGGCTCCCACAAAAAACGAACCGAATTTGTTAGCACAGGGGATCTCCCATGCAGCACGAAACACATACCCACGGCATCAACATGTCTGCCCTGGGCCGCGACAAGCAGAGCCTGAACCTCGAGCAGGAAACCGTGGCCATCGAAGTGCCGGGCCTGAGCCTGTTCTACGGCGACAAACAAGCGCTGTATGACGTCAGCATGAACATCCCGAAACAGCGCGTGACCGCCTTCATCGGCCCGTCCGGCTGCGGCAAGTCCACGCTGCTGCGTACCTTCAACCGCATGAACGACCTGGTGGACGGCTGCCGCGTCGAAGGCGCGATCAACCTGTACGGCAACAACATTTACCGCAAGGGCGAAGACGTGGCCGAGCTGCGTCGCCGGGTCGGCATGGTGTTCCAGAAGCCGAACCCGTTCCCCAAGACCATCTACGAAAACGTGGTCTACGGTCTGCGCATCCAGGGCATCAACAAGAAGCGCATCCTCGATGAAGCCGTCGAGTGGGCACTCAAGGGCGCGGCCCTGTGGGACGAAGTGAAAGACCGTCTGCATGACTCGGCCCTCGGCCTGTCCGGTGGTCAGCAACAGCGTCTGGTGATCGCCCGTACCATCGCGGTGGAACCGGAAGTGCTGCTGCTCGACGAACCGTGCTCGGCACTCGACCCTATCTCGACCCTGAAAGTCGAAGAGCTGATCTACGAGCTCAAATCCAAGTTCACCATCGTCATCGTGACCCACAACATGCAACAGGCAGCGCGGGTGTCCGACTACACGGCATTCATGTACATGGGCAAACTGGTGGAATTCGGCGACACCGATACCCTGTTCACCAATCCGGCCAAGAAGCAGACCGAAGACTACATCACCGGTCGTTACGGCTAGCAGACACTGGTTGTCGCTCACTGAATTGACGCTCGCACCTTACCGGACGCTCCAAGGACGCCAACATGATTAGTAAAGAAGGCCTTACCCATCACATTTCCGCGCAGTTCAACGCCGAACTGGAAGAAGTGCGCAGCCACCTGCTGGCCATGGGCGGGCTGGTCGAGAAGCAGGTCAACGACGCGGTCACCGCGCTGATCGAGGCTGACTCGGGCCTGGCCCAGCAAGTGCGCGAGATCGACGACCAGATCAACCAGATGGAACGCAACATCGACGAAGAATGCCTGCGCATCCTGGCCCGTCGTCAGCCGGCGGCGTCCGACCTGCGTCTGATCATCAGCATCTCCAAGTCGGTGATCGACCTGGAGCGCATCGGCGACGAAGCGACCAAGATCGCCCGCCGCGCGATTCAGCTGTGCGAAGAGGGTGAAGCGCCACGCGGTTACGTCGAGGTGCGCCACATCGGCGACCAGGTGCGCAACATGGTGCGTGATGCGCTGGACGCCTTTGCCCGTTTCGACGCCGACTTGGCGTTGTCGGTGGCGCAGTACGACAAGATCATCGACCGCGAATACAAGACCGCCCTGCGCGAACTGGCGACCTACATGATGGAAGACCCGCGCTCTATCTCGCGGGTCTTGAGCATTATCTGGGTACTGCGTTCGCTGGAGCGGATCGGCGACCATGCGCGCAACATCTCGGAGCTGGTGATTTACCTGGTGCGCGGCACCGACGTGCGCCACATGGGCCTCAAGCGCATGAAGGAAGAAGTTGAAGGGACAAGTGGCGAAACCGCTAATGTTCCGGACGATGCTGACGATAAGTAAGATTGCCTGAGAAAAGCGCCCGGCCCTTTGGCCGGGCGTTTTTGTTTCTGCTTTCAGAAAGCGGATCCGAGTTGAAGAGCGAATTAAAAAGCAGCACCCGCGAACGAAAAGTCCCGGCGTGACTGAAGAGTTTTGGCAATGTGCCATCAGCCAGCGTTATGCTTGCCGGGATTTTAATAGGGGTGTTGGATGAGCAAGATCAGTGTGTTGGTCGTGGACGATGCATCGTTCATTCGTGACCTGGTGAAAAAGTGCCTGCGTAATTACTTCCCGGGGATCCGCGCCGAGGACGCCATCAACGGCAAGAAGGCTCAGGCCATGCTGGCCAAGGAAGCCTTCGACCTGGTGCTGTGCGACTGGGAAATGCCGGAAATGTCCGGCCTCGAACTGCTGACCTGGTGCCGTGAGCAGGACAACCTCAAGACCATGCCGTTCATCATGGTCACCAGCCGGGGCGACAAGGAAAACGTTGTGCAGGCGATCCAGGCCGGCGTCACCGGATACGTCAGCAAGCCGTTCACCAACGAGCAACTGCTGACCAAGGTCAAGCAGGCCCTGAACAAGGTCGGCAAGCTTGACACCCTGATGAACAGCGCTCCGACCAAGATGAACTCGGCATTCGGCAACGACTCCCTGAGCGCCTTGACCGGCGGCAAGGCTGCCGTAGCCGGTTCCGCACCGACTGCTGCTGCGGCCAACCCGTTTGCCAAGCCTGCCGCTGCGGCCCCGGCACCTGCCGCCGCGCCACAGCGCGGTCTGCTCAACAGCCCGCCAGTGAAAGCCCCGGCAGCCTCCAGCGCTCCGGCCGGTGGTCGCGGTCAGGGCCAACTGCGCCTGCCGAGCGGCACCCAGCAATGCGTGATCAAGGCCCTGAGCATCAAGGAAGCGCTGCTGGTGGTGAAACGCACCGACAACCTGCCTCAGGTCCTCGACAGCGCCGTGCTGGACCTTGAGCAGGGCGACAACGCCGAAATCGCCCGCCTCAACGGCTACCTGCACGCCGTCGTCGCCCACGAGCCGAAACCCGACAGCGACTGGTTGCAACTGACCTTCCGCTTCGTCGACCAGGACGCGCAGAAGCTCGACTACATCTCCCGCCTGATCGCCCGCGGCACGGCGCAGAAGCACTTCGTTCCAGGCGCGTAATCTTCGTCGCCTGACATTGATCGTTCCCACGCTCCGCGTGGGAATGCCTCAAGGGATGCTCCGCGTCCCCCCACGCAAAGCGTGGGGACGATCATTCACGCCAATTTGAAACATCTGTCGACTAGCCTGGTCTGCTTCAGCTGCTAGGCTCATTCCCAGGCCTTACTCGACAGAACTTTTGCCCATGCCCCTGCGCCTGCTGTTTTTCTGTGGTCTGTTCATGGCCTCCACCTCGACTGTGGCCATGACGATCTACAAGTCCACCGATGCCAACGGAGTGGTTTCGTACAGCGACCGTCCGAGCAAAGGCTCCCAGGTGTTCGTGTTTCAGGACCGGATGGTCGAGCGCCTTGAGCGCCAGGTCTATCTCGACATCAAGAAGCAGAAGGGCGCGGACGTGGTGTTCGTGCGCAACGACCTGTATGCGCCGGTCGAGGTTGCGCTGGCGTTTACCGGGTTGAGCAACGTGCGTGGCGCGCCGGCGCAAACGATCCGCCGGGTGCTGCCGGCGCGCAGCAATACGCGGCTGGCGCTGCTGACGGCGGTGTCCGGTGGCAAGCCGCTGGTGTACACGCCGATGTTCCAGTATTCCCTCGGTGACCCCGCTGGCGCGGCTCAGGGCTATCGCTATCCGTTTCCGTGGCGGGGCGGGCCGTTTCGTCTGAGTCAGGGCGCCAATGGCGACTACAGCCATTTCGGGCCGAAGAACAAATACGCGATGGACATCGCTATGCCGGTCGGCACGCCGATCATCGCCGCGCGAGCCGGGGTGGTGGTGAAGACCGAGAATTCCCAGAACGGGCGCGGCACCGATCCGTCCGGCAACTTCGTGCGGATATTGCACGACGACGGCACGATGGGCGTGTACCTGCATCTCAAGCAAGGATCGGTGAGTGTGCGGGAAGGTCAGCGGGTGACGGTGGGCAGTCCGCTGGCGCTGTCCGGCAACACCGGCAACAGCAGCGGTCCGCACCTGCACTTTGTGGTGCAGCGCAATACCGGGATGGGGCTGGTGTCGATTCCGTATCAGTTCAACCAGCCGCTGGGGGCGTTGCCCAACTTTGCGTTGGGCAAGCAGTAAACCCCGTCAGTCGAGCATCAGTACCTTGGCCAGAATGATCTTCGGACCTTTCATCTTCTTGATGATGATCCGCAGGCCTTCGACTTCCAGCACTTCTTCCTCTTCCGGCACCCGTTTCAGGGTTTCGTAGATCAGCCCGGCGAGGGTTTCGGCTTCGATGTGGTCCAGGTCGATCCCCAGCAGGCGCTCGACCTTGAACAACGGCGTATCGCCTCGTACCAGCAACTTGCCCGGCTGGTAGGCGAGGATGCCGCGCTCGGCCTTGCGGTGTTCGTCCTGAATGTCGCCGACCAGCACTTCCAGCACGTCTTCCATGGTCAGGTAGCCGATGATGTTGCCGTCGGCTTCTTCCACCACGGCGAAGTGCGAGCCGCCCTTGCGGAACTGCTCCAGCAGCTGCGACAGCGGCATGTGCCGCGACACGCGCTCCAGCGGGCGGGTCAGCTCGGCGAGGTTGAACGACTCGGGAATGTGATCCAGCGCCGCCAGTTCCAGCAGCAGGTCCTTGATGTGCAGCAGGCCGACGAATTCCTTGCGCTCGCTGTCGTACACCGGGTAACGACTGAACTTGTGGCGACGGAACATCGCCAGGATTTCTTTCAGCGGCGCGTTGAATTCGAGCGTAATCAGGTCTTCCCGGGAGTTGGCCCAGTCGACCACTTCCAGTTCGCCCATTTCCACCGCCGAGGCCAGTACGCGCATGCCCTGGTCGCTCGGGTCCTGGCCACGGCTGGAGTGCAGGATCAGTTTCAGTTCTTCACGGCTGTAATGGTGCTCGTGGTGCGGGCCGGGCTCACCTTGCCCCGCGATGCGCAGGATGGTGTTGGCGCTGGCGTTGAGCAGGTAGATCGCCGGGTACATGGCCCAGTAGAACAGGTACAGCGGCACCGCAGTCCACAGCGACAGCAGCTCGGGTTTGCGGATCGCCCAGGATTTGGGTGCGAGCTCGCCGACCACGATGTGCAGGTAGGAAATGATGAAGAACGCGGTGAAGAACGAGATGCCTTTGACGACTTCGGCCGACTGCACGCCGACCGCGCTCAGCAGCGGCTCGAGAATGTGCGCAAACGCCGGCTCACCGACCCAGCCCAGGCCGAGGGAGGCGAGGGTGATACCGAGCTGGCACGCCGAGAGGTAAGCATCGAGCTGACTGTGCACCGTGCGCAGGATGTGCCCGCGCCAGCCGTGCTGCTCGGCGATCGCTTCGACCCGGGTCGAGCGCAGTTTGACCATGGCGAATTCCGCCGCAACGAAGAAGCCGTTGAGCAGAACCAGGATCAGAGCGAAAAGAATCATGCCGAAATCGGCGAATATTGTTGCGAGGGACAAGCCAGGGGAAGGGTCCATGATGGAGTTTTGCGGGTTCCGTGTGATTCGAAGAAAGAAAAATCCGCACCTGAAAAGGCAGGCGCAAGTCAGCCAATGTAGCGGCTGACCTGGCGATTGCCTAGTCCGGCATTACTCAGCGGCGCTGATGACCCGTGCCTGAGCGATCTGGGCCGGAGCGAAATGGCAGGTAAACGTGCTCCCGTGACCGGGCACGCTGCTGATCTCCATCCGTGCGCGATGGCGCAGCAGTACGTGTTTGACGATGGCCAGACCCAGGCCCGTGCCGCCGGTGTTGGAGTTGCGGCTGGAGTCGACGCGGTAAAAGCGTTCGGTCAGGCGCGGCAGGTGTTTGCTGTCGATGCCGATCCCGGAATCCTGCACGCTGAGGTGTGCGCCTTGATCGTCGCCCCACCAGCGAATGCGGATATTGCCTTCGGCCGGCGTGTATTTGACGGCGTTGAACACCAGGTTGGAGAACGCACTGCGCAGTTCCGCCTCGCTGCCCTTGAGCAGAATGCGGGTGTCGGCTTCCAGGGTGATGTGCTGATTCTTTGAGCCGGACAACTGCTGCGCGTCGCTCTTGATCGACTGCAGCAAAGTGTCGATGTGCACCGGCTGATTGTCCGACGGGTAATCGGTGGCTTCCAGCTTGGCCAGCAGCAGCAGGTCGTTGAGCAGGGTTTGCATGCGGCCGCCCTGTTGTTGCATCTGCTGCAGCGCGCGGCTCCAGCGCGGGTTCACTTCCTCGACGTTGTCGAGCAGGGTTTCCAGGTAGCCGCAGATCACCGTCAGCGGCGTGCGCAGCTCATGGGAGACGTTGGCGATGAAGTCCTTGCGCATCTGTTCCAGCTGATGGATGCGTGTGACGTCGCGCACCAGCATCAGGTGTTCGTTGTTGCCGTAGCGCGTGAGGTACATCTGAATGCGCACGCGATCATTGGTCGGCGAGGGGATTTCCAGCGGCTCGGCGTAGCTTTCCTGCTCGAAGTATTCCTTGAAGCGCGGATGACGAACCAGGTTGGTCACGGGTTGACCGCTGTCTTGTGGGGTCTTGAGGCCGAGCAAGGTCTCGGCGGCGCGGTTCCACCATTCCAGATTGCCGTCGCTGTCGAGCATGATCACCGCGTCTTTCAGCGCGGCGGTGGACTCCTGAACGCGGTCGATCACCGCTTGCAGGCGTCCGCGTACCCGTTGGTCGCGGCGTTGCAGATGGTAGATGCTGTCGAACACCTCGCCCCACAGGCCGTAACCGTCGGGCGGTGCTTCATCGGGTTGGTGCAGGCGCAGCCATTCGTGCAGGCGCAGCAGTTGTTTGAGCGTCCAGGCCAGGTACAGGCCCAGGCCCGCTGCCAGACTCCAGCCGTAGTAGCCGGTGATCAGGCCGATTACCAGGCAGCCGGTGACCAGCAACAGCATGTGGCGAATCAGGGTGCCATGCCAGTTTTGGTTCACGGAAAATGCGGTCCTTGTCTGCGGGGCTGGCGCTCGGCTCAGGCTTTGGTGGAGAACCGGTAGCCGGTGCCGCGCACGGTTTGTACCAGGTTTTCGTAGGCGTCGCCGAGGGCCTTGCGCAGGCGCCGGATGTGCACGTCGACGGTGCGCTCTTCAACATAGACGTTGCCGCCCCAGACCTGGTCCAGCAACTGGCCGCGGGTGTAGGCGCGTTCCTGATGGGTCATGAAGAATTGCAGCAGACGGTATTCGGTCGGGCCCATCTCGGCCGGACGGCCGTCGATGGTCACGCGGTGGCTGATCGGATCGAGCAGCAGGCCGCCGACCTCGATTGGCGCTTCGCCATCGGTCGGGCCGGCGCGACGCAGCACGGCCTTCAGGCGCGCCACCAGTTCGCGTGGGGAAAACGGTTTGGTGATGTAGTCGTCGGCGCCGACTTCCAGGCCCTGGATCTTGTTGTCCTCTTCACCTTTGGCGGTGAGCATGATGATCGGAATGTCACCGGTCAGCTCGTCACGCTTGAGGCGGCGGGCCAGCTCGATGCCGGAGGTGCCCGGCAGCATCCAGTCGAGCAGAATCAGGTCCGGCTTGCGATCGACGATGATGGCGTGCGCCTGCTGCGAGTTCTCTGCCTCGAGGCAGTCATAGCCGGCCATTTCCAACGCAACGGCGATCATTTCGCGAATGGGCGCTTCGTCGTCGACGATCAGAATGCTCCTGCCAACCATGCCTTAATCCTCTTGTCATTTAACTGTCTTGCGCCGCATTAGATAACGGAATTATTGCAGTCGTGTGACAGTATTTTAGTCCGGCGGCGATTGTGCAAATCCTGAACTAAGCTCTAAGTCCGAATCCTGACAACCACAAAAGAAGGTTTCCATGACTCAATTGACTGCTTCCTTTAAGGCTTTGCTGATGGCTGCCGCCCTGACTCTGCCTGGACTGGCGATGGCGGCCGAGCCGGCCATGATGAAGGACGGAATGATGGTCGACCACAAGGGCATGACGCTTTACACGTTCGACAAGGACAGTGGCGGCAAGTCGATGTGCAACGGCGATTGCGCCAAGAACTGGCCGCCGATGATGGCTCCCGCAGGCGCCAAGGCCGAAGGCAAATGGACGGTGATCAAGCGCGATGACGGCATGATGCAGTACGCCTACGACGGCAAGCCGCTGTATACGTTCGTGAAGGATGAGAAGCCCGGAGAAATGAAGGGCGATGGCATGAAGGACGTGTGGCACGTGGTGCACGAGCACAAATAAACGCAACTCCCCTGTGGGAGCGGGCTTGCTCCCACAGGTTCTGTGGATCAGCGCAACGCGTAATCCAGCACGATCCCGACGAAAATCGCCAGCCCGGCCCAGTGGTTGTGCAGGAACGCCTTGAAGCAACGCATCCGGTCCCGGTCGCGGGTGTACCAGAACTCCCAGGCGTAGCACCCGGCAGCCACCAGCAGGCCGAGGTGGAACCAGATCCCCAGCTCGAACTTCGACCCCGCCAGCAGCAGACAGCCCAGTGACAATGCCTGCAAGGTCAGGATGATCACCCGGTCGGCATCGCCGAACAGGATCGCCGTGGATTTCACGCCGATCTTCAGGTCATCGTCGCGGTCGGTCATCGCGTAATAAGTGTCATAGCCCACCGTCCACAGCAGGTTGGCAATCCATAGCAGCCAGGCTGTGGCCGGCAACTCACCGGTCTCGGCGGTGAACGCCATCGGCATCCCCCAGGAGAACGCCGCGCCCAGCACCACCTGCGGGTAATAGGTGTAGCGCTTCATGAACGGATAAGTGAACGCCAACGCCAGACCACCCAGCGACAGCCAGATTGTCGCGGCGTTGGTGCACAGCACCAGCAGGAAACTCACGCCCATCAGCAGCGCGAAGAACACCAGCGCTTCTTTCGAGCTGATCTTGCCGGCAGCGATAGGTCGCTGCGCAGTGCGTTTGACGTGGCCGTCGACCTTGCGGTCGGCCCAGTCGTTGATCACGCAGCCACCGGCGCGGGTCAATACAACGCCGAGGACGAAAATCACGATATTGGCCAGCGATGGCGAGCCTTTACCGGCAATCCACAGGGCCCAGAGCGTCGGCCACAGCAGCAGATAAATGCCGATCGGCTTGTCCATCCGGGTCAGCTGGATGAAGTCCCAGGCGCGCGGGTTCAAGCGATTCAGGGATTTGAGCAGGCTTTGGTACATCAGCAGTTCTCCGGACGGGCGCGGACGGCTTCCCACAGCGCAGGCAGGAAAATCTCCGCCACCAGTACGCTCAAGGCGCCACGGTCGAAGCGCGAACGGCGGCCCCACAGGCCGGCAGCCCGGGAACCTTCGGGCAGCCAGTGTTCCGGGTAATGGCAGACTTCGATGGCGCGGCGCTGGAAGGCGTGATCGCAGAACAGCAGTTCGCCCAGCGAACGGCTGCCCAGTTCATCCATGTGCAAGCCGTCGCCCTGCAAGGCACTGCGTGACGCCACGCTGCGGGCGAACACCCAGGCCTCGCCATGCCCGCGCAGATAAACCTCGCGCACCCAGCCTTCACTGCCTTCGGCCAGATCCAGCGCCGCGCATTCGTCGTCACGCAGGGTCTGCCAGCCCTCGAACAGCGGCGTTATGCTGAAGCCGTCATCGGACAGGCGCGTCAGCCGGCGGGTCAGGGAACCTTCGTCGAACAGCCAGTCGAGCGTGGATGTGTCGGGGAGGGGTGTCAGTTCGCTTTGCGGGCGCCACAGCGGGTCGTTTGTGTGTTGCACAATGAGTCATTATTGGCAGCAAATGAGGCGGCGAGCTTACCATGGCGAGCCGCGAGTTTGAGTGATCCGGGTCGCCGCTGCGCCGAACAGGCTTGCATCTGCCCGGCCCGATCAGTACAAAACGCCCTGAGCCGGACGGCAGCGCGGCACCATCGACCGTCCGCGCCGGATAAAGCCTGAACCCTGAGGAAGTACCTGAATGAAAAAGTGGCAATGTGTGGTCTGCGGCCTGATCTATGACGAAGCCAAAGGCTGGCCGGATGACGGTATTGCGCCGGGCACCCTGTGGCAGGACGTGCCGGAAGACTGGCTGTGCCCGGACTGCGGCGTCGGCAAGATGGACTTCGAAATGATCGAAATCAACTGAGAAAACATTGAGGAGTAGGGCATGAGCGCACCTGTCGTAATCGTTGGCACCGGGCTTGCGGGTTACAACCTGGCCCGCGAGTTTCGCAAACTCGATGGCGAAACCCCGTTGCTGCTGATTACTGCCGATGACGGTCGTTCCTACTCCAAGCCGATGCTGTCCACCGGTTTTGGCAAGAACAAGGACGCCGATGGCCTGAGCATGGCCGAACCGGGCGCCATGGCCGAGCAATTGAAGGCCGAAATCCGCACCCACACCCGCATCAGCGGCATCGACCCTGGCCACAAGCGGCTGTGGATCGGCGAGGAAGCGGTGAGCTATCGCGACCTGATCCTTGCCTGGGGCGCCGAAACCGTGCGGGTGCCGATCGAAGGCGATGGCGGGGATCTGGTGTTCCCGATCAACGATCTCGAAGACTACGCACGTTTTCGCGAGGCGGCGGCAGGCAAGCGTCGGGTGTTGCTGCTCGGCGCCGGGCTGATCGGCTGCGAGTTCGCCAATGACCTGATTCTGGGCGGCTACGAGGTGCAACTGGTTGCACCGTGCGAACAGGTGATGCCGACCCTGCTGCACCCCGCTGCGGCGGCTGCGGTGCAGGCCGGGCTGGAAAGTCTCGGTGCGCGTTTTCACCTCGGCCCGGTGCTGACCCGTCTGCAAAAAGTGGCTGATGGGCTGGAAGCGCACCTGTCCGACGGCCAGGTCATCCCTTGCGATGTGGTGGTCTCGGCTATCGGCCTGCGTCCACGGATCGATCTGGCGGCGGCTGCCGGTATCCAGACCAATCGCGGCGTGGTAGTCGACCGTCATTTGCAGACCTCTCACGCCAATATTTACGCCCTGGGCGACTGCGCCGAGGTCGACGGGCTGAATCTTCTGTACGTCATGCCCCTCATGAGTTGTGCGCGAGCGCTGGCACAGACTCTGGCCGGAAACCCGACCGTGGTGAATTACGGGCCGATGCCGATCACCGTGAAAACGCCGGTTTGCCCGCTGGTGGTTTCGCCGCCACCACGGGGCCGCGAGGGTGCCTGGACGGTCGAAGGGCAGGGCGCCGACATCAAGGTGCTGTGCCACGACGCCGAAGGGCAATTGCTCGGTTATGCCCTGACCGGTGCGGCAGTGATGGAAAAACTCGCGCTGAACAAACAGCT
This sequence comes from Pseudomonas sp. B15(2017), assembly GCF_002113215.1. Taxonomy (NCBI): domain Bacteria; kingdom Pseudomonadati; phylum Pseudomonadota; class Gammaproteobacteria; order Pseudomonadales; family Pseudomonadaceae; genus Pseudomonas; species Pseudomonas sp. B15(2017). The sequence continues at coordinate 253,242 of NZ_NEJZ01000003.1, forward strand.
TCCGGCCTTACTGGCGTAAATACCGGTCGTTCTGTCGGAATCACCCCGCTTTTGCCCCCACAAAGGTCGCGTGGAGACTGGCGCCGCCCTTAACCGCGTGCCATCCTCACTCCCGTCTGCCGCAGAGTAGAGCCTGCGGCGCCTTGGGCGCTGTTCCAACGAGAACAGCACGGACATAACAACAAAAAACCGTCAAAGGGGCTTCACTAATGCGTAAACCAGAACTCGCCGCTGCAATCGCTGAAAAAGCAGATCTGACCAAAGAGCAGGCCAACCGCGTTCTCAACGCCGTTCTCGAAGAAATCACCGGCGCCCTGCACCGCAAGGACAGCGTCACGCTGGTGGGCTTCGGCACCTTCCTGCAACGCCACCGCGGTGCCCGCACCGGTAAAAACCCGCAAACCGGTGAACCGGTAAAGATCAAGGCCAGCAACACCGTTGCGTTCAAGCCAGGCAAATCGTTGAAAGACAGCGTCAATCCGTAATCCACAGCCCGCGTAGCGGGGGAGCGGAATAAAAAATGGGCATCTCGATTGCGGTCGGATGCCCATTTTTGTTGGCTGTTGACCAGCCGAACCGGACTTGGCAGATCGTAATGGCATTTGTCTTGGCCGGTTACCCGTAGGTGGCCAGCACCATTCTGGCGAACTCGTTCTTGCTTGGCTGGTGTCCATAAGATTTCAGGTATTTACGCCACTCGGACTCGAGTATGGGGCTTTCGTATTCGCCCTCCGTCGCCAGATGTGTGGCTGCATCGTCTATCAGGGCCTGGGTGTAATGTTTCGAGGATTTGTTTGCACTGGCCTCCGAAGTTGAAATGAACGGTCCCGCCACTGTGAGAAGCAAGCCGATACCCGTCAGCATTGAGAACTCCAGGGGGCCACCGTTCACCAGGCATCCAATACCAACGCAGCCTTCCGCTCGAACAGAGGTGCTGGTTGTGAGCGTCAGCATGACAACCAGAGCGCATCCAATCCCCGATATTGATTGTTTATTGTGTCTACCGCTCATGATGCTTTTAACGCTCCCTTTATTGATTACGGAATCCTTCGTGCAGCGATTGCACATGACAAGTGACTGGAGGGTGTTTGTGATGCCTTACCAGCTCCCGAAGGGGATGCCGTATTTTTCGATGTAGGTTTTGGATACGTCTTTGAGAGGTCGATGTTTACCTCCGGATTTACCGTCATAGGGACCTTTGGGATTGATAGTTCCTTCGACTCGGGTAATTTCGACTGACCTCAAGCACGGTCCCCTCAGCCACACCTTGGCAATTCCCCCGGGCGCCAAGCCAATAGTTACGCGGTCGCGGTAATCCGTGATCCATTTACCATCCAGTCTGCAGTACGCCTTTTCCGGCTTGCGCATGATTTCCTGCGCAGATTCGGGAATCACAATGTAGGCCTCATAGGTTTGAGGCTCAGCCAGTGATTGCCATCGCACATAGATCAAGCGGGGAAGATCGGCACCGGTGACGTCACGTCCGGCGCCGCTGCCGGGGCTGTCAGGCCAGCCTGCGGGCTTGCCCTTGTTGTCGGCGGGGGTGTTCACCGAGGCAATCCCGGCTCCGGCGCGTTTGAACACACGTTCACGGATATCCACCACGTCGGCCGTTTCAATCCAGACCTCCATGTAGGCGGGTGCTCCGAAGCCGAGGTACCAGGGCCGTTTGGTGATCGGTTGTGCATGACTTTGAGTGCAAAGCACCAACAGCAATCCGAAGACGAACCCCGTGTGTTTTTTGACGGGCCGAGTGAATTTATTCATGGGGGTGCACCACTCGTTGTTTGTTCTTTGTTGGGCGGTTGATAAAAACAACGCTCCAGTCGCTGTTGTTGAAATCTTTGGCTGCGTTCCAGTGCGCAGATAGGTGGATATAGCGGCTGCGTAACAAAGCCCGTTCTTGGATGGTCAGTCCCTCAACGGATGAATTTCCAAGCGCATAAGCCTCAAGCTTGGTGTGGATCGGGATCAGTTCCTCAGGTAGCGAAAGTTTTGAATCGTTTTCGTCAATCGCTTCAAATGGCACACCATGTCTGACCCCCAGCTCACGCATGATGCGTAAATACACCAACGACAACTCACCGTGTACCGGGCGCTCAATCATGGCCGCAGCATAAACCCGCTTCTGGGGATCCGGTGTGGATCGGCCCCTTTCCAATCGTTGAATTACAGGGGTTTCCCAGAGTGCAACCCGCAGTTGATTGCCTGGAGCGTCATCTTCGATGACGCCTTTCGTATACCAGGCAAACGCCTCCTTTTCGGCAGCGACATAGGCTGCGCTACGAGTCGCTTCGTGGCTTCGGCTGATGGTGCTGGTGACCGGGCTGCTCAACAGAAGCTTCTCCCTGGCTCTGGGCAGATAACCACCTCCCAGATCCGAATGGACGCCGGGCAAAACCAGATCAATCTCACCCAGGCTGTTAAGGGCAAAGTTCTCGCGATGTTCATCACGGGCCACCAGGTGCACCACTTTGCTGGCGCAACCATCCGGCAACTTTAAGTTCAGCCCCGGATTTCTGCTGTTTGCACCTGTGAAATCGAGCAACCATGGATTGGCGATTGCCGCGACGGTATCAAACAGACCAATGAAATTGATGCCGATACTGGATTGTGAATCCCAGTCAAAGCTACTGACTAAGAAAGGAGAGCCCGCTGGCAACGCCTTTGCGAGAATGCTGCGTTTGCCTTTGAGCACTTCGTTTGCGAAGTGCCGTGCAGCGGCGGCGCCTCGACTGAAACCGAAAATATCGAACTCGATTTTTTCTATTAGCGCGTTGGGGTTGCTATCAATCAGTGATCGAATTTGCTCCATGATTTTTTCAGGGCTCTGCTCCACACGAGCCAGGACACCCGTTTCGCCTCGTCCGGTTGCCTGGGCGTAAAGTGAATCGCCTCCATCAGCTGTCGTACCAATGCCTTCGATGTATACGCGCAAGGACGCCTGTTTCGTTTTCTCCGGCAATACCTCGAAGGCATGGTCTGTATACAGCTCATGCAAACGCACAATGTTGCTCACATCATTGCCATAACTGTTATCCGGCGAGTTGCCATTTCCGTCATAGCCATAAGTGGCGCAGTGCTTCTGAATCTCTTCGGCCGCCTCCGCCAGATTGGCATCTGGCGCATAGCAAGCCGCGACCGTTTCGCTGTTGGCCTTGTTGTTTCCCGTTCCATCGAAAAACACGCCAATCCGCAACGTAATCCCGGCAGGCGTTTCATCCTCCAGCTCGACTTCTTCTTCCTCTTCTTCGAGCTCGCTTTCCTCTGGGGAGGGTCGCGAGGCTGTCGTCTGTCTTGCTGCCGGATCACCCGTGGCCTGCGACACAAAACGCTTGGCAGATCCATCCCTGGATACCTCGCCGCCCATCACAATCTCGGTACTGCTGAAGATCCCGCCCTCGTCGATCACGATGTGATGACCGCCCGCTTTCAGCGTGATGCTGGCGCCCGCATCCAGCACCACATTGGCACCGGCCTTGATCTGCACGTGCTGTCCTGCCTCGACGGCAATGACCTTGCCGACAGATGTCTGGCTGCTGCCCTGGATGCTTTCTTGTCGATCGCGTCCGACCTCCAGTCGACTGTCATGGAGGATCTGCCGCTCCATGTCGCGCTGGGCGCGCAGGTAAACCAGTTCCTGGCCGGCACGGTCTTCTAGCGTCAGTTCGTTGTAGCCGCCGGTGTCGGGTGAGCTGCGACTGCGCAGCACGGTGCGGGTCTTGTGCTCGGGCAATCTGTAAGGCGCGGGCGTGAGTTTGTTGATCACGCAACCGGTAATCAGTGGCTGATCGGGGTCGCCCTCCAGAAAGGTCACCACGACTTCCATTCCGACACGGGGAAGGGTCATTGCGCCAAAACCGTTTCCGGCCCAGTTCGACGACACTCGTACCCAACAACTGCTGCGTTCGCAGTTCAGCTCGGCCCGGTCCCAGTGGAATTCGATCTTTACGCGACCGAACTCATCGCAGTAGATCTCTTCACCTTTTGGCCCGGTTACCCGAGCCGTCTGGCTCACCAACGGTGGCCGGCGCGCAGGCAGTGGAGGGCGGAAAACCACTTCGGCAGGTATGGCGCGGAAGCTGTTGCGATACCCCTGGGTAAAACCGTCTGCAGTAGTGGTTTCGTTTGTGGCGTGTTCCTCCAGAACTTGAGGTTGTCGCCCGGTGTGCGTGACTTCGAGTAATTGCCACATCCCGTTGCATTGCTTGCGGGGATGTTCAGTCAATTCGAACAGGTGGCCACAGCGCAGGGTTGGCTGGTTGCTCTGACCCTCGGCCGTTTCATAATCGGAGCGATGGCGTTCCAGGGCCTGACGGGCAAGTTGTTTGCCGCGCTTTTCGTTCTCGATCGCCAGCGGGTAGCGATAGTCCTCAAGTTCGGGGGTGAAATCGGCGACAAAGCGGGTTTCAAGCAACAGGTGCGGGCGCTTCAGGTCGTAGTCCCGACGGGTGACGCGGCTGGTACGTGTTCGGGCATGCCAGGAAAACCGGTGGACCATCGGGTGCTCCGCCACCATCGCGCTGTCGTGCCGGTAGGTTGTTGCGTGCAATGTCGGCAGGAACACCGTGTCATCGGTGAACACCAGCAAATGCCTCTCCACAGAATGCTGGTGATGCCATGTGATGCCGTCTTCGGCGCACAGGCGCTGGATGAACTCGAAATCGCTTTCACCGTACTGGCTGCAGTACGCGCGTGGTGGCAAGGTCTGGACATGGAACCTGAACGCATCGGCAAGGATGCCGTGACGTTTGAGCACTTGGGTGATGATTTGCGGGACAGTCTGGTTCTGGAAAATCTGTTGATCGTGACTGAACTGCAAATAGTGGAGGACTGGAACCAGTGTCAGGCCATAGTGCGACAGGCGCTTTCCAGACTCGCCTGCCTGTACATCCTCGATGCACCCGTGAATACCTTCGCCATCCAGTCCGAAGCGCAGGAACGCCGGCTGACCAAGCAAAGGTTCCATGTCGAAATCCTGAACCTCGCAGACGAGTTCTACCTTGATGGCATAAAGCGTGTTGACGGCCTCGGAACCCTCGAAAGCCAACACCTTGAAGTCGTTGCGAACGGTGGGAATCTGCAGCGTAAAGCGCGCAGAACTGACAGCTCCAGACATACGCTTGTCCTTAAGCAGAGAGGGAAATTTGGCGTGATGTCGAAACCCTCCCTGGTCAGCGCACGCGAACATTGCCCGGCACGCTAACAAGGCGTGAAACAAATTTATGTAAGAAGAGTCCCTGGTTTAAGTCGGAACATTCCGCGTTGTAAAACAGCGCCAGGGTTGTGGGAAATGCCTGTGGGAAAGTGATTCAAGGTGATAAGGAAACCCTGCGATAGTCCTGTCTGTGCAGGTATTCCAACAATATTCAACATATGAATTGCCATCAATTTGATGGCACTTTTATTGTTTGCTGCTGTCGCCAGTCATTTGTTAATAGATGAGCGTGTATTTTCGGAATCGTCCTACTTCAAATTTTTTCCGTTTTTGTCATGCTTTCATCCGTATTTATGGAACGGGCGTGCTACTACTGTTGCTGGCTTTCACTGGGCGCTCTAGATCAATGCTTACGGGGCAGCAGGTCGAAAATGTGAAATATAAACCGATATCAGGGAAACCCCTGCGACATATAGGGGATCTCCTACACACCCCAATGAACACTTCGTCTTGTTGTTTAATCAGATGCTTGCTAGTGGCCATCATAGTGATTACGATGCGCCCACTTGAAAGAGCACGTACTCAATTGGATGAGTCTTCCCTCTGCTCTTCGATACTGTCCCGCGCCGCTGCAATTCCAATAGGCGCACGACCGTAATCCAAATAAAGGCCATGGATGTCCTACTCAAGCAAACTTTCCGCCCATTACCTCGAACTCGCTAAAGTCTCTGTTTCCAAAGAGAATTTTGCGGGCGAAGACGTTCGTTTCTCGAGCGAGTTCGAGGCGCTGGAAAGCGAGCTGGCCAAAGCCTCGTCGATGCACGAAAGCGGACAGATCGACTGGCTGAAAATTCGCGAAAACAGCGAAAACCTCCTGCGTACCCAATCCAAGGATTTGCGTGTCGGCGCCTGGCTGACCTGGTCGCTGTACCAGCGTGAATCCTTCCCCGGTCTGCTGGCCGGCCTCGGAATGCTGCACCACTTGTCGGAAAACAACTGGGCCGAAGTTCACCCGCTCAAACCCCGCACCCGGGCCGCCGCCATTGGCTGGCTGGTGCCGCGTCTGGAGCAGGTGATCACCGAGAACATCGCGATCAAGGAACAGCTGCCGATGTTCCGGCAGTTATCCGAGCACCTGTCCGGTCTCGACGCCGCCTGCACTGAGCATCTGGGCGATGATGCGCCGCTGCTGCTGCCGCTTTCCCGCCGCCTGAAAACCATGATCCAGCGCGCTGCCGACAATCAGCCGGCTCCCGGCGTGGTGGGCGCGGCGGTGGCACAGGTCAAACAGGCCGCCAGCCAGTTGCTGGCGCCCGGCGCGCCGATCGACAACGAGAAAGAAGCCCACAAGGCCCTGCGCGCCCAACAGGAAAGTGCCCGCCCGTTGTGCGCCTGGTGGCTCAAGCAGAAAGCCACCGACCTGCGCGCCCTGCGCCTCAACCGTACCTTGCTGTGGATGACGATCGACGCGGTGCCCGAGCGCAACGCCGAGCAGATCACCGTGCTGCGCGGGTTGCCGGTCGACAAGCTCAAGCAGTATCAGGACCGTTTCGACCAGGGCAAATACGCCGACCTGCTGGTGGAGCTGGAGGCGAGCCTGGCGAAGGCGCCGTTCTGGTTCGATGGCCAGCGAATGGTCTGGGAATGTCTCCAGAACCTCAACGCCGAGCTGGCCATGCGCGAAGTGGAAATCCACTTCGCGCTTTTGATTCAGCGCCTGCCCGGCATCATCGAGCTGCGTTTCCATGACGGCGCGCCGTTTGCCGATCCGTCCACCCGGGCGTGGATCGCCGGCAACGTCATGCCGCACCTGCAAAGCGCCAGCGCGCCGCGCAAGGTCGAGACCGAGAACGTCGAAACCCAGCCTGCCTGGGAAAAAGCGCTGGAAGAAGTCCAGCCGATCCTGCGCAAGGAAGGCCTCAAGCCAGCGGTGCAGATCCTCAAGCAGGGCCTGCAATCGGCGCACGGCGGCCGCGAACGCTTCTTCTGGCAGTTCGCTCTCGCGCGGCTGTGCTTCCTGGCCAAGAAATACGAACTCGCCAAGAACCAGCTCGAAACCCTCGATCAGACATTACAGGACTCAGGCCTGCACGCCTGGGAGCCCGATCTTGCATTGGAAGTGCTGCACCTGCTGCACAGTTGCTGCGAGTTACTGCCGCAGAACCATGCCGTACGTGAACGCAAGGAAGAGATTTATCGCAGGCTGTGCCACCTCGATCTCGAAGTGGTACTCGAATAGGCCCCAGGGCCACAACCGCAAGGAGAAAAGCCATGGCCAAAGAAGGCTCGGTAGCCCCCAAGGAACGCATCAACGTCACCTTCAAACCCGCCACCGGCGGTGCTCAGGAAGAGATTGAACTGCCGCTGAAGCTGCTGGCAATCGGTGACTACACCCACCGCAAGGACGATCGCAAGATCGAGGATCGCAAGCCGATCAGCATCGACAAGATGACCTTCGACGAAGTGCTGGCCAAGCAAGAGCTGGGTCTGACGCTGAGCGTGCCGAACCGTCTTCAGGAAGATGGCGAGGCCGACGAGCTGGCTGTGCAACTGCGCGTCAACTCCATGAAGGACTTCAACCCGGCCAGCCTGGTCGAGCAAGTGCCTGAGCTGAAAAAACTGATGGAACTGCGTGACGCGCTGGTGGCCCTCAAAGGCCCGCTGGGTAACGCACCTGCGTTCCGTAAAGCCATCGAAGGCGTGCTCGCCGACGATGAATCCCGCGGTCGCGTACTCGGTGAGCTGGGCCTGAACGCCGCAGCCCCGGACGCTTGAGACTCCAGCAGCCAAGGAAGCCAACACAATGAGCACTAGCGCAGCACAACAGAACGCCGCAGAAAACGGCGAGTACAGCATCCTCGACAGCATCATCGCCGAAACCCGCCTGACGCCGGACGACGAAGCCTACGACATCGCCAAGCGCGGTGTGTCGGCGTTCATCGAAGAGCTGCTCAAGCCGCAGAACAACGGTGAGCCGGTCAAGAAAGCCATGGTTGACCGCATGATCGCCGAGATCGATGCCAAGCTCAGCCGTCAGATGGACGAAATCCTGCACCACCCGGACTTCCAGGCGCTGGAATCGTCGTGGCGTGGCCTGCAACTGCTGGTCGACCGCACCAACTTCCGCGAAAACATCAAGATCGAAATCCTCAACGTCTCCAAGGACGACCTGCTGGACGACTTCGAAGATTCGCCGGAAGTGATGCAGTCGGGCCTGTACAAGCACATCTACACCGCTGAATACGGCCAGTTCGGTGGTCAGCCGGTTGGCGCGATCATCGCCAACTACTACCTGTCCCCAAGCTCGCCGGACGTGAAACTGATGCAGTACGTGTCCAGCGTAGCCTGCATGTCCCACGCGCCGTTCATCGCTGCTGCCGGCCCGAAATTCTTCGGTCTGGAAAGCTTCACCGGTCTGCCGGACCTGAAGGATCTGAAAGATCACTTCGAAGGCCCGCAATTCACCAAATGGCAGAGCTTCCGTACCTCGGAAGACTCCCGCTACGTTGGCCTGACCGTTCCGCGTTTCCTGCTGCGTAACCCGTACGACCCGGAAGAGAACCCGGTCAAGTCGTTCGTGTACAAGGAAAACGTTGCCAACAGCCACGAGCATTACCTGTGGGGCAACACCGCTTTCGCCTTCGGTACCAAGCTGACCGACAGCTTCGCCAAATTCCGCTGGTGCCCGAACATCATCGGCCCACAGAGCGGCGGCGCGGTCGAAGACCTGCCTCTGCACCACTTCGAAAGCATGGGCGAAATCGAAACCAAGATTCCTACCGAAGTTCTGGTTTCCGACCGTCGTGAATACGAACTGGCCGAGGAAGGCTTCATCTCCCTGACCATGCGTAAAGGCTCCGACAACGCGGCGTTCTTCTCCGCAAGCTCGGTGCAGAAGCCGAAGTTCTTCGGCATCAGCGCAGAAGGCAAGGCGGCAGAGCTGAACTACAAGCTCGGCACCCAGCTGCCGTACATGATGATCGTCAACCGCCTGGCTCACTACCTGAAAGTGCTGCAGCGCGAGCAACTCGGTTCGTGGAAAGAGCGTACCGACCTCGAACTGGAACTGAACAAGTGGATCCGCCAGTACGTGGCCGACCAGGAAAACCCGAGCGCCGAAGTCCGTGGCCGTCGTCCGCTGCGCGCTGCGCAAGTGATCGTCAGCGACGTTGAAGGCGAGCCGGGCTGGTACCGCGTCAGCCTGAACGTGCGCCCGCACTTCAAGTACATGGGTGCCGATTTCACCCTGTCGCTGGTTGGCAAGCTGGACAAAGAGTAAGAGCGACTCATGGACGGATACGGCAGCCTTTTCGAACGCCTCAACGGCGACGCGGAACTACGCAAGGGCAAGAGCCTCGAGGCTTCTGCCATGGCGTCGGTGGCTGCCCATCTGGCCAAAATGCTCAGCACCCGGGCCGGCAGCGTGCAAACGCTGTCCGACTACGGGTTGCCCGATCTCAATGACATGCGCCTGAGCCTGCACGACTCCCTGAGTCAGGCCCGCCTGGCCATCGAAAGCTTCATCGAAGCCTACGAACCGCGCCTGAGCAACGTGCGTGTCATTTCCCTGCCGCGTGATCACGACCAGCTCCGCCTGGCCTTCAGCATCGAAGGCCTGCTGGAAGTCGAGGGTTTCAAGCGTCAGGTGAGTTTCGCCGCGCGCCTGGATGGCAGCGGTCAAGTGAAGGTCAACTAAGGAGAATCCCGATGTCTGGCAAACCTGCAGCACGCGTATCCGACCCCACTGCTTGCCCGCTCCCCGGCCACGGCACCAACCCGATCGCCGCCGGTTCTGGCGACGTGTTCTTCGACGGCCTCCCGGCCGCTCGCCAGGGCGATGCCTCGGCGTGTGGTGGCGCGTTGGTCGGCGACCTTGCGACTACGGTTCTGATCAACGGCAAGCCGGCTGCCACCGTTGGTTCGGTCGGGGCCCATGGCAACAAGGTCACTGCCGGCTCCGGGACGGTGATTATCGGCAATTCGCATTCGCCGGCGCCGTTTGTGCCGCCGGAGCCATTAGTCATTCCTGGAGTTTTCAACCGCGTTTTTTCTTTCCATACAGCGGATGGACAGCCAGTAGCAAACCTGAATTACAGAATAGTTTCTGACAGTGGCTTAGAGAAAGCAGGATGTTCATCGGCGGCGGGAGGCACAGGGTGTTTCTCCACTGGAAAACAAGGCGAGATGGTTACCATCTACGTGTCGTCGGAGTAATCGCGTGGAAACTTCTATTGTCATCGACGGCGTTGCTCACATTTTCGAAACTTCCGATGGAAAAACGGAACTGAAAATCAAAGCCGAAACTACGCCGAGTGAAGATAAAAAACCGAAACAGATTCCATTGCCTCACGTCTGGCTAATAACCAGAGGGAATGGGGTACCTCTTTTTGCTCTAAAACCGAATGCTTCAGATGTTCAGTTCAGAATCATGAAAGCTGAGAAACTGTATGCGGAAGCAATTCAATGGTTTGAGCCTCTGGCTGATAATTATCGGAAGAAAATTTGGGTGAATCCCGAGTCTAAAACTGCTGGCACAGACGCTTATAATGCCTATAAGCAGTTTAACTGGTCGCAAATTATTAAATTTGCAATTGTTGATAGGATGTCAATTAGCTTTGCTCCGACAATGCCTGGTGATTGGAAAAATAGTTCTGAGGGTGGTGCCGGATTTATATTGGTCATGATCGATGGTGAGCCCTATTGGGGTGATGGGGTTGGGCAAATACCGTTTGCGACCGATACCTACCGTTTATATCTGGAAGAAACCAAATCTTTGGAAGCCGCTATTAAGAAAACCGTTGAAACCGGTATGAAATATGGTGACGGTGTTCCTATATTCCCAAAGGAGGACAAAACCAACGAATACGATAATTACATGGTGCTGCGTGGGGCTTTATGGGCTTCGGAGAACTTTGAACTACGTACTGAAACGGTAAGGGTATTTGCTGGGCGAATGGGCTATCGCGAGAAAGTGGTGACCAGCACGGTTTATCTCGGCACATCCGATCAGAAGTTAAGAAGCTCCATCACGCAAGGCTCTGTAGATAAGTATGGAGAGTGGAAAAGATGATGGCGAGGCTGGCGGCGGGCCTATCAGTGCATTTTTTTGCCTGCGTAATTTATGTCGTTGTTAATTACTATGGTGTTTCGCTATATAAGGTTTTATTTGGTGGTTTGACTTCGCGTGGCGCTTCTGTCGGGATTGCCATGTATATGGTCTTTTATCTATTTGTTTTTGTAAATTTAGTTGTTGCTTTGATTCCAGGGCGGATATTTAAATTTAGCATCGTTTTTTTAATGGTTGCATTGATATTGATTTATCTTTTGCCGCTTTACCCTGTTCGCGCGGCGGCTTATAGCGTTTTAACGGGTGGGCTGACTGCTCTGGCGATATGGGTGGCTAACAAGTTTGAAAGATTATTGTTGGCTCGGAGTACTAAATGAAATGTTTTCTTTTTTTCGTATTAACGCTTTCAGTAGTTTCAGTTTGCAAATAAAACGAATCAATAGCTAGGCAGCCAGACATGTCCTTTAACCACTACTACCAAAGCGAACTCACCGCACTGCGCCAACTGGGCCGCCGTTTCGCCGAGCGTAGTCCGGCACTGGCGCCGTTCCTGGGGCAGGCCGGGCGGGATCCGGATGTGGAGCGGTTGCTGGAAGGCTTTGCGTTTCTGACCGGGCGTCTGCGCCAGAAGCTCGATGACGAGTTGCCGGAGCTCAGCCATTCCCTGATGCAGTTGCTGTGGCCGAACTACATGCGCCCGCTGCCGGCGTTCAGCATTCTGCAGTTCGATCCGCTCAAGCGTTCCGGGCCGGCGCTGAAGGTCGAGCGTGATACGCCGGTCGAGAGCGTGCCGATCGAAGACGTGCGTTGCCGTTTCCGCACCTGCTATCCGACTGAAGTCATGGCGCTGGATCTGGCTGCGCTCAACTACTCGGTGAAGGGCGACGGTTCGCTGCTCAGCCTGCGCCTGGAGATGAGCGCCGACGGCCACCTCGGCGAGCTGGAGCTGAGCAAGCTGCGTCTGCACTTTGCCGGCGAGCGCTACATCAGCCAGATGCTCTACCTGAGCCTGCTGCGCAACCTCGACGGCATCGAACTGATCCCCCTCGACGGCGCCGGCAAGCCCATCGATGGCGTGAGCGGCAAGCCGATGGCGTTCAAGATTCCGGGTGACCGGGTCAAGCCAGTGGGTTTTGCCGAAGAAGAAGCGTTGATCCCGTATCCGCTGAACACCTTCCGCGGCTATCGCTACCTGCAGGAATACTTCGCTTTCCAGGACAAGTTCCTGTTCGTCGATGTCCACGGTCTGGACATCCTCAAGGCGCTGCCGGAAGACACCCTCAAGCAAATGCGCGGCCTGGAATTGCGCTTCGACATCCGCAAGAGCGGGATCATGCGCATGCGTCCGACGACGGATAACGTGAAGCTGTTCTGCACGCCGATCGTCAACCTGTTCAAGCACGACGCACTGCCGATCCGCCTCGACGGCAAACAGGACGAATACCTGCTGCTGCCGGCCGAATACGATCTGGAAAACTGCGGCGTGTTTTCGGTGGAAACCGTGACCGGCTGGAAGCCCGGCGGCCTCGGATATCAGGAGTACGTGCCGTTCGAATCCTTCGAGCATGACCCGAGTTTCGACGTGCCCAACAGCCGTCCGCATTACAGCATCCGCCAGCGTTCGTCGTTGCTGCACGACGGTCTCGACACCTACCTGAGCTTCGGCATCCGCCACACCGAAGCCCACGAAACCCTGTCGATCGAGCTGGTCTGCACCAACCAGAACCTGCCGCGCAAACTCAAGCTCGGGCAGATCTGCATGGCCTGCGAAGAGACCCCGGAGTTTCTGAGTTTCCGCAACATCACCCCGGCCACTTCCAGTTTCGCGCCGCCGCTGAACCGTGACTTCCTGTGGAAGCTGATCAGCAACATGTCGCTCAACTATCTGTCGCTGGCCGACGTCAATGCACTGAAGGTGATTCTCGAAACCTACGACCTGCCGCGCTACTACGACCAGCACGCGGAGAAGGTCAGCAAGCGCCTGCTCGGCGGCCTCAAGCACATCAAGCATCACCACGTGGACCGGTTGCACCGTGGTCTGCCGGTGCGCGGTCTGCGTACCGAACTGACCATCGACCCGGAAGGGTATATCGGTGAGGGCGACCTGTTCGTCTTCGCCTCGGTTCTCAACGAGTTTTTCGCGCTTTACGCCAGTCTCAATTCATTCCACGAGCTGCGGGTAAAAAGCACACAGGGAGAGGTGTACCAATGGACACCACGTATGGGCCTGCAGCCCCTGCTTTAAGCGGGCTGACGAAGGTAATACGCGAGTACTCGCTGTTTCAGGCCGTGCTGCTGGTGATCGACCGGCTGCGCGATGCGCACCCGTACCTGAGCGAAGACGACCTGTACGACCAGCTGGAATTCCAGGCCAACCCGAGCCTCGGGTTTCCGCGCAGCGATGTCGATCGCGTGGAGTTTTTCGAAGAGCACGGGCAGATGCGCGCGCGCCTGCGCTTCAACCTGATCGGCCTGGTCGGTTCCGGCTCGCCGCTGCCGGCGTTCTATGGCGAGCAAGCCCTGGGCGACAGCGAAGACGGCAACCCGACGCGCAATTTCCTCGACCTGTTCCACCATCGCCTGCAACGACTGATGCTGCCGATCTGGCGCAAGTATCGCTATCGCGCGAGCTTCCAGAGCGGCGCGGTCGACCCGTTCTCCTCGCACCTGTTTGCCCTGATCGGCCTCGGCGGCGACGAGATCCGCAAGGCCAAGGAACTGAACTGGAAACGCCTGCTGCCGTACCTCGGCCTGCTCAGTCTGCGAGCGCACTCGGCGGCGCTGATCGAAGCGGTGCTGCGTTACTACTTCAAACACGAAGACCTGGTCATCGAGCAGTGCATCGAGCGCCGCGTGGAAATTCTCGAAGAACAGCGCAACCGCCTCGGCTTCGCCAACAGCGTGCTGGGTGAAGACCTGGTGTTGGGCGAACAGGTGCGCGATCGCAGCGGCAAATTCCGCATTCACATCACCGAACTCGACTGGGAGCGATTCCACGAATTCCTGCCCATCGGTTTCGGTTACCAGCCGCTCTGCGCGCTGGTTCGGTTCACCTTGCGTGACCCGCTCGATTACGACATTCGCCTGGTGCTGCGTCCGGAAGAAATCCGCGAACTGCGCATTGGCGAGAAGAACGACTGTCGCCTGGGTTGGACCAGTTGGCTGGGCTGCGAGAAAGCAGACGGCGTGGTGACTCTGGGCAGCAAAATTCATTAAGGACGTGAGCCATGATCAACGTAGACCTGCAACAACTCATCCAGGCGCTGGACGCCGAAACCCGTCGCGATCTGGAGCGTTCGGCCGAGCGCTGTGTCGCCCGTGGCGGCAGCAAGATTCTGGTCGAGGACTTGCTGCTCGGCCTGCTGGAGCGCCCGAACGGTCTGCTCTCCCGCGCGCTGCAGGATGCCGACGTTGATGCCGGCGAACTGAGCGCCGCGCTGCAATCGCGGGTCGAGCACAGCGCTTCGCGCAACCCGGTGTTCGCCCCGGAGCTGGTGCAGTGGCTGCAGGACGCGCTGCTGGTGGCCAACCTTGAACTGGGCCAGACCTCGGTCGAAGACGCGGCGCTGATCCTCGCGCTGCTGCGCAACCCGATGCGCTACGCCGGCAGCCGTTATCAGCCGCTGCTCGCCAGACTGAACATTGATCGCCTGAAAGAATTCGCCCTGTCGCAACAGCCTCAGGCCGCGGCCAACGGCAAACCGGCCGCCCAGGGCGAATCCCTTTTGGAGCGCTTCACCCACAACCTGACCCAACAGGCCCGCGACGGCAAACTTGACCCGGTGCTGTGCCGCGATGGTGCGATCCGCCAGATGGTCGACATCCTCGCCCGTCGCCGCAAGAACAACCCGATCGTGGTCGGTGAAGCCGGTGTCGGTAAAACCGCCATCGTCGAAGGACTGGCCTCGCGCATCGCGGCCGGTGAAGTGCCGCAAGTGCTCAAGGGCGTTGAACTGCTGTCGCTGGACATGGGCCTGTTGCAGGCCGGCGCCAGCGTCAAAGGTGAATTCGAGCGTCGTCTCAAAGGCGTGATCGACGAGGTCAAAGCCTCGCCGAAACCGATCATCCTGTTCATCGACGAAGCCCACACCTTGATCGGCGCGGGCGGCAATGCCGGCGGTTCCGACGCGGCCAACCTGCTGAAACCGGCGCTGGCTCGCGGTGAGCTGCGCACCATCGCCGCCACCACTTGGGCCGAGTACAAGAAATACTTCGAGAAAGACCCGGCGCTGGCCCGTCGTTTCCAGCCGGTTCAACTGCACGAACCGACCGTGAGCGAAGCCGTCACCATCCTGCGTGGCCTGGCGCAGGTTTACGAGAAGAGCCACGGCATCTACTTGCGCGATGACGCGGTGGTCTCGGCAGCGGAACTGTCCGCCCGTTACCTTGCCGGTCGGCAACTGCCGGACAAGGCTGTCGACGTCCTCGACACCGCGTGTGCCCGCGTTCGCATCAGCCTCGCTGCTGCCCCGGAAAGCCTGGAGCGCCTGCGTGGCGAGCTGGCTGAAGGTGGCCGTCAGCGTCAGGCCCTGCGCCGCGATGCCGAAGCCGGTCTGCTGATCGACCACGAAGCGCTGGAGGCACTGGAAACGCGTCTGGACGAAGCCGAAGCCGAAATGGTCGCACTGGAAACCCTGTGGACCGAACAGAAGCAACTGGCCGAGCGCCTGCTGGAGCTGCGTCAGCAACTGGCCAAGGCTCGCGAAGCCGCCGCCGTCGAGCCGACCGTCAGTGTTGAAGAGGACGCCGAAGGCACCGTGATCGAAACTCGCGCTGCCGAAGTCGCGCAAGGCCAGAGCGTCGAAGCGCTGGAGGCCGAGCTGAACAAGACTCACAGCGAGCTGACGGCTGCGCAGGTCAAAGAGCGTCTGGTCAGCTTCGAAGTCTGCCCGCGTCTGGTGGCCGAAGTGATCAGCGCCTGGACCGGCGTGCCGCTGGCGCAACTGGCCCGTGAACACAATGCCAAGGTCGCAAGCTTCGCCACTGACTTGCGCACCCGTATCCGGGGTCAGGAACAAGCCGTGCACGCGCTGGATCGCTCGATGCGCGCCACCGCTGCCGGCCTGAACAAGCCTGACGCACCGGTTGGCGTGTTCCTGCTGGTGGGCCCGAGTGGCGTCGGCAAGACCGAAACCGCCCTGGCGCTCGCCGACCTGCTGTACGGCGGCGACCGTTTCATCACCACCATCAACATGTCCGAGTTCCAGGAGAAACACACCGTTTCCCGCCTGATCGGTGCACCGCCAGGCTACGTCGGTTACGGCGAGGGCGGCATGCTCACCGAAGCCGTGCGCCAGAAACCGTACTCGGTGGTGTTGCTCGATGAAGTCGAGAAGGCCGACCCGGACGTGCTCAACCTGTTCTACCAAATCTTCGACAAGGGCGTGGCCAACGACGGCGAAGGGCGCGAGATCGATTTCCGCAACACGCTGATCCTGATGACCTCGAACCTGGGCAGCGACAAGATCAGCGACCTCTGCGAAGACGGCGCGCGTCCGACCGCCGAAGTGCTGGAAGAAACCATTCGCCCGGTGCTCAGCAAACACTTCAAACCGGCGCTGCTGGCGCGGATGAAAGTGGTGCCGTACTACCCGGTCGGCGGCCCGGTATTGCGCGAGCTGATCGAGATCAAGCTCGGTCGTCTGGGCGAGCGTCTGAACCGTCGCCAACTGGATTTCAGCTGGTGCCAGAACCTCGTCGATCACCTGTCCGAGCGCTGCACGCAGAGCGAAAGCGGTGCGCGCCTGATCGACCATTTGCTCGACCAGCACGTGCTGCCGCTGGTGGCCGACCGCTTGCTCGATGCCATGGCCACCGGTGAAAGCCTCAAGCGCGTGCATGCGACGCTTGACGGCGAAGCCGGTGTGACCTGCGAGTTCGCCTGAGGTGAGTGTGATGTTCACTCAAGTGCCGCAGCCACTGGTCTATGCCGAAGCCTTGCTGGCGCAGTTCGCCAGCCTGTCGCGCGCGGCGGACGGTGCTGCGCTGCTGGGTGACTTCGTGCGCGGTCTGGCCGGGCTGAGCGGTTGCGAACTGACGCAGCTGTACCTGTTGGACGCCACGCACACGTCGCTGGGGATGAATGCCGAATGCCTCGACGGTGTGCTGCAACCGCGCAGCGCGGCGAGCCTGCCGGCGGACTACAACGGCGAGCAACTGTTGCAGTTCGCCCTGTGCCAGAACCGCGTGGTGTGCCTCGACGACCTGGGCGGCAGCCTGCACGAAACCAGTTTTCTGCCGGCGTCGTCCACGCCTTGGCAATCACTGTTGTGCGTGCCGCTGGTCAATCAGCAGAAGGCCGTCGAGGGTCTGTTGCTGTGCGCCAGCCGTCGGCATGTCGACCTGCAAGGCTTCGCCGATTCCCTCGGCCAGCTCGGCTCGTTCGTGCTGGGTCAGCTGCATCTGCTGCAACGCCTGCGCCAGCCAGTGGATGCGGCCGCGCCGGTCGTGCGCAGTTTGCCGAGCGCCAGCGGTTACGGCCTGATCGGCAAAAGCGCGGCGATGCGCCAGACCTATTCGCTGATCAGCAAAGTCCTGCACAGCCCGTACACCGTGCTGTTGCGTGGCGAGACCGGCACCGGCAAGGAAGTGGTCGCGCGGGCGATCCACGATTGCGGCCCGCGCCGATCCCAGGCGTTCATCGTGCAGAACTGCGCGGCATTCCCGGAAAACCTGCTGGAAAGCGAGCTGTTCGGCTACCGCAAAGGTGCGTTCACCGGGGCCGACCGTGACCGCGCGGGCCTGTTCGACGCGGCCAACGGCGGCACCCTGTTGCTCGACGAAATCGGCGACATGCCGCTGTCGCTGCAAGCCAAGTTGTTGCGTGTTCTGCAGGAAGGCGAGATCCGACCGCTGGGTTCCAACGACACCCACAAGATCGACGTGCGCATCATCGCCGCGACGCACCGCGATCTGTCTGTGCTGGTCAGCGAAGGCAAATTCCGTGAGGACCTTTACTACCGCCTCGCGCAGTTCCCGATCGAGTTGCCGGCCCTGCGTCAGCGCGAAGGCGACATCCTCGACCTGGCCAGACACTTCGCCGACAAGGCTTGCACCTTCCTGCAACGTGATCCGGTGCGCTGGTCGGACGCGGCCCTGGAACATTTGTCCGGTTACACCTTCCCCGGCAATGTGCGTGAGCTCAAAGGCCTGGTCGAGCGCGCGGTGTTGTTGTGCGAGGGCGGCGAGTTGCTGGCCGAGCATTTCTCGCTGCGCCTGGAATTGACGCCGGCGCCGGAAGACCACTGCGGCCTGAATCTGCGCGAACGACTGGAAGCGGTCGAACGCAATCTGCTGCTTGATTGCCTGCGCAAGAACGACGGCAACCAGACGCTCGCCGCACGCGAACTGGGCTTGCCACGCCGCACGCTGCTGTACCGGCTCGGCCGCTTGAACATCAATCTGGGTGATTTCGATGGGTAGGCGAAAGTCCGTCGGATTCACCTCGAAAACCTGTTTCAGCGCCGCCCGCGAGGGTCGGCGCTTTGTGCTTTGTCTACACCTGGAGACCCTCTGATGTCTGTTCGTCACTGGCACGCTGTCCTGCTGACCCTCGTCGTTCTATGCGGCCTCGGCGGTTGCAGCGGCAATTACAAATTCAACGATAACGATTACCGCCCGTTGGGTGATCCGCAGGCGGTCAATCGCGGCAAGTGACCGCAAGGAGCATCAAACATGGAATTGGTTTTCGAAATGCTGAACACCAAGCAGTTCGTGCCCACCGAGCTGTGCCAGCGGACCTTCAAACAGGCCGGCGGCGTGATCGGGCGGGGCGAGGACTGCGACTGGATCATCCCTGACCGCAAGCGTCACTTGTCCAATCATCACGCGATCGTCAGCTATCGCGAGGGCACGTTTTTCCTGACCGACACCAGCAGCAACGGTGTTCAGGACGGCGACAGCGGCGCACGCCTGCACAAGGGCGAACCGGTGCGTATCGAGCACGGCAGCACCTACGTGCTGGGCGACTTCGAGATTCGTGCGCGCCTGGTGCGCGACCCGGCGACCTTCGACGGTGAAGTCGGCCTGCCCCGCGCCGCCGGCAGCATCATTCCGGACGACGCGTTCCTCGACCTCGACCCGTTGAAATCGCTGGAGCAGCAAGAGCGCGTGTACTCGGAGTTCGAGGAAATGCTCGCACCGGTGACCGACCCTGAAGACTCCCGTCAGCGCGCCGACTACGCGCGCATCGACATGGAAAGCCTGATGGTGCCGGAGTTGATCGTCGAGCCCACGCCAGAACCTGCGCCGGCGCCGAAAGCGGTCGAGCGTCAGAGCGAAACCTTCTGGGATAGATTCGGCGCAGCCCTCGGCGTGAACGTGAAGAACCTCAGCCACGACGAGCGAGAAGCCCTCGCGCTGAACGCTGCACGTCTGCTGCGCCAGAGCATCGGCGGTCTGCAACAGAGCTTGCGCACCCGTTCGGAGCTGAAGAACGAACTGCGTCTGGCCCAGACCACCGTGCAAGGCACCAACAAGAACCCGCTGAAATTCGCCGTCGATCCGAGCGAAGCGCTGGACATCCTGTTGCAGCCGCACAAGCCGGGTCACTTGCCGGCCGAGCAGGCGATCTCCCGTGCGTTCCGCGACTTGCAGGCGCATCAGGTAGCGCTGCTGACCGCCAGCCGCGCGGCGGTGCGCGGCACTTTGGAGCACTTCTCGCCAGAGCAACTGACCTTGCGTTTCGAGCGTGACAACAAGCCGTTGCTCGCCACCGCCGGCGGGCGCTGGAGAGCGTTCAACCGTTATCACCATGCGCTGCGTCAGGACGACGACTGGAGCGAGCGTCTGCTGGCCCGCGACTTCGCCCAGGCCTACGAAGAACAGATCCGCCTGATCTCCACCCTCCACACCGACCACCAAGGATGATGCGCATGTCTCGCCGCTCGACCGCTTTTTTCAAGACGCTGACCGCGCTCACCCTGATGGTGCTGCTCGCCGGTTGCTCGTCGCTGTCGCCGTATTCGAAAGTGACCAAGATCAACCTGAAGCTGACCGGCAGCGACCAGCTGAACCCGGACCTCAACGGTCGTCCGTCGCCGATCGTGGTGCGCCTGTTCGAACTCAAGCACCCGGTGACGTTCGAGAACGCCGATTTCTTCAGCCTCTACGAGCGCGCCAAGGAATCCCTCAACCCGGATCTGGTGGCCAGCGAAGAACTCGAACTGCGCCCGGGTGAAACCGTGGAACTGAAACTCAGCGTGGAGGAGGGCAGTCGCTTCATCGGCATCCTCGCCGCGTACCGTGACCTGCCGGAAACCAAGTGGCGCCACACGTTCCCGATCACGCCGCTGGAAGTCACCGAAGCCGATCTGACTCTGGATCAGGCCGGTATCCGCAAGACCAACGAAGTGCTCGCCAAGGCGGATGACTGACCATGAATACCCATAAAGTCATCTGGCAGGAAGGCATGCTGCTGCGTCCGCAGCACTTCCAGCACAACGACCGCTACTACGATCACCAGATGAAGACCCGCACCCAGTTGCTGGGCGGCTACACCTGGGGTTTCCTGAATCTGGAGATCGACTTGCAGTTCCTCAACATGGGCAAACTGGTGATCAGTGAAGCCTCGGGGATCCTGCCGGACGGCAGCCTGTTCGAACTCGGCGGCAACACCGAACCGCTGGCCCTGGACATTCCGCCGAACACCGGCAACATGCCGGTTTACCTGGCGCTGCCGCTGGTCACCGGTAACCACATCGAGGCCCGTCGCCCGGAGCAGTCGGACGTGCTGGCGCGCTACACCGCGTATGACGCCGAAGTGGCCGACTCCAACGCCGGTGATGATTCCGCCAGCCAGGTCAGCTGCGGTCGCCCGGACTTCAAGCTGTTGCTCGGCGAGCAGCAGAGCGACCAGGCCTACGTGAAGCTGAAAATCTGCGACGTGCTCGACACCACGCCGGACGGCGTGATCAGCCTCGATCCGGATTTCGTGCCGACCTACATTCAGGCCCACGCTTCCAGCTACCTGCTGTCGTGCCTGAAAGAAGTGATCAGCATGCTCGGTCACCGGGGCGACACCATTGCCGAGCGCATCCGTTCGAACGGCAAGGTCGGTGGCGCGGAAATCGGCGACTTCATGATGCTGCAACTGATCAACCGCACCGAACTGCTGCTGCGCCACTACCTGGGTCTGGAGCAGGTTCATCCGGAAGAGTTGTACCGCACGCTGCTGACCATGCTCGGTGATCTGGCGACCTTCTCCAGCGACAGCAAACGCCCGCGCCTGGACAGCCGTTACTCCCACGCCGACCAGGGTGCGAGCTTCCGCAAACTGATGGAGTCGATCCGTCAGGTACTGTCGATGGTGCTGGAACAGCACGCTATCGAACTGATCCTGCAAGCGCGTCAGTACGGGATCATCGTGTCGCCGCTGCACGACCACAAACTGCTGGGCTCGGCGTCGTTCGTGCTGGCAGCCAGTGCCAACTGCGACTCCGAAGAACTGCGCAACCGCTTGCCTGCGCACCTCAAGGTCGGCCCGGTGGAACGCATCCGCCAACTGGTCAACCTGCACCTGCCGGGGATCAAGGTCAAACCGTTGCCGGTGGCCCCGCGGCAGATCGCGTTCCATTCGAACAAAACCTATTTCATCCTCGAACTCAGTTCCGAAGACCTGGCGCAACTCGAGCGCTCCGGCGGCTTCGCGTTCCACGTGTCCGGCGAATTCGCCGAGCTTGAACTGAAATTCTGGGCCATCAGGAACTGACCGACATGATCAAGGACATGGAACACAACCAGGACGACAAAACCGTCCTGCTCGACCGTCAGGGCCATGGCCCGGCGGCGAGTCCGCTGACCGACTTCGCTGCGCCACCGCGCTTTGAACAACTGGAAGAACGGATGATCTACGCCGCGCGCCTGCGCCCGGCGGAAGCCTTCAATATCAGCCTCAATTCGCTGGTGGCCGCCTCTTCCGAATTGCTGTCGGAAGTGGTGCGCCTCAAACACAGCGACACCCGCGAAGACCTCTACGCGCTCAACGAGCGCCTGACCGCCGGGCTCAAGCTGTTTGAAGTGCGTGCCCTGCACAACGGCGCCGAAAGCAGCCAGGTGATGGCCGCCCGTTACGTGCTCTGCACCGTGGTCGACGAAGCCGTCGTGACCACGCCGTGGGGCAACGAAAGCGAGTGGTCGCAGATGAGCCTGCTCAGTAGTTTCCACAACGAAACCTTCGGTGGTGAGAAGTTCTTCCAGCTGCTCGATCGGCTGTCGAAAAACCCGGTCAAGCACCTGCCGATGCTGGAGCTGATGTACCTGTGCCTGTCCCTCGGTTTCGAGGGCAAGTACCGCGTGCAGGCACGCGGCATGCTGGAACTCGAAGGCATCCGCGACGCCCTGTACCGGCAGATCCGCCAGTTGCGTGGCGATGTGCCGCGTGAATTGTCGCCGCAGTGGGAAGGCCTCAACGATCAGCGTCGCAACCTGGTGCGCATCGTGCCGGCGTGGATGGTGGTGCTGTTCACCTTCGTCTGTCTGGTGATGATGTATTCGGGCTTCGCCTGGGTCTTGGGCGAGCAGCGCGACACCGTTCTGCAACCTTATCAGCCGCTTGATCCGGCCGCGGCCCAGCCGCAGTCGCAGCCGTAAACAGGGACGTGTGATGAAAAAGTTTTTCAAGAAAGTCGGCGCCTTCCTGCGCCAGACCTGGGTCTGGACTCTGCTGCTGGTGCTGTTCGTGGCACTGCTGGTGTGGTTCGTCGGCCCGTTGTTGGCAGTGGATGATTACAAGTTCTGGGAGAGTTCCACCTCGCGCTTGCTGACCATCGCCGTGCTGTTCCTGATCTGGGGCCTGACCATGGTCTTCGTCAGCTGGCGCGCCGGCATCCGCAAGAAAGCCGTCGAAGAAACCGAAGACGGCCAGGACCGTATCCGCCGTGACGAACTGATCGAAGAAGAGCAGAAGGAGTTGAAGGAGCGTTTCAAGGACGCCCTGAAAACCCTCAAGACTTCGAGCCTGTATCGCGGCCGCAGCGAGCGCTGGCGCAGTGACTTGCCGTGGTACTTGCTGATCGGCCCGCAGGCCAGCGGCAAGACCAGCCTGCTGGACTTCTCCGGGCTGGAATTCCCGATCAACAAGATCGACCGCAAGCTGACCCGCGACACCCACGGCACCCGTCATTGCGACTGGTACTTCGCCGATCACGGCGTGCTGATCGACACCGCCGGCCGCTACCTGACCCAACCGGATTCGGAAGTCGACGGCAGCGCCTGGACCACTCTGCTGGAGCTGCTGCGCAAGCGTCGTCGCGGTCGTCCGCTGAACGGCGTGCTGGTGACCATTCCGGTGGAAACCCTGACCAGTGGCAGCGAGCAGGACATCGACACTCTGGCTCGCCAGGTGCGCGCGCGTCTGCAAGACGTCTATCAGAAGCTGCACGTCGACGTGCCGGTGTATCTGGTGCTGAGCAAGGCTGACAAGCTGCTGGGCTTCGACGAGTTCTTCGACCAACTGACCCGCGAAGAAAGCGATCAGGTGCTGGGGACCAGTTTCCGCAAGGATCAGGTCGGCACCGACGTGGCCGTGTTGCGCAACGAGTTCGAAGAGCTGCTGCGTCGCCTCAACAGCCAGGTGATCATGCGCATGCACTCCGAGCGCGACACCCAGCGCCGTGGCCGCATCCTCGATTTCCCGCACCAGATGGGCCAGATCGGCGAGCGCCTGTGCCTGTTCGTCGACATGGCCTTCACCGGCAACCGCTACCAGCGTGCGACGCTGCTGCGTGGTTTCTACCTGACCAGTGCTCCGCATCTGACTAAGGAAATGGATTCGACCACTGCCGGTATCGGCGCGAGTCTGGGCATGAGGGCCGGCGTGCTGCCGACATTGCGCAGCGGTCGTTCGCGTTTCATCCACCATTTGCTCAGCCGCGTGATTTTCCCCGAGTCCGACCTCGCCGGTCTGGACAAGCGCGAGCGCAGCCGCATCCATTGGGGCCAGCGTGCGTTGTACGTCGGTGCATTGGGCGCGCTGGTGCTGTTCGGCATGCTCTGGGCCGGTGGTTTCTCGGCCAACTGGGAGCGTCTGGAAAACCTGCGCAATCTGGCGCAGAACTGGACCCAGCAACGCACGGCACTGTCGCCGCGCGATGACGCCATGGGCACGCTGAAAACCCTCGACACCAGCTACGCCGCGACCCAGGTGTTCCCGAAGAAAGGCGACGCTGCGTACCACGAGCGGATGGGGCTGTATCAGGGCCAGGACGTCAATCCGGTGGTCAAGGAGGCTTACGAGCACGAGCTCGAAAAGCAACTGCTGCCGCGCGTTGCAACGATGCTTGAAGGCCAGATCCGCGCCAACATGAAGGACCGCGAAAAGCTGATCAACAGCCTGCGCGCGTACCTGATGTTGAACATGAAGGATCGTCGCGACGCGGCATGGCTCAAGGACTGGATCGCGGCGGACTGGTCGCAGCGTTACACCGGCAACACCGCAGTGCAGAACGGTCTGAACACGCACCTCGAGCGTCTGTTGCAGCAGCCGTTTATCTATCCGCTCAACGAGCAACTGGTGACCCAGGCGCGTCAGATCCTGCGCAGCGAGTCGCTGGCGACCGTGGTTTACCGCATGCTCCGCGAGCAGGCGCGCAACCTGCCGGATTACCGTTTCAGCCAGCACCTCGGGCCGCAGGGCTCGCTGTTCATCGGCACCGAATACGTGATTCCGGGCTTCTACACCCAGACCGGCTATCAGCAGTATTTCTCGGTGCAGGGCGCATCGCTGGTCACCGACATCCTGCGTGACAACTGGGTGCTGGGCGAAGGCGCGGGCATCAGCGACATGGACTTGCGTCGCCTGATGGTCGAGCTGGAACAACTGTACTTCCGCGACTACGCCAACTATTGGAGCGAAGCGGTTGGCCAGGTGGCACTGCCGCCGATCAGCGATGCCGGTGAAGGCGCCGAGCAACTGGCGGGCCTGACTTCGGCCAACTCGCCGGTGCTGGCGCTGCTGACCGAAGTGCGTGAGAACACTCGTTTCCCGGCGGCCCCTGAGCCGGTGGATGAAGCCGGTGACGCCGCCGATGCACTGGCAGGCCAGAAGGGCAAACTGGGCAAGGTCGGCAAGCTCGCTTCCGTTGTCGCCGACAAGGCTTCGGCCATGAACGTGGCGAAGAATCTGCCGGACACTGCCAAGAAGTCGCTGCAACGTCGCTTCGAGCCGCTGCATAAACTGCTCGACGACAACAACGGCCCGGCCGCTGACCTGACCCCGGCCTTCACCGCGCTCAACGACCTGCAACTGCAACTGGCGGGCCTGGCCCGTTCCAGCACGCCGGAGCAGGCCGCGTTCGAACTGGCCAAGACCCGCATGAGCGGCCAGCGTGATGCGCTGACCAACCT
The DNA here is from genome assembly GCF_002113215.1 of Pseudomonas sp. B15(2017). Taxonomy (NCBI): domain Bacteria; kingdom Pseudomonadati; phylum Pseudomonadota; class Gammaproteobacteria; order Pseudomonadales; family Pseudomonadaceae; genus Pseudomonas; species Pseudomonas sp. B15(2017). The sequence continues at coordinate 278,810 of NZ_NEJZ01000003.1, forward strand.
GCGCAATGCGTCCGGCCGTCTGCCGCGTCCGCTGAGCGTGTGGTTCAACGTGCTGGCCGAAGACTCGTGGCGTCTGGTGCTCAACGATGCCTACCAATACCTGAACGGCCGCTATCAGAACGAGCTGTACAGCGTGTATGGCAAAACCATCAGCAAGCGCTATCCGTTCAGCGCCTCCAGCACCAGCGATGTGGCGATCAGCGATTTCCGCGAGTTCTTCCGGGCGCAAGGCACCATCGACCGCTTCTTCGACAACTACATGCGTCCGTTCGTCAGCGGTGATCCGGGCAACTACCGGATGCGCAGCATCGATGGTCGCAGCCTGCCGGTGTCCAAGGTCTTCCTCGACCAGATGGCGGCTGCACTGAACATTCGCCAGAGCTTCTTCTCGATCAACCCGGCCGAACCGACTGTGCAGTTCAAGCTTGAGCCGTACACCCTCGATCCGGCGGTCAGCCGTTCGGAGTTCAAATTTGGCGACAAGACCATGGAATACCGCCACGGTCCGATTCTGCCCATGAGCTTCAAGTGGCCGACCGATGCTGAAGACGGTCGCACCAGCCTGGTCATGGACAAGATGGCAGGGCGCCCGATCGGCATCGAGAAGAACTCCGGCCCGTGGTCGCTGTTCCGTCTGTTCGACCTGATGCAGACCGAGTACCTGACCGGTCGCGACGTGCTGGTGTTGAAAGCCGACGTAGGTGGCCTGCGCGCCAACTACCTGCTGACCAGCCAGCGCACGCCGAATCCGTTCGACATGGGCGTGATGCGTACCTTCCGTATGCCGGTGCAGCTCTGATGCTGGTGGCCAGTCCCTGGCGCAGCGCGGCGCGAACCGACCCGGGCAAGGTGCGGTCGCGCAACGAAGATGCCTTCCTCGACACCCCGCAGCATGGGCTGTGGGTGGTCGCGGACGGCATGGGCGGTCATCAGGGTGGCGATATCGCCAGCCAGTTGATCGTCGCCAGCCTGGCTGAACTGCCGCAGCACGAGGACTTCGACGAACGCCTCAAAGCCATCCGCCAGTGCCTGCACTGGCTGAACCGACGCCTGGGGCAAGAGTTGACTGTCACCGCCGGGCGTCACGACAGCATCATGGGCAGCACCGTTGTGGCGCTGTTGGTGGAAGGTAATCGCGCGGCTTGCATCTGGGCCGGTGACAGCCGCTGCTACCTGTGGCGCGGGCAGCGCTTGTATCAGCTGTCGAAGGATCATTCGCTGCAGCAGCAGCTGATCGACGAGCAACAGATGAGCGTCGAGCAGGCGGCGGCGCACCCGGCCGCCCAAGCCCTGACCCGGGCCGTGGGCGCGGCGGAACAGTTGACCCTGGATGTGCTGGAACTCGAGGTGTATCCGGGCGATGTGTTCCTGCTGTGCAGTGATGGTTTGTATCAAGGCCTGAGCAGTGATGCCCTCGGCAACGCTCTCAGTCTGGCGGCGCCGCATGTGGCGCTGGAACGTCTGTTCGACGGCGCCCTGCGTGGCGCCGCTCGCGACAACCTGACGGCCGTGGTGATCCGCCAATGACTGAAATCGAATCTTCAGTCGACGACTTGCTGATGAGCGAAGAGCAGGCCAATAACCTGACCTATTTCGCTTTCGCGAAGCAGCACAACGCCGAACCCGCGCTGGCGCCGACCAAGGCCAGCGTCGGCGAACTGCCGGACGTTCTGGCAGGCCGCTATCACCTCGAGCGCCTGCTCGGGGCCGGCGGCATGGGTGCGGTTTACCGGGCCCGGGATCTGCTGCACGAACAGTTCGGCGATCCCGATCCTTACATTGCGCTGAAAATCCTCAGCGAAGAATTTGCCGAGTCGCCGGACGCCAGTGCCTTGCTCTACAGCGAGTTCGCCCTGACCCGACGCCTGCGTCACGACAACGTGCTGCGACCGCACACGTTCGAAGTGGACACCGATTGCCAGCGGGCCTTCATCACCATGGAGCTCATGCGTGGCCTGACCCTGGACAAACTGCTCTGCGAGCGGCCACTGGGCCTGCCGTGGAAAGAACTGCGCGACATCGCGCTGCCGTTGCTCGACGCGCTGGCCTACGCCCACCGTCGCGGCGTGCTGCACGGTGACATGAAACCGAGCAACGTCATGCTCAGCGAAGACGGCGTGCGCCTGTTCGACTTCGGTCTCGGGCAGGCCGAGGAGGGCATCCTGCCCGGCCTGCCGCACCTGAGCCGCGAGCGCTTCAACGCCTGGACCCCGGGCTACGCCGCCCCCGAACTGCTTGAGGGCCGACCGCTGTCGGCCAGCGCGGACGTGTACGGCGTGGCCTGCGTGATCTATGAACTGGCGGGCGGCAAACACCCGTTCCGCCGCTTGCCCTCGACCCAGGCCCGTGACGAACACCTGGATCGCGAACTGCAAGCCCCGGCAAATCTGCCGACCCACTGTTGGCCGGCGCTGCGCACCGCGCTGGCCTTTGACGCGGCAGAGCGCAACATTTCTGCCGACCAATTGCGTGACGCCTTGGGCGCCACTTCGTCCTGGTTGCAGCGTTTGCGGCTGAGGGCGTAACGGATGACATTCGAACAGGGAGCACACTATGTTCAACCCAGCTAACGAAACGCACTTCAGCCTCACGGTCGAAGACTACGTAGGCGACCTGCAAGTCCTGTCGTTCACCGGCACCGAGGGCATCAGCCAGCCGTTTCGCTTCGACCTCGAACTGGTCAGCGAAAACCCGGATCTGGACCTGGAAAAACTCCTGCACAAACAGGCGTTCCTGGCGCTCGACCCGCAAGGCTCGGGCATTCACGGCCAGATCTACCGCGTTGCCCAGGGCGATGCCGGCAAGCGCCTGACCCGCTACAAGGTTTCGCTGGTGCCGCAGCTGCAATACCTGCATCACCGCACCAACCAGCGTATCTACCAGCAGATGTCGGCGCCGAAAATCATCGCGCTGATCCTCGACGAGCACGGCATCAAGGGCAACGCCTACAGCTTCCAGCTCAGCCAGCCGTGCCCGGATCGCGATTACTGCGTGCAGTACGACGAAACCGACCTGCACTTCGTCCAGCGTCTGTGCGAAGAAGAAGGCATTCACTACCACTTCCAGCACAGCAAGAAAGGCCACCTGCTGGTGTTCGGCGATGACCAGACCGTGTTCCCCAACCTCGGCCAGCCGACCGCGTATGTGCAGGGTAGCGGCATGGTCGCCGAAGAACCGGTGATCAAAGGCTTCAAGCTGCGCCTGGAAACCCGCACCAGCCGCACCACCCGCCGCGACTACGACTTCGAAAAGCCGCGTCTGCAAATGGAAGCGGCCTACAAGCCGGACGGCGAGAGCACTGAACCGGATCTGGAAGACTACGACTACCCCGGCCGCTTCATCGACCGTGCGCGAGGCAAGTTCCTCAGCCAGCGCGCCCTCGAACGCCACCGCGCCGACTACCGTCAGGCCGAAGGCCGCAGCGACCAGACCAAACTGGTCAGCGGCCACTTCATGGAAATGTCCGACCACCCGCGCAGCGAGTGGAACGACCTGTGGCTGCTCACCGAAATATTCCACGAAGGCAAACAGCCGCAAGTCCTCGAAGAATCGGTAACCAGCGACACCACCGACAACAAGGACGACTTCCACCAGGGCTACCGCAACCGCTTCCTCGCCACCCCGTGGGACGTGTTCTACCGCCCGGCGCTGGAACACCCGAAACCCCGCGTCCTCGGCAGCCAGACCGCCATGGTCACCGGCCCCAAAGGCGAAGAAATCCACTGCGACCAGTACGGCCGCATCAAGGTGCAATTCCACTGGGACCGCGAAGGCCTGGCCGACGACAAGACCAGCTGCTGGCTGCGGGTCTCCAGCTCCTGGGCCGGCGACCGCTACGGCGCCATCTCCATCCCGCGCATCGGCATGGAAGTCCTCGTCACCTTCCTCGAAGGCGACCCCGACCAGCCACTGGTCACCGGCTGCCTGTACCACAAGGAAAACCCGGTGCCCTACGCCTTGCCGGCGAACAAGACCCGCAGCGTCTTCAAAACCCTCAGCTCCCCGGGCGGCGGTGGCTACAACGAACTGCGCATCGAAGACAAAAAAGGCGCCGAACAAATCTTCATCCACGCCCAGCGCGACTGGGACGAAAACGTCGAACACGACCAGAAGATCCGCGTCGGCAACGAACGCCACGACACCGTGGTGAAGAACACCTACACCGAACTCAAGGCCGAAGAACACCGCACCACCATCAGCGACCGCAAGATCGAAGCACGGCTGGACGACCACCTGACTATTGGTGAAAGCCAGCATGTGAAGCTCGGGACGGCGCAACTGACCAGCGTCGGGAAAGAGATACACATCAAGGCGGGAGACAAGATCGTCATCGAGGCCGGTTCCGAACTGACGATTCTCGGCGGCGGCAGTTTCATCAAGCTCGATGGCGGTGGTGTGACGGTGGTTGGGCCGGTTGTGAAGATCAATGCCGGCGGCTCGCCGGGTGCGGGCACTGGCATCGGGATCAAACCGCCGGTGCTGCCGGGGGCGGCGGATAAGGATAAGGCGGGGAGTTTGATGGATCAGGCGTTGTTGAATGCGCCGCCTGAGAAGGTTAAGCCGAAGGCTTTTTTTGTGTTTTCTGAGTGATCGACATGAATGGTTTTTTGAAGAAAAGGCACGGTTTCGCGGTAGCGGCTTTCACCGCCTCGCTGCTGAGCCTGTTTCATGGCAGCGCTTATGCTGATGATTGTCCGTCTGAGGACTTTTCCCAATTCCTGACGGCGTTCTCTGCGAATGCTGAAACTCAGCAGCGGTTGACTGCGATGACGGTGAAGTCGCTTGTTTTGAAGCCAGTGGGAGAACACGGAGTTTTTGAGCCACAAACGACGGGAGTCAAGAGCTCCAGTTTGCCATTTCCGCTCATGTCGCCTGTGGGCACAGACAAGACTGAACGCGTGGTGGTCGAAGCGATCGACGATAGCCATTTCAACGTAGTGGACAAGCGAGCAGGTAACAGCCACATCAAGATCTTCAACTTTTCTCGCCAAGCGTGTTGGGTGCTTGAGGGTGTTGAAGATTGGTCGATCAGAGAGAAAGATCTCGTAGAGGCGAGCAATGCCCACATGAGCGAGGCAGAGAACTTTTGCTTCCAGCGTGCAGAAGCCTTCAGAGGCCTGGGGGGGTTAGAGCAGTACCGACTCACAGGTGAGTTATTTGAAGCTTCTTTGGAAAACTACCTATGCGCAGCAGCTTCCGGTGATCCTCAGGCTAGTTTGAATGCTGCAAGTTTGAGCCTTTCTGGCATGGCTCCGCAGCTAGAAACTAATAAGGTTGAACAGCTATTCAAGGCAGCAGCGACCACTTTGCCTGAGGGTGCGATGAGCCTTTCGTTGTTTTATTGCGATGGAAACAATGTTTCCTCTAATGCTCCATGCCAGCATCCAGCAGAGGCTGAAGAAGCGTTGACGCAGGCGGCCCGTATGGGAGATGCCTTTGCAACAAATGCACTCGGTCGAGCTTTTGAAACTGGAGAATTGGTTACTAAGGACATGTCCAGGGCGATTGCCTGCTACCAACTCGCTGCCCAAAAAGGCAGCAAAGGGTCTATCGCACATTTGGAACGTCTGAATAAGCAGCCTGCTGGAATTGCTAAAGCCAGCTATTGCTATTGATTATTGCAGGAAGCAGAAATGACAGAGCCACTGGATTTATCTGGAAATTACACCAGCGCGAATTATAGCTATAAGGAGGGCGGGGATGGTTACGCTGTAGAGAATGGTAAAAAAATTGTCGACTGTTCTCATATGGTTAACTTGTTGCTGACGGGGGCGGGCTACGAAGTTCCTTATCAGAATACCGCCGGGCTTAATAGCCAGGAAGCGCTCAAATATTACGATGTGATAAGCCCGGCTAATGTGAAGCGGGGAGATATCGTACTCTGGATTAATGCCACGTCAAATCATCAAAACAAGACGTTAAACCATACAGGTATTGTAGAAAGTTATGACAGTACGCTGGATTCTGAGTTTGGAGAATTCTTCGGAGCACAAAGTTCTGGACCAGCCACTGCCAAATTCGGTGCCGTTGGGAAGGCTTGGTACTGGCCAGTCCCTACAAAATTTTTAAGGGTTAAGGAGTCGACTCGGACGGGGGGGGGCGCTCCCGCTCCCGCACCGGCAGCTGCGGGGGCTGCACCATTGATGAGTTTTCAATATCCATTTAGAAAACCAGATGGTAAGCAGTTCACTGGAGCAGATGAAGTATACAAAGCCCTAGAGGCTGAAACTGCTGGCCACTACCTGCTGGGCAGCAACAAGTTTTGGCACGGCGGCATTCACATCAGCAATGCCAGCGCTCCTCAATGCATTTTGAACGAACCAATTCGGTGTATGGCCGACGGTGAAGTTGTGGCCTACCGACTTAACGAAGATTATTTGGAGTCCACATTCGGCGAAAATGAGAAAAAACTTAAGTATTCCAACTCGTTTTGTTTGGTGCGACATGAGTACAAATCTGCACCAAACCCAGAAGAAGGACCGAATAAAGGCAAGCAAAACAAGCTTAATTTCTACAGCTTGTACATGCACCTTCTGCCCTTCAAGCGTTATCCGCTGACTGAGGAAGAAACTCCAAAGCCTAAAGTGACCATGAAAGTAAGTGACTTCAACGCTTACGACGATTTCCCTGAATCCAGCAGCATACAGAACGTCGGAAAGCTCGTTGCGGGGACCAAACTTGAGATATTGGATCAAAAGGACTTAGGCAACGTTACCTATGCGAAAGGGAAAATCCTGTCAGGTAGCGTTAAAAAAAGTGGCCACAAAGTTCGCGAAGCTGGCAAAGAGGTCTGGTTCGCGTACTTGAAAGATGGAGAGCCCTACAAAAACTCCAAACCCGCACGTATATGGCTGGCAGACCCGATCCCGGAGCGTTTAAAGCCCAAATATTGGCAAGGCAAGGTGAAGGGAACCGCATTGAAGAGATTGGAACTTTATCAAGATCCGGTCTCGCCCCAAAATGGACAGGCCGCCGGTGCCAAGATGGGCTCGCTGCAACTTACCCCTCATAGTACGGTGGAGTTTGAAAGCAAAGAGGTTCTGAATCTCAATGTTTCCGGGACAATTCGCCGAATGGCGAAGTGTACCAGCAGTGGTAGTTTGGCAGGGGCGGGAAGCCTTCCTCCCAGCTTTTGGGCGATTGTGGAAAACGACCACGTTGCCTGGGATGTAATCCCGAGTAGCTTCAATTCTGTAGAATCTGCCAGTACCGGTATCAAGGCGGGAGATCCGATTGGCTATCTGGGATTGACTGAAAATCTGACCGGCGAAGATGGCGGTGTAGCGAGTAAGTATCAAGTACACGTCGAGATATTTACTGCCGAAGCCGACATAAAAGACTTCCTCAAGAATACGGCTGGGCTGAAGATCGGCAAGCAATATCTGTATTTGCCGGCCGGAGGTGAGTTGAAGAAAAAAGCACCTGCGACGGATAGTACGGTGCTGAAAACGGAACATGCGGTTGATTTGAACAAGGCCCCGGTCATTAAAGTGGGTACCGACGATTACTACGATGTGACCGTCACTGACAATGCTCAGGCGGTCAACGGCCTGGTCAAGAAAGCCGGTGCACAAATCATCACTCAGCATGATTGGGAAAAGCTGGGGTTTCAGATCGTCGAAGAAACCAATGCGACAGCGGACGGATTTCTCGATCCGAAAGACATGCCTGCGTTCTTTCAGGATCTGTTTGCGAAGATCGATAAAGACAAGAGCGGGGACGTCGATCCGACCGAGTTGGCCGAGGCTTTGAAAAACCCAGACACGCGCTCGCAATGGTCCAGGCTGGTGGCCCATCATCCGACCGAGTGGAAAGCGAAAGCAGATGCTCCCAAATGGAGCCGGCTCGATACAGAGCTTGAGCATGCTCCGAAGACACTGAAGCATGAAAAAGAAAGGATCAGCAGCTATGTATTTTGGGATGATCTGAAAGAAAAGGCTGCCATCAGTACCGATTTGATATGGCATTTTCATTCGATTGCATTTGTAGCGAACGCGCTGTCAGCTGCTTGTATCCCACTCAGCAAGGCGAAAGAAATTGCCCTATTGGTTTCCTCCGGATACGAAGGAAAGAGCAAGCTGGATTATGAGGCACTGGCGGGTAACTTCGACGGTCAAGGAATGTCTTTCGGTGTTATTCAGTGGAACTTTGGGCAGGGTACTTTGGGGCCGGTTTTGTTGGAGATGCGGGGAGCGGATCAAGCTACTTTTGATGGATGCTTTGGCGCCAACATGAATTTCCAGGCATTGATAACTTCGCTGAACTCTGCGGATACGACTGCCCAAATGAGTTGGGCGTCGGGAGTGATCGCCAACAACAACGCGGGGTGGAAGTCGGCCTTTAAAAAAATTGGCGAAGTCGAGGCGTTTCAGAAGATTCAGCTGAATCATGCGGCGAAATACAATGACAATGTGACGTCTTGCATCAAATTGATGCGCGAATTGGCACCGAATTTGATGGTGAAGATTCAGCTACGGACGTACTGTGCGCTATACGATTTGTGTGTTCAGCAGAACAACCTTTCGAAGGCGGAACAGCTTATTAGAACTGAGTTCCCAAGCGCCAATATTACAACTCAGAAAGAACTACTGATTTTTGTATGTAAAAAACGAGCAGAAAAAGCGGCGACGGCCTACAGGGCTGATGCATTCAGTCGTCGGATGGGGATCATTCAAGGACAAAAATATACCGCTACAATGAGTGGCAATACGGCCACGCGAGAAAACGGTAATTACGGAATAATCGTTGAGGGTGATATTTGTGAGCTTTAAATTCCGCTGGTTTATTACTTTGATTTTGTTTTCTTCACCGGCGTGGAGCGAAAGCAAAAAATTAGTATGCGATCCTGATACCAATATTTGTTCTGTGGCTATATCGGAGAACTTCTGTGGTTCTGATGGCGTTCCGAAGGCGAAATTTGATATCAGGAGCCAAAGTTATATATTGAGTTGCGAATGTGACTGTAGCTCTCAGGAAAACAGCTTCTGGATACTTAGTTCTAACGGAAAGGTGCAAACACTTGATGCGAGCAAGATCGTAAGTAGTGTAGATATTGGTAAAAACAGGTCCGGAGTACCTGATATTTTTGGTGTGGTTCCTTATTGTCAATCAATCAATACAAATGATGATGGCCTTATATATCTGCAGAAAGGTCCTGGCTCTGCGGGGCAGCCGCAACCATATTGCTATTCGGTACTTGAGCATGACGAAACGCAGAAATGTGAAAGTTCTGATTGCTTGAGTAAGTTACAATTGGTTTCCGGCGTGGAAAAAAAAATAAAAGAAGAGCTGTTGATTGAGTTCAAAAATGCTACATCGCGCCTTTATAAGGATGAGTCCAGGTTTGCTGATTTTCCGAAGCGTAGTTTTATTGAACGCTACATTGGTGAGTATGGTTATTCTTCTGCCAGCCAGCAAGTGTTCAATGACGTAGCATTTTTTTGGCAGCAGGCAGGCTTCAACAACGACGCAATTTGGCTCTTGAAAAAAGTTATTTCAGAAAGTCCTAGGCGGACAGTCGCCTATCTTAATCTGGCAGATGCCTATTGGGCGGAAGGTGATCAAGCATCCGCAGAAAAAAACTACAAGGTGTACATCGAACTCATGAACGAAGATGGCAAGCAAGCCAAGGTTCCTGATCGGGCGAGGCAGCGCGCTACGGCGCAGTAATAGAAGAAGTTGCAGATTACTCTTTATTAAGGCTCACCAGTCATGGCTGGGCCTTGGCAGCGCTGTCGTTTGATGGGGTTTCTGCCAAGGGACTTCAAATTGAATTGTCCGGTTGGTTCTTCCGTTTTTTTTTGCGGGGTATTGGATTGCAATTCATCAATGAAGGGATGCGAAGTGAAACGACTGTTGTCGGTGAGTTAAAGGGGGCGGATTTATTTGTTGCGCTCGATTTTGCGAAAACAAATTCGTCCCGTTTTTGCTTGAAACCGCTTCGGACAGTAATGGGCTATGAACGATAAAGAGCGCGCGGTGCCGGCGTACAAGCAATATGCATCGAGCATGTCGGAAGCAGGAAAGGCTTCGAAGATTCCTGCTCGGGTTGCTGAGCGCAGCTCTGGAGTATCCGGATCATGATCAAACTCAAGACGTTCCTTGAACTGGTCGCGGGTGTTTCTTTGGCTGCTTTGCTGGTTCCTGCGCATGCTCAGGAAACCTGCAATCCCGACAGCTTTTCCAATCCCGATTTGATCATTTGCGGTCAGCAGTCTTTCGAGAAAGTCGATGCAGTGCTGAATGAGCAATACAAGAAAGCGCTGGTCGGTTTGGCGCCGACCGACAAGAAGAAACTGACTGATGTGCAAAAGAAGTGGGTGCGCTTCAAAGAGGCGTATTGCGAGGATGTCTATCAGTCGGCCTTGCCCGGTGCAGAGGCGCCCATCGAAAGGCTTGGGTGCCTGGTGCAAACAAGCAATGCCCGGTTGGGGGAATTGGTTGCTCTGCAGACTGGGTTACCCCTGGACGGTTTTTATAAAGCTGCATCGGCCATGGCGGGGCAGGATCGAGAAAAAGGTCTGACGGCTTCGATGGAACGATTGGGGGGTGACAACTTCGACGATCCGTTGTGGCGGCAATACGTCGATGGACACTGCGAAATGAGTGAGCGTGTGTTCCGGGAGGACATCGCTAACTGCGCAGTGCGCATGCGCTTTCAATTACCTCTTAATCGTTGAAGGAATGAACGGTTTGAAAACTGCCTCAATGTTCTTTGTTGCGTTGCTGTGTCTTTCTCCGCTTGCCGCCCATAGCGAAGTCTCAACGCGGGTTTCTGCTTTCGCTCACTTGATGGAAAAAACATCAACTTTGAATTCAGAACCTATTTCGACACTGTCACCAAATGGGGCGGCGCAGGTGTCAGGTATAGCAAGTCGAAGAAAGCTATCCCCCTTGTCTATCGGAACACCGAGGACGAGGTCATGACTGAGGAGGGCCCTCATCAGTTCACGACGACGTGGGTAGAAGTTTCTGACGGTGTGGTGACTGGAGAATATGAGATGGCAACTCAGGGTGCGAGGGTGAATTCGATGCACTACAGGAATTACAAATCGGGCAAGCAATACTCGTTCGATCAAGACATCACCATGGAGGCGACACCTGAGACCGGTTGCCAATGGTAAGAACGGATAGTTTCGAAAGGGGACTCAACGTCCCCTTTTTTCCGCCCGCAATTCAGCTACGGCTTGGCCTGATACTCCCGAAACTCAATGTGATCGAGCGTGCCTTCCACCATTAACCGCACGCCGTCCGCCATTCTGCTCAGGCCGAGCGCCATTGAGCGGCGGGGGCCGTCGAGGTCGTCGGCCAGGTTGGCGGCGAAGGCGCTGATGGACAGGAGGTCTTCGGAGGCATTGGCCATGAGCGCTTCGGCGTCGGCGTTGGGGCAGAGGGCGAACAGGCCTCCCAGGCGTTTGGGGCGTGTGGCTCTGGGTTTGAAGTGGTGGTCGAGGGCGCGTTCGGCGGCTTCGTGGAGTTTCTTTGAATCGAGGGATTCGTAAGGGGAGGTTTCCGGGTTTTCTGGAATTTCGGGGGGATTGGGTGTTGGTTTGATCATTGCGCAGCTTCCTGGAATTGTGAGGCCGACACCCATTCGCTTTGCACTTCGAAATAGGTGGCAGCTGTGCGTTGGTGTGCAAGACCGGTCCAGGTGGCCGGCAGACTCAAGAGTCTCCGACGCACAGCCGCCATAACGATCCGCGAGCATAGGAAAACGCTCGGCGAAATGCCATTGCGATTGTGCACCTGAACCGGACTTGCACGTCCGAGTCACCGATTTTGCGGTGACACACAGAGGCTATCGGTGATGTCCCAGCCTGCCTAGTTCATAGGTATCCCGGCGCTTCGCAGGAAATTTCCCATAGGTTTGCGGGGCAGCAGACCGAAAGATCGCAGCCTTCGGCAGCTCCTACAGGAATGTGTTTCTTCAGGTGTAGGACGGGGGGATGGTGTGACGCGGAGCGTCACGGGAGACATTCCCACGCGGAGCGTGGGAACGATCAGGTTGTGGGGCGGAAATCGTGACTTGGTAGTCATCATGCGAGAAAAGCCCTGCATCGTCTTCTATCAATCCAGGATAGTGGCGAATCCGTCCGAATCCCTTACACTCCCCCGGCCGTTCATTTTCCTTTTGAGGCTGTGCGCATGAAATTTCGTTTTCTTCTGTGGATGCTGGGTCTGTTGATGGGTAAGGCCAGTCGGACAAATCCTGCGTTCCAGCAGCAGTTGGGTGACAAGGATCTGGTGTTTCAGCTGCAGACTCTGGACGGGAAGGTGGCGCGGCATTTCGTGGTGAAGGACCAGCGCATTACCAGCAAGTCCGGGGTGGTGGCGGAGCCGGCGTTTGCGATTGCCTTTAAAGACGCGGCGTTCGGGTTTGCCACGATGCAGGCCAAAAACAAGCAGCTGGCGTTCATGCAGGGGATTCAGGACAAGACCATCCAGCTCAAGGGCAATCCGGCGCTGGTGATGTGGTTTCAGGGGTTGATGAAGTATTTGAAGCCGAGGAAGGCCAAGCCGAAGGCTGCTTGAGTATTGCGTGAGGCTGTGACGCGGAGCGTCATGGGCTGCATTCCCACGCAGAGCGTGGGAACGATCAAATACAAAGGCCCCACACTCGGTTGAGTGTGGGGCCTTTTTTATAGGCGCAAATCAGGCCTGGCTGAACTGCGAAGCCAGTTCGCGCAGGAGGACTTCGGCTTCCAGTACTTTGCTGACCACATCATTGGCCTTGTCGCGAGTCAGGCCAACGCGTTCCAGCAGCGCATCCGGAATGTCTTCATCCGGGCCGGAGCCGATGCCGCGACTGCGCAGCAGGCGCACGGCCAGGCAGACGAGGTTCGGGTATTCGGCGTAGGCGCCGTCGTAGTTCGGGTCGTGCTGGAAGCGCAGGGCGGTGGCCAGTTCGTCCGGCATGTCCCAGTAGCGCATCAGCCAGGAGCCGATCTGTTCGCGGCTGATGCCCAGCAGGTGTTGCTCGACGTAGCTGTGGCACAGGTGCGGGTTGACCTCCAGGTGCCGGCAGATCAGCGAGAAGTGCGGCGGGAACACGTGGGCCAGCAGCAGGTAGCCGAAGTTGTGCAGCAGGCCGGCGAGGTAGGTCAGGCCGGATTCCGGACGCTGGGCGCGCGGCATGGCGCGGGTCAGGCCTTCGATGACGGCGGCGGTGTAGATCGACTGCTGCCAGTACGGCGTGGTGTGTTGCGGGTGGTCTTTCGGCAGGCTCAGGGTCTTGCCGAGGGCCAGGCCCAGAGCCAGGTTGATCACCAGATCGAAGCCCAGCACGCGCACGATGGCGTCTTCCACCGAGCGGATCTTGCCCGGCGACGCGTAGTACGGCGACGCCGCCCAGCTCACCACTTGCGCAGCCAGCGCCGGGTCGGTTTCGACCACGCCGGTGATGTCGTCGATGGTGGCGTTCGGGTCGACGCGCAGCTTGATGATTTTTTGTGCGGTTTCGGCCAGTGGCGGAATCTCGATGGTCGCTTCCAGACGCTGCTGGATGCGCCGCGCGGTAAACGCCTGTACGGCCTGGGTGATTTCCTCGCGGTCATCGTCCGGGCGGTCGAGGTTCGGGCGGATGCTGCTCAGGGCTTCGCCGAAGTTGGCGGCGCTGGCCTTGGTCAGCATGGTCTTGAAGTCGTCGCTGGCGATTTCCAGCAGCAGGCCCGGCTCGCCGGAGTTGATCAGCAACTTCGGTTCACGCAGCAGGCTTTCTTCGTAGAGGCACGGCGAGCTGGTCAGCGCCGGCAGGCCCGGCAGCAGGCTCAGGCTGTGTTTGCCGAGCATCTTTTCCAGGCGCTCGGTGGACACGGCGGTCAGGCGACGGCCTGTCAGTTCGGCGAGGCGGTTGAGATCCAGCAACTGGCTCTGTGGAAACAGCACCATCAGCGCACCGACCGCGTCGTCCAGCAAAACGGCCTGCACTTTGCGCGAGGCGTTGAGGCCGTGGTGGTCGAGCACTTCTTCGTAGGCGACGCCCAGCTTGTTGAGCAGCAGCCGAATAACAGACGGAGCGTGCGGGGATTCGGGGGCGAGAGCAGCTTCGGTCATGGTCTGTATCCGTTTTTGAAACAATTGCTGGAGTATAACCAGCTTGGTTGGAACGAGCTTTGAGAAACTGCGACGGTGCTCACACTTGGCCGTATTGCTGCCCGTGTCGCAGCCAGCGGTCGAGCAACGGGCTGACGTGGGTGGGCCAGCGTTCGAGCAACGCTTGGGCGGCATCGCGTACGGCGGGCAGCAGATCGGCGTCGCGCATCAGGTCGGCGACCTTGAATTGCAGCAGGCCGGTCTGGCGGGTGCCGAGCATTTCGCCGGGGCCGCGCAGTTCGAGGTCTTTTTCGGCAATGACGAAACCGTCGTTGGTCTCGCGCATGATGCCCAGGCGCTGGCGGCCGATTTGCGACAGCGGCGGATGGTAGAGCAGCACGCAATGGCTGACTGCGCTGCCCCGACCGACGCGACCGCGCAACTGGTGCAGTTGCGCAAGGCCGAGGCGTTCGGGGTTTTCGATGATCATCAGACTGGCGTTGGGCACGTCCACGCCGACTTCGATCACGGTGGTGGCGACCAGCAGTTGCAGGTTGCCGGCCTTGAACTCGGCCATAACGGCGGCTTTCTCGGCGGGTTTCATGCGGCCGTGGATCAGCCCGACCTTCAACTCACCGAGGGCGGCGGTCAGGTCTTCGAAAGTGGTTTCGGCGGCCTGGCAGGTCAGCTCTTCGGACTCTTCGATCAGCGTGCACACCCAATAGGCCTGACGGCCCTCGGCGCAGGCGCTGCGCACCCGCTCGATGACTTCGACGCGGCGGGTATCGGTGACCAGCACGGTGTTGACCGGGGTTCGCCCGGGCGGCAGTTCGTCGAGGATCGAGGTGTCGAGGTCGGCGTAGGCGCTCATCGCCAGCGTCCGCGGAATCGGCGTGGCGGTCATGATCAGTTGATGCGGACACATGCGCCCGCCGACGCCTTTCTGCCGCAGCGCCAGACGTTGCTGTACGCCGAAGCGGTGTTGTTCGTCGATGATCACCAGCGCGAGGTTCTTGAACTGCACTTCGTCCTGAAACAGCGCGTGGGTGCCGACCACCATCGGTGTGCCACCGGCAATCTGTTCCAGCGCGGCCACGCGGTTCTTGCCCTTGAGCTTGCCGGCCAGCCACGCCACCTCGATGCCCAATGGTTCGAGCCAGCGCTTGAAGGTGATGAAGTGCTGCTCGGCAAGGATCTCGGTCGGCGCCATCAGAGCTACCTGATAGCCGGCCTCCAGCGCTTGCAGCGCAGCGAGGGCGGCGACCACGGTTTTGCCCGCGCCGACATCGCCCTGAATCAGCCGCAGCATTGGTTCGTGCTGACTGAGGTCGTAGGCGATTTCGTTGCCGACTCGTTGCTGAGCGCCGGTCGGGTTGAAGCCGAGGTTGGCCAGGTATTTCGCCGGCAGTCTGGTGGCTTTCGGCATCGCCGGCGCGCGCAGGGAGCGCATGCTTTCGCGCAGGCGCTGCTGCGATAGCTGATGGGTCAGCAGTTCTTCGAAGGCCAGGCGATGCTGGGCCCAGTGATGTCCGAGGGCGAGTTCGTCGACGTCGGCATTGGCGGGCGGGTTGTGCAGGTAGCGGATCGCGTCGGCCAGCGGCGCCAGTTGATAGTCGCGGGCCAGTTCGGTCGGCAGCCAGTCGGGCAGGGTGGCCGGTTTGAGCAGGGTCAACGTCTGCGTGCACAACTGGCGCAGGCGCGCCTGGGTCAGGCCTTCGGTCAGCGGGTAGACCGGGGTCAGGGTTTCATCCACCGGCGGCGGCTCGTCGCCGTTAATGGCGCGGTATTCCGGGTGGTAAATCTCCAGCCCCGAGGCACCGGGCCGGGCTTCTCCGTAGCAGCGAATCCGCGTGCCGCGCTTGAGGCCTTCTTTCTGCGCGTTGCTGAAGTGATAGAAGCGCAGGCTCAGGCCGCCGGTGCCGTCCTGCAAACGCACGACGAGGCTGCGACGCCGGCCCATGACCACGTCGGCACCGCTGACGGTGCCTTCGACCACAGCGTCCTGTCCCGGCCGCAACGCGCCGATCGGCACCACGCGGGTGCGATCCTGATAACGCAGCGGCAGGTGGAACAGCACGTCCTGGAGGTTCTCCAGGCCGACCTTGGCCAGTTTCTCGGCCATGGCTTCACCGACACCCTTGAGTGCGGTGACCGAGACCTGCGACAGCTCAGTCATGACTCTGGCTTAACCGGCCGTGACCGGCGCGGCAGGTTTGGCGACCGAGCACAGGCGAATGGAGTCGGCGAGGATCTCGATGGCTTTCGGCCGCGGGAAACTGGCGCGCCAGGCGATGGCCACGGTACGGAACGGCACTGGTGCCGACAGCGGACGTACTTCGATCACGCCCGGGGCGTAGTGATGGCTGTCCACCGCCGACAGCGGCAGGATCGAAATGCCCAGGCCGGAGGCGACCATGTGGCGAATGGTTTCCAGCGAGCTGGATTCGACCGTGGTGTGCTTGGCGCCGTCGTTGCCCTTGGTCAGCGTCGGGCAGGCTTCCAGCACCTGATCGCGGAAGCAGTGGCCTTCGCCGAGCAGCAGCAGGCTCTTGTCATTGAGCAGGGCGGCGTCGATGGATTCTTTTTGCGTCCACGGGTGCTGGGCCGGCATCAGGACGTAGAACGGCTCGTCATAGAGCGGCAGGGTCAGCACGTCGGCTTCGTTGAACGGCAGGGCGATGATGATCGCGTCCAGTTCGCCGTTGCGCAGTTTGTCGCGCAGCACGTGGGTGAAGTTTTCTTCGATGTACAACGGCATCTGCGGGGCGACCCGGTGCAGTTGCGGAATCAGGTGCGGGAACAGGTACGGGCCGACGGTGTAGATCGCGCCGACTTTCAGCGGGGCGGTCAGCTGGTTCTTGCCGGCCTGGGCCAGTTCGCGGATGCCCTGGGCCTGCTCCAGCACTTTCTGCGCCTGAGCGACGATGCCTTCGCCGACCGGGGTCAGGCGCACGGCGCTTTTGCTGCGCTCGAAAATCAGCACACCGAGTTCGTCTTCAAGCTTTTTCACGCCCACCGACAGGGTCGGCTGGCTGACGTGGCAACGCTCGGCCGCGTGGCCGAAATGCTGCTCTTGGGCGAGGGTAACGATGTAGCGTAATTCTGTGAGAGTCATAGCAAGCGTCCATGAAGATGCGGGCCAAGCATACCGGCTGCAATCGATAGACGCACGTTATCAGACTGAGTGATGAATGCGACACCGGGCAATGCCGGTTTGCCGTTGGTAGATATGACAAAGGCACCTTTGGGTGCCTTTGTGTCGGGTTCGTCCGGTTGTCGCAGAACCCTGTGGGAGCGAGGTTGCTCGCGAAAGCGGTGTATCAGACGAAGCAGCGTTGCCTGACAGGCCTCTTCGCGAGCAAGTTCGCTCCCACAGGTTTTGCGGTGTCTTCTAGCGGCGGCGTTCCAGCGAGTAAACAAACGGCGCAACGATTTCGATTGCGCCATTGGTCAGCATGTCGGCCGGTGGCTTGGGCAGCGGCTGGGCGCGGCGGATCATTTCCAGGGTGGCCCGGTCCAGATCGGCGTTGCCGGAACGGCCCACCAGTTCGAACGACAGCACGTTGCCTTCGCCATCAACCACGAAACGCAACCGGTTCAAACCTTCCTTGCCCCGTGCCTGAGCGCTGGCCGGGTACTTTTTGTACTTGGCCAGATGCGCAAGCAGGGTACCTTGCCAACTGGCCTTGGCCGCCAATTGTGCAGGCGACGGGCCCGGTGCCGGCTGGGCGGATTTCTCCGTCGGCGCCTGGGTCTGCTGAGGCTCCGCCGGTTTTTCCTCGGAAGGTTTTTCCTTCACAGGCTCCGGTTTCTTCTCAACCGGCTTGGGCGGTTGCGGCTTTGGCTTGGGTTTTGGTTTTTGCTTGGGCACCGCGATCTCGGCTTTTGGCGCTTCGGCCAGTTTCGGGATCGGCAGTTCTTCAACCGGAGCCGGTGGCTGCGGTGGCGTGACGACTTTCGGCGGAGCGGGCGGTGGCGGGGCCGGAACCGGTGCCAGCTCGACCATCATTGCCTGCGGCGGCAATTCGATGGGCGGGCGGGCGTTCCAGTTCAGCGCCAGCGCAATGGCCAGCGCGTGAACACCCAGCACCACGGCCAGGCTACCGCTGTAACGCGTCAGCTTATGGCGCGTCGTGATCATTTCTTGACTGCGCTCTCGAGTCCGACCAGACCGACCTTCAGGTAACCGGCGGCGCGCAGGTTATCCATCACGCTCATCAAGTCGCCGTAATCCACGCCTTTGTCGGCCTGGAAGAAGATCGTCGTGTCTTTCTTGCCCTGGGTCTTGGCGTCGAGTGCGGCGCCGAGGGTTTCGGCTTTCACTTCGTCATCGCCGATGAACAGGCGCTGGTCAGCCTTCACGCTGAGGAATACCGGTTTCTCCGGCCGCGGTGCCGGTTTGGCGGTGGAGGCAGGCAGGTCAACCTTGATGTCCACGGTGGCCAGCGGAGCGGCCACCATGAAGATGATCAACAGCACCAGCATCACGTCGATGAACGGCGTGACGTTGATTTCGTGGTTCTCGGCCAGATCGTCGTCTGCGCCTTCTTTCAAATGCAGGCCCATGGCCGATTACCCCACTTTCACCATGTGCGGTTGCGAGCTGTTGCGCTCAGGCTGGTGGTCGAGGTCGCGGCTGACCAGCAGCAGAACCTGAGCCGACGCATCGGACACCTGAGCCTTGTAACCGGCGATGGAGCGGGCGAAGACGTTGTAGATGACCACGGCAGGAATCGCGGCAACCAGACCCAGTGCGGTAGCCAGCAGCGCTTCAGCGATGCCCGGTGCTACGACGGCAAGGTTGGTGGTCTGGGTTTTGGCGATGCCGATGAAGCTGTTCATGATGCCCCACACGGTACCGAACAGACCGACGAACGGCGCAGTGGAGCCGATGGTGGCGAGGACGCCGGTGCCGCTGCTCATGTTGCGGCCACAGGCGGCAACCAGACGCTCGAGGCGGAAGCTGACGCGCTCCTTGATGCCTTCTTTCTCGCGGGCGTTGGCCGACAGGCGCATTTCTTCCAGGGCGTCGTGTACCAGCAGGTTGGCCAGCGTGCCTTCTTTCGCCGCGGTAGCGCTGGCTTCCTTTAGGGAGGCAGCTTTTTTCAGGTGGGCGATTTCACCGCGCAGCCGGCGTTTGGCGCCCATCAGCTCGAAGCCCTTGGCGATCCAGATGGTCCAGGTGATGATCGAGGCGATGGCCAGGCCGATCATCACGGCTTTAACGATGACGTCGGCGTTCTGGTACATGCCCCATGGCGACAGGTCATGGGCCATGCCCAGGCTGTTGTCGGCTTCGAGGACTTCCGGTGCATCGGCTGCGCTGGCCTCTACGGCCTGCACCGGATCGGTCGCGGCAGGTGCGGCGGCCGGAGCGCTCTGCTCGGTGGCGGCTGGCGCGGCCGGGGCTTGTGCGTCAGCGAATGCAGCAACTGGTGCCAGCATCAGGCTGAGCAACAGAGCAGCCACGGCGCCCCAGGCGCGAGGTCGGTTGGTTGGCGAAGCGGAGTTTTGAATGCGTGTCATGCTGGCCGGACCTGAGATAGAAAAACGGTGATGCTCTTCCAGGCCTCGTGAGGCCGAGAACAAAAGTGGCGTGCATTATTGCAAGTAATTCTTGTTAACAAAAGTAATAGAGTTGCTTTTTTTCCTTCATTGCTAGCCGCTCGTCCTTTGCCGAGGCTAGTCTGTCGCTTTCCGATGGGAGATTTTTGATGTCCGCGCCTTCTGTTTTGATCGCCGGTTGCGGTGATGTCGGCAGCCGTCTGGCCACGCAATTGCTGGCTGCCGGCTTCCAGGTATACGGCCTGCGCCGGGATGTTTCACGTTTGCCGGAGGGCGTTATCGGTGTGGCCGGTGACTTGTTCAATGAGGATTGCCCGGCGACCTGGCCGGTGGGCGCTATCGATTACCTGGTGTATAGCGCGGCGGCCACCGATCACGATGAGGCCGGTTATCGCGCGGCATATGTGCAGGGTTTGCAGCATGTGCTGGGTTGGCTGAACGATTACGGGCAACAGCCTGATCGGTTGCTGTTCGTTTCCAGTAGCAGTGTTTACGGGCAGCAGAACGGCGAATGGGTTGATGAAAAATCCGAAACCGTTGCCGCGGGTTATTCCGGTCGGTTGATGCTGGAAGCCGAGCAGGTTGCGCTCAACAGCGGCATTCCCGCGAGCATCGTACGCCTGACCGGCATTTATGGCCCGGGACGTGAATGGCTGCTGACCCAGGTACGCCGTGGTTATCGTGTGGCGGTTGACCCACCGCTGTATGGCAATCGCATCCATGCCGATGATGCGGCGGGGTTGATGGCTTATCTGCTGGACGCGGATCGCAAGGGCGTGGCGCTGGATGACATCTATATCGGCGTGGACGATGCGCCGGCGCCGCTCGCCGAGGTGGTGGCGTGGCTGCGCGAGTATCTGGGCGTCACCGAATGGTCGGAAGACGAGAGTGTGCGTCGTACCGGCAGCAAGCGTTGCAGCAATGCACGGGCCAAGGCGTTGGGCTGGGTGCCGAAGTATCCGAGTTATCGCGAGGGGTATGCCGCGATTCTTGAAGGTCGCTGCTGACTTGCGGACATAAAAAAGGCGGGAGCAATGGCTTGCTTCCGCCTTTCTTGTCTCAAGCGCAGATCACTGCTTCTCAAGCAACCACTTGCGCTCACCCGGGGTGAACTGCGGTTGTTCGTCCGCCAGCGCCGTATTCACGGCCTGCAGGATTTCCAGCTCTTTGCCCTTGCGCACAAAGATCCAGTTGTTGCCCTGGCCGTTCTGCTGCAACCACATGCTGTCGTTGCCGCTGCTCATCGACGCGCAATCGCCCGCGAGGCACAGGGCATAGCGGTCGGCACCCGGCAGACCGGAGACTTGGCCGTCAGCCTGAAACTGCACGGTGGCGCCTTCGCCCTGGCCGCTGGTGATCGTCCAGTTGCCGCCCAGATAAGCGGAATACAGCGCGCGTTCGAAGCTGGCGCCGATCGGTGCGCCGTCCGGCACTGGAATTTGCGCGCGGTCGAAGACTTGTTCCGGTTCGTTTTCGTTGGCGGCTTGTTGCAGTTGGCCACCATCACGTTTCAGCTCGCTGGCGGAGCTGCCATAGAAGTCGACTTTCCAGACGCCGGACTGTTCGCCGAGCAAGCGACCTTCGACGTTTTCGAAACCGTTGGTATAGCGGGCCTGGCCGGCCTTGGTGTTGACGTCCCACTCCAGATTCGGGCCGTAAGCCTGAAGCGCTTCGCGCAGGGGGCCGCCCTTGGCAGCGGCATCGATGGCGACCTGATTGATCCAGGTGCCGCTGATGTCACGGTCGGCAGGGTTGCTGGCGCAACCGCCGAGGAAAATGGCGAGCAGCGAGAGAGCAAGCGCTTTGCGCATGGTGGAATCCTTTCAAAACCTTTTCTTTACCGCAGAGCGGTCGGCGCGGTGTGTTGGACCGCGCCATGGCGCATTACTCGATGACCAGAATGGCATCCATTTCAACCTGCGAACCCTTCGGCAGGGCTGCCACGCCGATGGCGGCGCGAGCCGGGTAAGGCTGGTCGAAGTACTTGCCCATGATCTCGTTGACCTTGGCGAAGTGGCTCAGGTCGGTGAGGAAGATGTTCAGCTTGACGATGTCCTTGAACGAACCGCCGGCGGCTTCGGCCACGGCTTTCAGGTTCTCGAACACCTGGACGGTCTGGGCTTCGAAGCCTTCGACCAGTTCCATGGTTTTTGGATCGAGGGGAATCTGACCCGACATGTAAACGGTATTGCCGGCCTTGATCGCCTGGGAATAAGTACCGATGGCGGCCGGGGCCTTGTCGCTGCTGATAACAGTCTTGGTCATGTATGACTCCTTGTATTGTTTGAGTTATGCGCGCATGCGGGTGATGCGGATCACCCCGGTCAGGGCGCGCAGTTTCTTGATCACGCGGGCCAGGTGCACACGGTCGTGGACGCTGACCACCAACTGGACGACGCTGATGCGACCATCGCGTTCGTCCATGCTGATTTTCTCGATATTGCCGTCGGCTGCGTTGACGCTGCTGGCCAGCAGGGCGATCAGGCCGCGCTGGTGCTCCAGCTCGACGCGCAGTTCGACGTTGAATTCGCCGGTGACATCCTTGGCCCACGAAAGCTGGATGCATTTTTCCGGGTTGTGGCGGATTTCGCTGATGTTGCGGCAGTTTTCCAGGTGCACGACCATGCCTTTGCCCGCCGACAGGTGGCCGACAATCGGGTCGCCCGGGATCGGCGTGCAACATTTGGCATAGCTGAGGACCAGACCTTCGGTGCCGCGAATCGCCAGCGGGCCTTCCGGACTTGGCAATTGCTCGCCTTCGCCGAGCAGGCGGCGTGCCACGACATAGGCCATGCGGTTGCCCAGGCCGATGTCTTCGAGCAGGTCTTCGATCAGTTCGAGGCGGTATTCGGTGAGCATCGCCTTCACGCGCTCGGCCGGAATCTGTTCCAGCGCGCTGTCGAAGCCGTTGAGCACCTTGTTCAACAGGCGCTCGCCGAGGCTGATGGATTCGGAGCGGCGTTGCAGTTTCAGCGCATGGCGGATGTGGGTTCGCGCCTTGCCGGTGACCACGAAGTTGAGCCACGCCGGGTTCGGCCGCGCGCCGGGGGCACTGACGATCTCGACCGTGGAACCGCTTTGCAGCGGTTCGGACAGCGGTGCGAGACGACGGTTGATCCGGCAGGCGATGCAGCTGTTGCCGACGTCGGTGTGCACCGCGTAGGCGAAGTCGACCGCCGTGGAGCCTTTGGGCAGCTCCATGATCCGGCCTTTGGGCGTGAACACATAGACCTCGTCCGGGAACAGGTCGATCTTCACGCTTTCGATGAATTCCAGCGAGTTGCCGGCACGTTGCTGCATTTCCAGCACGCCTTTGACCCACTGACGGGCGCGGGCGTGAGTGCCTTTCGGCTGTTCGTCGCCGCTGGATTTGTACAGCCAATGGGCGGCGATGCCGTTGTTGGCCATCTCTTCCATTTCGCGGGTACGGATCTGGATCTCGATCGGTACACCGTGCATGCCGAACAGCGTGGTGTGCAGCGACTGATAGCCGTTGGCCTTGGGAATCGCAATGTAATCCTTGAAGCGGCCCGGCAACGGTTTGTACAGATTATGCACGGCACCCAGTACGCGGTAGCAGGTGTCGACCTTGTCGACGATGATCCGGAACGCGTAGACGTCCATGATCTCGTTGAAGGCCCGCCGCTTGCCGCGCATTTTCTTGTAGATGCCGTAGAGGTGTTTCTGGCGACCGCTGACTTCGCCCTGGATGCCGTCGATGGCGAGGCAATGGCCGAGGGACTCTTCGATCTTGTTGACGATTTCCTTGCGGTTGCCGCGGGCGCGTTTGACCGCCTGGTAAATCCGCGCGGAACGCATCGGGTGCATGGCCTTGAAGCCGAGGTCTTCGAACTCGATGCGTACCGAATGCATGCCCAGCCGGTTGGCGATGGGGGCATAAATCTCAAGGGTTTCCTTGGCGATGCGCCGGCGCTTTTCGCCGGACAGCACTTCCAGGGTGCGCATGTTGTGCAGGCGGTCGGCGAGCTTGACCAGGATCACGCGAATGTCGCG
Organism: Pseudomonas sp. B15(2017); assembly: GCF_002113215.1. Lineage (NCBI taxonomy): Bacteria > Pseudomonadati > Pseudomonadota > Gammaproteobacteria > Pseudomonadales > Pseudomonadaceae > Pseudomonas > Pseudomonas sp. B15(2017). The sequence continues at coordinate 302,420 of NZ_NEJZ01000003.1, forward strand.
CGCCATGGCCATGGCCATTTTCTGGAAGTTTTCCGCCTGGGCTTCGGCCTTGGTCTCGAAGTTCATCTGGGTCAGTTTGCTGACCCCGTCGACCAGTTCGGCCACGGTCTCGCCGAACTGCGCTTGCAGCGCTTCCTTGGCGATACCGGTGTCTTCGATCACGTCATGCAGCATCGCGGCCATCAGGCTCTGATGGTCCATGTGCATGTCGGCAAGAATGTTCGCCACGGCAAGAGGATGCGTGACATACGCCTCGCCGCTGCGGCGGCGTTGGCCGTCGTGGGCTTGTTCGGCGTAGAAATACGCTCGGCGGACCAGATTGACCTGGTCCTGACCGAGGTAGGTCGATATTCGATCGGCGAGGGCGTCTATGCTCGGCATGATGACTCCTGCCGCAAGCTGTGATCCCGCGCCTTGCTACGTCGACCAGGCATAGGCTTAAACGGCCTCGTTGGACTCGTCCTCTGGAGCAAAGGCAGCGAAGACCGGGTCTTCGGTGACAATTTCTTCGGCGGCGATGAATTCGGGAGTCACGATACCTTCAGCGATTTCGCGCAGGGCGACGACGGTAGGCTTGTCGTTTTCCCATGCCACTTTCGGCTCTTTGCCGCCGGTGGCCAGTTGACGGGCACGCTTGGTAGAGAGCATGACCAGCTCAAAGCGGTTATCCACGTGTTCTAGGCAGTCTTCAACGGTTACGCGGGCCATGGTATTCCTCGGAGCGAATGCAATATGCGCGCTGCCCGGTTGGGCGAGCGGACTCGGCAGTTTAAAAAAACACCAGCGATTAGGGAAGCGCTGATTTTTTGACCAGACTCTTCAACGCGCTGCAAGCACCAATGTAAAGCTCTTGCAGCGGTTTTGTGAAGTGCTGTTTCAGCCCAGCAATTCAGCCAGCAATTTGCCAAAACGCACTTGCTGGCGTTTCTGTTGCAGCTGGTTGGCGCGGAAAATCGCCTTCAGATCATCCAGCGCGTGGGCGAAATCGTCGTTGATGATCAGGTAGTCGTATTCGACGTAGTGGCTCATCTCGCTGACCGCTTCGCGCATCCGGCCGTCGATGATCTCGTCGCTGTCCTGGCCACGGTTGGTCAGGCGCTGGTGCAGGGCCTGCAGCGATGGCGGCAGAATGAAGATCGAGCGGGCCTGCGGCATCAGCTTGCGCACTTGTTCCGCGCCTTGCCAGTCGATTTCCAGAATCAGGTCATGGCCTTCGTCCAGGGTCTGCTGCAGGCGGCTTTGCGAGGTGCCGTAGAAGTTGCCGAAAACTTCGGCGCGTTCCAGGAAATCGCCGTGCTCGCCCATCTTCACGAACTCTTCGCGGGTCACGAAGTGGTAGTTCACGCCGTCCACTTCGCCCGGGCGCATGGCGCGGGTAGTGTGGGAAATCGAGACACGGATTTCCGGTTTGGCGTCGGTCAGGGCCTTGACCAGACTGCTTTTGCCCGCGCCCGAGGGGGCGGAAATGATGTACAGGGTGCCGGTACTGTGGGTCATGTCGGGGATAGCCTTACTCAATATTCTGCACTTGTTCGCGCATCTGCTCGATCAACACCTTGAGGTTGACCGCCGCCTGGGTGCTGCGCGGGTCGAAGGCCTTGGAGCCCAGTGTGTTGGCTTCGCGGTTGAGCTCCTGCATCAGGAAGTCCAGGCGCCGGCCGGCGGCACCGCCGGATTTCAGCACCCGGCGAACTTCGATGATGTGAGTGCTCAGGCGATCCAGTTCTTCGGCCACGTCGCTTTTTTGCGCGAGGATGACCATTTCCTGTTCCAGGCGCTGCGGGTCCAGTTCGGCCTTCATGTCGGCGAAACGGTCGAGGACTTTCTGGCGCTGGGTGGCAAGCATCTGCGGAACCAGTTCGCGCAGGGTCACCACATCTTCTTCGATGGCGGTCAGGCGATCGTTGATCAGGCGTGCCAGCTCTGCGCCTTCGCGCTCGCGGCCGGCCTTGAGGTCTTTCAAGCCTTGATTGAACAAGGCCAGCGCCTCGGCGTTCAGCGCTTGCGGGTCGGTGGCGTCTGCGACCAGTACGCCCGGCCAGGCCAGCACTTCCAGCGGGTTCAGCGCCGCCGGGTTCTTGATCAGGCTGGCGACGGTTTCGGCCGCAGCGACCAGTTGCGCGGCGCGCTCGCGATCCACTTGCAGCGGCTTGCCGGCGCTTTCTTCGGTGAAGCGCAGGGTGCACTCCAGTTTGCCGCGCGACAGGCCCTGGCGCAGGGCTTCGCGGACGGCGCCTTCGAGGTCGCGAAACGATTCCGGCAGACGTAGATGGGGTTCCAGGTAGCGGCTGTTGACCGAGCGCAGCTCCCAGCTCAGGGTGCCCTGAACGCCGGCTTTTTCGACGCGGGCGAAGGCGGTCATGCTGTGCACCATGGGGTGACCTCGCGATACAGATCGGCGCGAATTGAAGCTCCGCAGCTCGATATCAATGAATTTAAGCCGACTGGCAGCAAAGGCGCAGGATTGTAGCGCAGTGCGGCAGATGCGCCCAAACACACGGTGTGACAAAGGGCTGCAGGCCGTCGGCGAAGCGCGTTTCAGGGCCTTCGGTCGTCGGCGGGATTTTTTAACGAGTGCCCAGGCGCGGCGTGCGGCTCTATAATGCTCCGCAGTTTTCCGTCCCCAGTACAGGTATCTCCTATGAAACGTCCAAGTGGTCGCGCTGCCGATCAGCTCCGCTCGATCCGCATTACCCGCAACTACACCAAACACGCCGAGGGATCCGTACTGGTCGAATTCGGTGATACCAAAGTCATCTGCACCGTCAGCGTTGAAAATGGCGTGCCGCGTTTCCTTAAAGGTCAGGGCCAGGGCTGGCTGACCGCCGAATACGGCATGCTGCCGCGTGCTACCGGTGAACGTAACCAGCGTGAAGCGAGCCGTGGCAAGCAGGGCGGTCGCACCCTGGAAATCCAGCGCCTGATCGGCCGTTCCCTGCGCGCTGCACTGGACATGTCCAAGCTGGGCGACGTCACCCTGTACGTCGACTGCGACGTGATCCAGGCCGACGGTGGCACCCGTACCGCGTCGATCACCGGCGCCATGGTTGCGCTGGTCGATGCACTGAAAGTGATCAAGAAGCGCGGCGGCCTGAAAGGTGGCGACCCGCTCAAGCAAATGATCGGTGCCGTATCTGTTGGCATGTACCAGGGCGAGCCAGTGCTGGATCTGGACTATCTTGAAGATTCCGCCGCCGAGACCGACCTCAATGTGGTGATGACCAGCACCGGTGGTTTCATCGAAGTGCAGGGCACCGCTGAAGGCGCGCCGTTCCAGCCTGAAGAGCTGAACGCGATGCTGGAACTGGCCAAGAAAGGCATGAACGAGATCTTCGAACTGCAAAAGGCTGCGCTGGCCGACTGAGCAGGTTCGCAACCCGCAAGGAGGACGAGATGAGTGATGAGCAAGAGTTGTTGCCCAAGCCGAGCCAGGAGGTTCGCCAATGGGCGATGTTTTGTCACTTGTCCGCCTTGCTGGGGATCTGGATTCCGTTCGGAACGCTGATCGGGCCACTGGTCCTGTGGCAGATGAAGCGCGAGACCGATCCGTTCATCGACGCCCAGGGCAAGGAAGCGCTGAATTTCCAGATCACCGTGGCGATTGCTTCGATGATCTGCTTCGTACTGATGCTGGTGATCATCGGGTTCGTGCTGTTCGGCCTGCTGGCCATTGCGGCGCTGGTGCTGACAATCATCGGTGGCGTAAAAGCCAATGAAGGTTTTCCGTACCGTTATCCGTTTACCTGGCGCTTGATCAAATAGCATTCAGCCGAAGGTGCATGTTGGAATAATCAATTCTGCATATTTAAAAAGCCCTGGCCTGCCAGGGCTTTTTTTGCAACTTAATAAACCTGAGTTCCTTGTAGGAATAATCTGTCTACGATGAATGGCAAAAGAAATTTTATATATTCATCGGTCTTACATTTTTAGTCACAACTGTAATGCCTCGATGCGGCCAATGGGCATTGGCAGCATGACTTTGCGCTTGTTAAGGTTGCCGCACGTCATATTCCTTCAGAAATATTTCGATATATTCAGACCATCGAAGGCTCTTGAATTTCAGTGTTTCCAGTGTTGAAACAGCCAGCCGATTCGTGAGGCGTAACCAGGGAAAAGTTCGCCTGCGAATATATAGCCAAGAATAAACCAGATGATTCAGCTCGATTTCTACGGCACGCTCGTGGCCGCTTCTCTTGTACTTCTGCTGGGACGTGGTCTTGTTACCCGTGTTGGTGTACTGCGCAATTTCAATATTCCCGAACCGGTTGCGGGTGGCCTGTTGGTTGCTGTGGTTCTTCTGGTATTGCGAGCGCTCGATATAGAAGTCCGATTCGATACCTCGCTGCAGGCACCGCTCATGCTGGCGTTTTTTGCCACTATCGGTCTGAGTGCGGACTTCGCCAGCCTCAAGAAGGGCGGCCGCGTAGTAGGGATATTTATACTAGCGGTCGCCGGTCTCCTGATCCTGCAGAACGCCATGGGCATCGGACTCGCCACATTGCTGGGGCTTGACTCGCTGATGGGGCTGTTGACGGGTTCCATCACACTGGCCGGTGGTCATGGAACCGGTGCCGCGTGGGGAACGGTATTCAGCGAGAAATACGGTCTGGCTTCTGCCTCAGAGCTGGCGATGGCCTCGGCGACATTCGGTCTTGTACTGGGTGGTCTGATCGGTGGGCCGGTTGCCCGTCTGCTTATCAAACGTGTCGAGGTGCCTGGTTGTCATGCGCAGGAGGCGCCGCGTCTGCCAAAGGGGTTCGAGCAGCCGAACAGGGAGCGCTCGATCACGCCGTTCTCGTTCATCGAAACACTGGCGCTGATCGCGGTCAGCCTGCTGGTGGGCAATGTCCTGAACGGGCTGCTGCACGGCACGGCATTCGAGTTGCCGACATTCGTTTGTGTCTTGTTCGTGGGCGTCGTGTTGCGTAACGGCCTCTCGGCGTTTGGCCTGTATCAGGTATTCGAGCGGGAAGTCTCGGTGCTGGGCAACGTCAGTCTGTCGCTGTTTCTGGCCATTGCGCTGATGTCGCTCAAGTTGTGGGATCTGGCAGCCCTGGCGTTGCCGATCTTCATTATCCTGGCCGTGCAGACGCTGGTCATGGCGCTGTTCGCGGTGTTCGTGACGTTCAGGATCATGGGCCGCAATTACGATGCGGCAGTGCTGGCGGCCGGGCATTGCGGTTTCGGCCTCGGTGCGACGCCTACCGCCATCGCCAACATGCAAGCGGTGACGCAGCGTTACGGGCCTTCGCAGATCGCGTTTCTGGTCGTACCGATGGTGGGTGCCTTTTTCATCGATATCATCAACGTCATAGTGATCAAGTTGTATCTGGCGCTGCCGTTCTTCGCCGCGGTCTGACGCGCGTTCCAGCCTGGGTCTGAAGAAAAAAAATGCCCGTATCCTGCGATACGGGCATTTTTTTTACTGCGAAACGACGCTTAGATGGTCAGCGTCCAGTCGTAGTCGACGATCAGCGGCGCGTGCTGCGAGAACCGTGGCTGACGCGGCAGGCGTGCGCTGCGCACGAAGCGCCGCAGGCCCGGGGTCAGGATCTGGTAGTCGAAACGCCAGCCCAGATTCAGCATCTCGGCCTGTTCGTTGTCCGGCCACCAGCTGTACTGGTCGCCTTCGCGGCTGACTTCGCGCAGGGCGTCTACATAGCCCATGTTGCCGACAATCTCGTCCATCCAGGCGCGTTCTGGCGCCAGGAAGCCCGGAGATTGCTGGCTGTCGCGCCAGTTCTTGATGTCGAGCTTCTGCTGCGCGACGTACAGCGAGCCACAATAAATGTACTCGCGACGTTTGCGCCGCTGTTTGTCCAGGTACTTGCCGAAGTCGTCCATGAGCTTGAACTTCTGGTTCAAGTCTTCATCGCCGTTCATCCCCGAAGGAAGCAGCAAGGTGGCAATACTGACTTTGTCGAAATCTGCTTGCAGGTAGCGCCCGTAGCGGTCGGCCGTCTCGAAGCCGAGACCGCTGATGACAGCCTTCGGTTGCAACCGCGAATACAAAGCCACGCCGCCTTGGGCAGGGACTTCAGCATCGCAGGCATAAAGGAAGTAGCCGTCCAGTTGGAAGGCTGGGTCGTCCAGTTCAAAGGCGGAGGCACGGGTGTCCTGCAGGCAGATGACGTCGGCATTCTGTGCCTGCAGCCAACTGAGCAAACCGCGCTCGACTGCAGCCTGAATACCATTGACGTTCACACTGATGATCCGCATAAATGGCCCCAAAAATCGCGTGCGTGTATGATACACGGCGTCAAGCTAATTAGCTAAATCCGTGGTATTTGGGGTTTTTTTCATGCAAGCGTATCAGCGCGATTTCATTCGTTTTGCCATCGATCGCGGCGTTTTGCGCTTCGGTGAGTTCACCCTGAAGTCCGGGCGCACCAGTCCTTACTTCTTCAATGCCGGCCTGTTCAACTCGGGCTCCGCGCTGGCACAGCTGGGCCGTTTCTACGCCGCAGCCATCGCCGAGAGCGGTATTCCGTTCGACGTGCTGTTCGGCCCGGCCTACAAAGGCATCCCGTTGGCGGCAACCACTGCCGTGGCGTTGGCCGAACACCACAACCGTGATCTGCCATGGTGCTTCAACCGCAAGGAAGCCAAGGCTCACGGCGAAGGCGGCAGCCTGGTCGGTGCACCACTGACCGGTGAGGTGCTGATCATCGACGACGTGATCACTGCCGGCACCGCGATCCGTGAAGTGATGCAGATCATTGCTTCCCAGGACGGCGCCAAGGCTGCCGGCGTGCTGATCGCCCTGAACCGTCAGGAGCGCGGCAACGGTGAGCTGTCGGCAATCCAGGAAGTCGAGCGTGATTTCGGCATCCCGGTCATCAGCATCGTTTCGCTGAATCAGGTGCTGGAATTCCTGGCTGACGATCCGCAGCTCAAGCAGCACCTGCCAGCCGTTGAAGCCTATCGCGCCCAGTTCGGCGTCTGATCGCTTCTTCCAGGCAAAAAAAGACCCCGCTCAGTCAGGCTGAGCGGGGTCTTTTGGTTTTCAGCTAACGCAGCATGTGCCATTTTTTAAGCAATTTCAGCGTCAGGATCGTATTGGTCAACGCAAATGCCAGCAGCGCCCCAACCACCATCACGTACAGCGTGCGATCAACATCGAAGTCCCACAGATCCAGTGTGCTGCTGTCGATAATGCGCACGGCGGCTGGCAGATTGACGTAAAACAGCGCCACAAAGGCGCACGTCAGTGGTAGCGCACGCCAGTAAAAGGCGTTTTTGATCTTCTGGCGACTGCGCGCATGCTCTGCTGCAGGATGTCATCGAGCTGATTGCGAAAGCGCGATACGGTGTTCTTCAGCAAGGTTTTGCTCTGACTCTGGGTCAGTTGAAAAATGGTCGAGATTTGCGATTCGGTCGGTAATGTCTGCCCGAAGTAGCTTTGAATCAGGTAAAGGAGACGATCCTGCCTGGCTTCGTCGGCCCGGCTGGGCATGCCGCCCTCGACCAGCATTTTCAGGTACTCGGTCAGGCTGGCCTTGGCGATACGCTGAAGAGCGTGGGCAATTTCCGCGTCGCCGATGCGCAGGGTTTTTTTGACCGGTTCCTTTTACTCCTGCTCGAAAGCGTCGGCGTCGATCGTGAATGAGATCTGCATGATTCAGTTCTCCACGATTATTTGGAAGACTGATCCGGATACGGATCTGCCACTGCATCGCCCTGACCGCTCAAGATGTTCCAGCCATTGAGCACGTGGGTGCTGGGTTGGTAGTCAGGGCAGGGCGGAAGCGAGGTTTTCGATTGATTGGAGTACTGGCGTCCACAGTCTGCACATTTGTAGGTGCCTGCTGAAACGTCACTGCCATACGGTACGTGGTTTTTTTGCATGGGGAAGATCTCCTGTGAATTCAGGGAAGATCCTATGAAGATTGCTGCTTTCGCGATGTAGGACGCTTCGTTGATGTGCGTCGGATATTTCTTTCGGGCACAAAAAAATCGCAGGCTTCGTCATCTCCTGCAGAAATTTCATACGCGCGAAATTCGTTTTTGCAGGAGTTGCCGCAGGCTGCGATCTTTTATCTTTCAGCGATCAGGGACGCTTGCGATTACTGATCAGCGTGCCCACACCGGTGTCGGTGAAGATTTCCAGCAGGATCGCGTTCGGTACGCGGCCATCGATGATCAGCGAGCTGCCGACACCGCCCTGAACCGCTTCCAGCGCGCAGCGGATCTTCGGCAGCATGCCGCCGTAGATGGTGCCGTCGGCGATCAGGTCGTCGACCTGCTGAGTGCTCAGGCCAGTCAGTACGGTGCCCGACTTGTCCATCAGGCCGGCGATGTTGGTCAGCAGCATCAGCTTCTCGGCTTTCAGTGCTTCGGCAACCTTGCCGGCCACCAGGTCGGCGTTGATGTTGTACGACTCGCCGTTTTCACCCACGCCGATCGGCGCGATCACCGGGATGAAGTTGCCCTTGACCAGCAGGTTCAGCAGTTCGGTGTTGATCCCGACCACTTCGCCCACATGTCCGATGTCGATGATTTCCGGCTGGGTCATCTCCGGGGTCTGGCGGGTGACGGTGAGCTTCTTCGCACGAATCAGCCCGGCGTCTTTACCGGTCAGGCCGATGGCGCTGCCGCCGTGACGGTTGATCAGGTTGACGATGCTTTTGTTGACCTGGCCGCCGAGGACCATTTCCACTACGTCCATGGTCGCGGCGTCGGTGACACGCATGCCGTCGACGAAATGGCTTTCGATCGACAGGCGCTTGAGCAGATCACCGATCTGCGGGCCGCCGCCGTGAACCACGACCGGGTTGATGCCCACGGCCTTCATCAGCACGATGTCGCGGGCGAAGCCGGTTTTCAGCTCCTCGCTTTCCATCGCGTTGCCGCCGTATTTGATCACCAGCGTCTTGCCGACGTATCGGCGGATGTAAGGCAGCGCTTCGGACAGGACCTTGGCAGTGTTGGCGGCGGCATCGCGTTCGAGGGTCATTCAGGGCTCCGGGTGAATCAGCAATCAGAACGGTAGTTGGAGATCAGGTGCAACGCGTTTCAGTTGGGCATGGAACACAGCCTTGATGCGCTGCAGTTCCGCCTCGTCATCGGCCTCGAAGCGCAGCACCAGCACCGGTGTGGTGTTGGACGCACGCACCAGGCCCCAGCCTTTGGCGTAGTCGACCCGCACGCCGTCAATGGTGGTCAGGTCGGCGCCTGGGCCCCACTGCGCATCGTGCAGTGCATCAATGATGCTGAATTTGCTCTCTTCGGTCACATGGATATTGATTTCCGGCGTGGAAATATCGTTCGGGAAGGTCGCGAACAGCTCCTCGGCCGAAGATTTTTCCTTGCTGAGGATTTCCAGCAGCCGTGCGGCACTGTAAATGCCGTCGTCGAAACCGAACCAGCGCTCCTTGAAGAAAATGTGCCCGCTCATTTCGCCGGCCAACAGCGCGCCGGATTGTTTCATTTTCTTTTTGATCAACGAGTGACCGGTCTTCCACATTAGCGGCCGGCCGCCATATTCCTTGATCAGCGGGATCAGACGGCGGGTGCATTTGACGTCGAAGATAATTTCCGCGTCCTGGTTGCGCGCCACCACGTCACGGGCAAACAGCATCAGCAGGCGATCCGGGAACACGATGGTGCCGGTGTTGGTCACCACGCCGACGCGGTCGCCGTCGCCGTCGAAGGCCAGGCCGATGTCAGCCTTGGTTTCCTTGACCTTGGCAATCAGGTCGACGAGGTTCTCAGGCTTGCCCGGGTCCGGGTGGTGGTTCGGGAAGTTGCCGTCGACCTCGCAGAACAGCGGGATGACTTCGCAGTTCAGCGCTTCGATCAGTTGCGGGGCGATCACGCCGGCCGCGCCGTTACCGCAGTCGACCACGACTTTCAGGCGCCGGGCCAGTTTGATGTCCTGGACGATTTCGGTGGTGTAGCGGTCGAGAATTTCGACCTGGGTCACGCTGCCCGTGCCGCTGCTCAGGTTGCCGGTCTTGAGACGCTCGTGCAGGGCCTGGATCTGCTCATTGGCGAGGGTGTCGCCGGCGATCACGATCTTGAAGCCGTTGTAGTTCGACGGGTTGTGGCTGCCGGTGAGCATCACGCCGGATTTGCCGGCCAGCACGTTGGCGGCGTAGTACAGCGCCGGGGTCGGCACCAGGCCGACGTCGCTGACGTGGCAACCGCTTTCGGCGATACCGCGAATCAGTTCTGCGACCAGTTCGGGGCCGGACAGACGGCCGTCACGGCCAACGGATACGTTCGGTTCGCCCTGGGCCAGGCTTTGGGAGCCAATGGCGCGGCCGATCCAGTAGGCGGTTTCGGCATTGAGGAATTCCGGCACGGTGCCGCGAATGTCGTAGGCGCGGAAGATGCTGTCGGGAAGCTTCGGGGCGACTTGGGCGGGGGTGCTCATCTGCGAAAATGCTCCATCTCGAAAGTGGCTGGACACGCCGGCGATTCATTCGACGGCAAGCTCAAACTGAAGGGTATGACGGCGGTTTTCACAGAGAGTTCGTGGTGTGAAAGGGCCATGACGCCTTGTCCGGCGTGGCTTTGGCCTGCCAATGCCTTGATTTTCGGCGCTAAACCTTGCAGATGACATTTTGAATTTCGTGGCAAGCAACACGCACTCGCCACGATGGATTTCTAATCGATCACTTGGTGCCGGAATGGCCGAAACCGCCAGCGCCACGCTCGGTTTCGACGAACTCTTCGACCATTTCGAAGTGCGCCTGCACCACCGGCACCAACACCAGCTGCGCCAGACGCTCGCCGACCGGCATGGTGAATTCGGTCTGGCCACGGTTCCAGCAGGACACCATCAGCGGACCCTGGTAGTCGGAGTCGATCAGGCCGACCAGATTGCCCAGCACGATGCCGTGCTTATGGCCCATGCCCGAGCGCGGCAGGATCAACGCGGCGAGGTTCGGATCGCCGATGTACACCGACAGCCCGGTAGGGATCAGCACGGTTTCACCCGGTTTGATCACGATGTCCTCTTGCAGCATGGCGCGCAGGTCGAGGCCGGCGGAGCCCGTTGTGGCGTATTGCGGCAGCGGGAATTCGGTACCGATGCGTGGGTCGAGGATCTTGGCTTGCAAAGCGTGCATGTAAATTAAACCTGGTTCAGACGTTCGGCGATAAAGGTGACGAGCTGGCGAGCGATCTTGCTCTTGCTGGTCTGGGCGAAAACCGTGGCGTGCAGCCCACGGTCGATGACGCTGCAGGCGTTTTCTTCGCTGTTGAAACCGATGCTCGGGTTGGCGACGTCGTTGGCGACGATCAGGTCGAGATTCTTGTCCTTCAGCTTGCGTGCAGCGTAGTCGAGCAGGTGTTCGGTCTCGGCGGCGAAGCCGACACTGAACGGACGGTCGGAACGGGTCGCGATGGTGGCCAGGATGTCCGGGTTGCGCACCATTTGCAGGACGAAGCCGTCACCGCTCGTAGGATCTTTTTTCAATTTTTGTGGGGCGACGACTTCCGGACGGTAGTCCGCGACCGCCGCCGAGGCGATAAAGATGTCGCAAGGGATCGCGGCTTCGCACGCGGCGAGCATGTCGCGGGCGCTGACCACGTCGATACGGGTGACGCGATCCGGCGTCGGCAGGTGCACCGGGCCGCTGATCAGCGTGACGCGGGCGCCGGCTTCCACCGCCGCTTCCGCTAGGGCGAAGCCCATTTTGCCGGAGCTGTGGTTGGTGATGTAGCGCACCGGGTCGATGTTTTCCTGGGTCGGGCCGGCGGTGATGACCACATGCTTGCCGGTCAGTGCCTGACGCTGGAAGCAGTCCGCCGCGAGCTGGGCCAGATCGGTGGCTTCCATCATGCGGCCCATGCCGACGTCGCCGCAGGCCTGGCTGCCGGAGGCCGGGCCGAAGGTCTTCAGGCCACGGCTTTCAAGGAGTTGCAGGTTGGCCTGGGTCGCCGGGTCGCGCCACATGGCCTGGTTCATCGCTGGAGCGACCGCGACAACGGCGTCGGTGGCCAGCACCAGCGTGGTCAGCAAATCATTGGCAATGCCTTGAGCCAGACGGGCCAGCAGGTCGGCGGTGGCCGGGGCGATCAGCACCAGATCGGCCCACTTGGCCAGTTCGATGTGGCCCATCGCCGCTTCGGCGGCCGGGTCGAGCAGATCCAGGTGAACCGGGTGGCCGGACAGGGCCTGCATGGTCAGCGGGGTGATGAATTCGCTGCCGCCACGGGTCATGACCACGCGCACTTCGGCGCCCTGATCGATCAGGCGGCGCACAAGGTCGGCGCTCTTGTAGGCAGCAATGCCGCCGCCGACGCCCAGAACGATGCGTTTCCGATACAGCCGCTGCATAGGTCTGCCTTTCATTTCGTTGGTGACATGCGTGGCGAAACCCCCTCCCCAGGGTGAATTCGCCCGCAAAAAAGATGGGCTACGATATCACAGCGACCGCTATGGAACAGCGGCGCCCACAGACAAGGAACGTGTATGAGTATTCGCGATTGGCCGGCGGCGGAAAGGCCGCGGGAGAAGCTGTTGGAACAGGGCTCGGGAAGTCTTTCCGATGCCGAATTGCTGGCGATTTTTCTCCGAACCGGCGTATCCGGTAAAAGCGCGGTGGATCTGGCGCGACACTTGTTGAATCAGTTCGGCAGCCTGCGGGCGTTGCTGGAGGCTGATCTCGGGGCGTTCAGCGAGCAATTGGGCCTGGGGCCGGCGAAGTTTGCCCAACTGCAGGCTGTGCTGGAGATGGGGCGGCGACATCTGGCCGAGCGCATGCGGCAGAAAACGGCGCTGGAGAATCCACAGGTGGTCCGCGATTACCTCAAGGCGATGCTGCGCCACGAGCCGCACGAAGTGTTCGGTTGCCTGTTTCTCGACTCCAAACATCAAGTGCTGACCTTCGAGACGCTGTTTCGCGGCTCGATCGACAATACGGCGGTGCATCCCCGCGAAGTGGTGAAGCGCTCGTTGGCCAATAACGCGGCGGCCCTGATCCTGTGCCATAACCATCCGTCAGGTAACACCGATCCCAGCCAGGCTGACCGATTATTGACCAAACGCTTGCAGAAAGCTTTGGAGCTGATCGACGTGCGGGTGCTCGATCACTTCATCGTTGGTGACGGGGAACCACTGTCGATGGCGGAGTGTGGCTGGATGTAGCTTGCAGCGACTGCAGTCGCTGCAAGCCGGGGCGGATTACTTGAGGGTGACCTTGGAGTAATCCTGCCGACCGAACGGGCTCACCGAATAACCCTGCACATCCTTGCGCGTCAGCGCATACGCCGTCGGATGCGCCAGCGGCAGCCACAGCGCCTGCTGCTGGATCTGCGCCTGCGCCTGCTCATACAGCTTGGTGCGCACACCTTGTTCGCTGGTGGTCTTGCCGGCGCTGATCAGTTTGTCCAGGTCGGCATTGCAGTAGCGGGCGAAGTTGGTGCCGGACTTCACCGCCGCGCAGGAAAACTGCGGGGTGAGGAAGTTGTCCGGATCACCGTTGTCACCGGCCCAGCCCATGAACAGCAGGTCATGCTCGCCAGCCTTGGCACGACGGATCAGCTCGCCCCATTCGATCACGCGGATTTCCGCCTGAATGCCGATTTCCGCCAGATCCGATTGCAGCAGTTGTGCGCCGAGGCTCGGGTTCGGGTTGAGCAGGCTGCCGGACGGGCGCGTCCAGATGGTGGTCTGGAAACCGTCCTTCAACCCGGCCTTGGCCAGCAATGCCTTGGCCTTGTCCACGTCGTGCGGGTAACCCGGCAGGTTCTTCGCGTAGCTCCAGGTGTTCGGCGGATATGGGCCGTTGGCGGCTTCGGCGGTGTCCTCGAACACGGCTTTAAGGTAGTTGGCCTTGTCGAAAGCGAGGTTGATCGCCTGGCGCACTTCCGGCTTGTCCAGCGGCGGATGCTGACTGTTGATGCCGACGAATGCGGTCATGAACGCGTCAGTCTTTTCGACTTTCAGCGTCGGTTCTTCTTTTGCGGCCTGTACGTCCAATGGCTTGGGTGACAGGGCAATCTGGCACTCATTACGCCGCAACTTTTGCAGGCGCACGTTGGCGTCCGGGGTAATGGCGAAGATCAGCGGATCCACTGCCGGTTTGCCGCGGAAGTAGTCCGGGTTGGCCTTGTAGCGGATCGAAGCGTCTTTCTGGAACCGGTTGAACACGAACGGGCCGGTGCCGATCGGCTGGCTGTTCAATTTGTCGGTCGCGCCAGCCTTCAGCAGTTTGTCGGCATATTCAGCAGAATAAATGGAGGCGAAACCCATGCTCAGGGTCGCGAGGAACGTCGAGTCCGGGTGATCGAGGGTGAAGCGCACGGTCAGCGGATCCAGTGCGTCGATCTTTTTGATCAGCGTTGGCAGTTGCATTGACTGGGCATGAGGGAAACCGCTCTGGGCGACTTTGTGCCACGGGTTGGCCGGGTCGAGCATGCGGTCGAAGCTGAACTTGACGTCTTCGGCGGTCAGTTCGCGAGTCGGCTTGAAGTACTCGGTGCTGTGGAACTTCACCTGCGGGTGCAGCTTGAAGACATAAGTCAGGCCATCGGTGCTGACTTCCCAGCTGTCGGCCAGGCTCGGGACGACCTTGCCGCTGGCGGTGTCGAAGTCCACCAGGCGATTCATCAGCACATCGGCCGAGGCGTTGGTGGTGGTCAGCGAGTTGTACTGCACCACGTCGAACCCTTCGGGACTGGCCTCGGTGCATACGCTCAGGGCGGCGGCCTGGGCCAGTGGACTCAGTAACAGCGGGGCGAAGAGCAGGGGGAGGGCAGCGAGGCGCATGGTCGGCTTCCTTTACAGATCGAAGGCCCATCTGCAAGTGCAGTCTGGAAAAGGCCTACCCTAGTGGTCGCGATTGCAAATGACTATCCCCTTTTTGCATTTTCGCGGCTTCGCGGCTGAGGATTTGTCGGAAGAGACGGCAGGAAAAGTCTCGACAGCGGGTATTATCGATTTTCTTCGACGAATGGTAAAAATTGCCGGCAGCCTTTATCCAAGGCGTCTGCAGGCAGAAAACGCGGCTTTTTGACCATTCTTTGCACACGGAAAGTTGTTGCTCCGTGGTCTTTCTGGTATAAAGCAGCGCTCTTTTCTAGGGGCCCGGTTCCTTCGCTTGTAGGTGTAGCCGGTAAGACCTCTAAAGAATCGCGGCGCCTGGCGCCACAATGACTAGAGATTAAGCGGCCAACCCATGCCGGGTTGGGCATGTGGTTTTAGAGGGCTGAGGCATGTCTAGAGTATGTCAAGTTACCGGTAAGGGTCCGGTAACCGGGAATAACATTTCCCACGCAAACAACAAAACCCGTCGTCGTTTCCTGCCGAACCTGCAGCATCACCGCTTCTGGGTTGAAGAAGAGAAACGTTTCGTACGCCTGCGCGTTTCCGCCAAAGGCATGCGTATCATCGACAAGCGTGGCATCAGCGTTGTGCTGGCCGAGCTGCGTCGCGACGGCAAGATTTAAGGGAGCTAATCATGCGTGAATTGATTCGTTTGATTTCGAGCGCCGGTACTGGTCACTTCTACACTACCGACAAGAACAAGCGTACTACCCCGGACAAAATCGAGATCAAGAAATATGATCCGGTTGTTCGCAAGCACGTGATCTACAAGGAAGGCAAAATCAAGTAATTGATTTTTCCCGACTTACGAAAAAGGCCCGTATCTCACGATACGGGCCTTTTTTGTTGCCGAAAAGTCGTCGCTGCCGTGATCCTGATCCACAAAAAAGGCCTGCACCTTTCGGTGCAGGCCTTCTTGAGAGGGGGAGTTTCAAATCCGTCGGATCATTTTCGGTTCAGATTGAACCAGATAATTCCACGCATGGGGTTGAGGTCGACGATCAGGGTCTCGACGTTTTCAAGATCTTCCTTTTCCTGTTCCTGTTCGTCTGGATCTTTGACGGAGTAGCCGGTGAGTTCTTTGATGTAGGCCCTGACGGCCGGTACAAAGGGAGTACCGATCAGATGGCTGATCAGTTGAAATGCGTTTTCCTGAGTCATGTTTTCATATCGTTATGATTGAATGTCCTTTGTGGACGTCAGGATTTTTCACTCTTCTCCGGCACTCCGTGCGATATATATTTATTTTTTGTCTTCAAAAATCACATAAATCTTGCGGCACGCCTCCAGCACTTCCCAGGTGCCACGGAAACCGGCCGGAATCACGAAGCGGTCGCCGACACGCAGAGTCTTGGCATTGCCTTCGCCGTCACGCAGCACCGAAACGCCTTGCAGGATTTCGCAGTATTCGTGCTCGGTGTAGTTCACCGTCCACTGACCCACCGCACCTTCCCACACGCCAACGCCCATTTGCCCGCAGGGGCTGTCGTACTGATTGAACACCGCCTGCTCGGGATCACCCTTGAGCACTTTGGCCGGGTCCGGGCGGTAGCGTTCGGCCTGGTCCATGGTCAGGCTGATGTCGACGACGTTCTGGATGTTCATTGTTGTTTTCTCCCGTGATGACGGCGCGGTGGCGTGAAAGGGTCAAAGTCTATGTTGATTAAATTGAACGCCGCAAGGCTGTATAGCTGCCTTATGTCAAATATATTGAAACAACCCCGGCCGCTGGTTTAGGGTGGCGGGTGCCTTGGGCCGAAAAGCAGGCTGGCCGGGCAGTATTCCTGAGGACGACCGCGACGATCGCGGCGCTCGTATTGAACAAGAGGAGGACACTCGAATGACCACCCTGACTCGTGCCGACTGGGAACAACGCGCCCGCGACCTGAAGATCGAAGGCCGCGCCTACCTCAATGGCGAGTACACCGATGCCGTCTCCGGCGAGACCTTCGAGTGCATCAGCCCGGTCGATGGCCGTCTGCTGGGCAAGATTGCCAGCTGTGACGCCGCCGACGCCCAGCGTGCCGTGGAAAACGCCCGCGCCACTTTCAATTCCGGCGTCTGGTCGCGCCTGGCGCCGACCAAACGCAAAGCCGCCATGATCCGTTTCGCCGGCCTGCTCAAGCAGCACGCCGAAGAACTGGCCCTGCTCGAAACCCTCGACATGGGCAAGCCGATCAGCGATTCGCTGTACATCGACGTACCGGGTGCCGCCCAAGCCCTGAGCTGGAGCGGTGAAGCGATCGACAAGATCTACGACGAAGTCGCCGCCACCCCACACGACCAACTGGGTCTGGTAACCCGCGAGCCTGTGGGCGTAGTCGGTGCCATCGTGCCGTGGAACTTCCCGCTGATGATGGCCTGCTGGAAACTCGGCCCGGCCCTGTCGACCGGTAACTCGGTGATCCTCAAGCCGTCGGAAAAATCCCCGCTGACCGCCATCCGCATCGCCGAACTGGCCGTTGAAGCCGGTATTCCGAAAGGCGTGCTGAACGTTCTGCCGGGCTACGGGCACACCGTCGGCAAGGCGCTCGCGCTGCATAACGATGTCGACACCCTGGTGTTCACCGGTTCGACCAAGATCGCCAAGCAACTGATGATCTATTCCGGCGAATCGAACATGAAACGCGTGTGGCTGGAAGCCGGCGGCAAGAGCCCGAACATCGTGTTCGCCGATGCGCCGGACCTGCAAGCCGCCGCCGAATCCGCCGCCAGCGCCATCGCCTTCAACCAGGGCGAAGTCTGCACCGCAGGTTCGCGTCTGCTGGTCGAGCGTTCGATCAAGGACAAATTCCTGCCGATGGTGATCGAGGCGCTGAAAGCCTGGAAACCGGGCAACCCGCTGGATCCGGCCACCAACGTGGGTGCGCTGGTTGACACCCAGCAGATGAACACCGTGCTGTCCTACATAGAGTCGGGACACACCGACGGCGCCAAACTGGTGGCCGGCGGCAAGCGCATCCTTCAGGAAACCGGTGGCACCTACGTCGAGCCGACGATCTTCGACGGCGTAAGCAACGCGATGAAGATTGCCCAGGAAGAGATCTTCGGCCCGGTGCTGTCGGTCATTGCCTTCGATACCGCCGAGGAAGCGATCAACATCGCCAACGACACGCCTTACGGTTTGGCGGCAGCGGTCTGGACTCAGGACATTTCCAAGGCGCACCTGACCGCCAAGGCCCTGCGTGCCGGTAGCGTGTGGGTCAACCAGTACGATGGCGGCGACATGACCGCACCGTTCGGCGGCTTCAAGCAGTCGGGCAACGGTCGCGACAAGTCGCTGCACGCGTTCGACAAATACACCGAGCTGAAGGCAACCTGGATCAAGCTGTAAACCGTTGACGGAGCCTGCTCAGGCGGGCCCCGAACGATACAAAGATCCCTGTGGGAGTGAGCTTGCTCGCGTTAGTGGTGTATCCATCAGCACATCGGCTGAATGTGAAACCGTTATCGCGAGCACGCTCGCTCCCACAGTGTTTTGTGGTGCACATAAAAATTATCCACAGGAGCGTGGACCATGCGTTGGGCTACGTATTTCGCCGTGTTGGCGTCTGTCTTGAGTGTTGGTCTGGCCCTCGGCGTCAGCATGCCGCTGGTGTCGTTGCGTCTGGAGGGTTGGGGCTACGGCTCGTTCGCCATCGGTGTGATGGCGGCGATGCCGGCCATCGGTGTGTTGCTGGGGGCGAAGATCTCCAGTCATCTGGCGGCGCGCTTCGGTACGGCGAACCTGATGCGCCTGTGTCTGTGGGCCGGGGCGCTGTCCATCGGCCTGCTGGCGTTGCTGCCGAGCTACCCGATCTGGTTGGTGCTGCGGCTGATGATCGGCGTGGCCCTGACCATCGTGTTTATTCTCGGCGAGAGCTGGATCAATCAACTGGTGGTCGAGCACTGGCGCGGGCGATTGGTCGCGCTGTATGGCAGCAGTTACGCGTTGAGCCAACTGTCCGGTCCGTTGCTGTTGGGCGCACTCGGCACCGATCACGATTACGGTTTCTGGGTGGGTGTCGGTCTGCTGATCGCTTCGCCGTTTCTGCTGCTGGGCCGCAGCGGCGCACCAAGCAGCGAGGCCAGCAGCGTGACCTTCGGCGATCTGTGGGGTTTCGCTCGTGAACTGCCGGCGATCGCCTGGGCGGTGTCGCTGTTCGCCGCGTTCGAAGCGATGATCCTGACGCTGTTGCCGGTGTATTGCCTGCAACAGGGTTTCACCGCAGAGATTGCGCTGGCGATGGTCAGCACCGTGGTGGTGGGCGATGCGCTCCTGCAATTGCCCATCGGTGCGTTGGCCGACTACCTGTCGCGCCGGACTTTGTTCACCGGCTGCGCCGTGGTGCTGATGCTGTCGAGTCTGGCGATCCCGATGCTGCTCGACACTTTGCTGATCTGGCCGCTGTGGGTGCTGTTCGGCGCCAGTGCCGGTGGCTTGTTCACCCTGTCGCTGATCCTGATCGGCGAGCGCTACCGCGACGATGCGCTGGTGCGCGCCAATGCGCATGTCGCGCAGCTGTGGGGCGTCGGTTGCCTGATCGGGCCGTTGATGGCGGGCGCGGGCAGCCAGTGGATCAGCGGTCACGCGTTGCCGTGGCTGATGGCGGCCGGGGCGTTCGGGCTGGTGATTCTGTTGTCGCGGCAAGGGGCGTTCGGCAAGGTGCCGGAGCCCGCTTGATGTGCCGGTTGGAGCGGGCTGCTACAGCATCCGCTCCAGTCCCACGGTGGTGCTGAACCACGCATTGAAGCGTCGCCACCAACTGCCCGGTTCCTTGGTCAGCGTGTGCATCTGGCCGTTGTCCTCGGTGACCCACACCACTTTTCCGTCCTGCAGTTTGGCTTCGTAACTCAGTGCTGGCGCCATGCCCTGCAAGGCCAGCTCGCGCACGTGAGCCGCCAGTTCGGGGCTGTCCACCAGCACACCGACCTCTGTATTCCACAGTACCGAGCGCGGGTCGAAATTGAACGAGCCGATGAACGATTTTTTGCCGTCGAAGATCATCGCCTTGCTGTGCAGACTCGAATCCGAGCCGCGATAGGACTTGCTGTAAAACAGGTGCGGGCCGCTGCCGTAGTTATCCCCAGGCTGGCGCCGCAGTTCGTAGAGCTTCACGCCATGTTCCAGCAGCGCCTTGCGATAGGGCGCATAACCGCCGTGCACCGCCGGCACGTCGGTGGCTTCCAGCGAGTTGGTCAAGAGGCTCACCGCTACGCCGGCATCGGCGCGGCCGGTCAGGTAAACCAGCCCTGGCTGCCCCGGCACGAAATAGGCGGAAATCATCATCAGTTCTTTGCTGACACCCGTCAGCTCCGGTGCCAGTTGGGTCGTCAGCAGCAATTGCGGATCGGGTTCATCCTTGGCCAGCACCTTGCTCGGCGCGTCCCACAGCGCCTGGTTCCAGGCCCAGATCAGTTCTTTGCGCCAGATATCCATGCGCGGGTCGGTGCGGTAGGTCATCAACTGCTGATACAGCGCATGATTCTGTTTGCGGGTTTCTTCCAGGGATTCTTCCAGGCGCGTGCGGGTGTTCTGCAGGTCTTTGGCTGATGGTTTGCTGGAAAGGAACTCGTCGATCGGCTTGCTCAGGGCGCTGTTCCAGTACTGGTCGAAACTGTGCCCGAGCTGCTCGGCGACCGGCCCGACACTGAGCATGTCGATATCGGTGAAGTTCAGGTTGGGCTCGGCATCGAAGTATTCGTCGCCCAGATTGCGCCCGCCGACGATGGCCGCGCTGTTGTCCGCCAGCCACAACTTGTTGTGCATCCGCCGGTGTTGCAGCGACAGGTTGAACAGGCGTCCCGCCGCCCGGGTCACGCCGGTGCTGCGCCCCAGGTGCAGCGGATTGAACAGGCGGATCTGGATCTGCGGATGCGCTGCCAGAGTCGCAATGATCAGGTCGAGGCCGTCGCTGGTGGTGTCGTCCAGCAGGATTCGCACCCGCACGCCACGGTCGGCAGCCTTCAACACTTCTTCCACCAGCATGCGGGTGCTGATGCCGTCATGGACGATGTAGTACTGCAAGTCGAGGCTGCGTTGAGCGTTGCGGATCAGCTCGGCGCGGGCGGTGAACGCTTCGGTGCTGTTGGACAGCAGGCGAAAGCCGGACTGGCCCTTGTAGGGCGCAGCCTGAGCCTGGATCGAACGGCCGAACGCGGAGTCGGAGGCGGGCAATGCCTGGCTCGGTTCGCGCGGGACATCCAGTGAGGCGCACCCGGCGAGAACCAGGGCGGGCAGCAGTACAAGCGGCAGGAAGTGTCTGGAGCTCAAGTCGGATGGTTCCGGGTGTGGGCGAGGTCTGGAGTATGGCACGGTGCACGCCGCCTGTTGCCTGTTCGAGAGGGCAGTTAATCCGATCCCTGAAACAGAGCGGCTTGTAGCTTATGACTGTCGGCAGGACGCCTTTTCTTAAACAATTTGAGGATTTTTCCGGCTCACATCAGCTACACCCCACAGCGATTTTTCCAGCGCGCATTACTCCCTCGCCTTACATCGCTGTCAGGAAGCAATCTGAATAATGGCGGCGCTGATTCTGAGGCAGGAAATTTCCTGTTTTTCAGCAGAAGAAGCGCAGCTGGCCGTCATCTTTCGATTCTTATGGAGTGAGAATTTTCATGCGCAAGACCTTTCGTGCAATCGCTGTCGCAAGTGCCCTGAGTCCGGCACTGGCCATGGCCGCCGGTGCAGACCTGACCATTACCGGCAAAATCATCCCGACCACGTGTACGCCGGCCTTCACCGGCGGTAACACGGTGGATCTGGGGAATATTTCCGCCGCGGCACTGAACCGCGACAGTCAGACCGAACTGACCAACCACAATGTCACGCTGAATGTAAGTTGCTCGGCCTCCGCGCCCATGGCCATCAAGGTGCATGACAATCAGGCCCATACCCAACTGCAAGGTATCGTCATCGATGGCACCGATTGGGCGTTGTACATCTACGGAATCGGCGAGGTGGCAGGCACCAAGATCGGTGGTTACGGCCTGCGATACGGTACCCCCACAGTCGATGGCAAGCCGTCGATGATCATGTACAAGCAAGGGGGCATGACCAACTGGGACTCTCCGGATACTGCAACGCTGGTGGGAAAGAATGCCGAGGGCGGCAATCTTCGTTATTCGTGGGGCGCATCCCTGGCCGCAGGCCCGACGCCGGGCGTCGTGCACACCTTTCCCATGACGCTGGTGCCGGTCATCGGCCCGTCGGTGAACCTGCCGATCACTTCTGACATCGCGCTCAATGGCTCGGCAACGTTCGAGCTGCTCTACCTCTGACACCGCGCGCAACGCGCAACTAATCGACAGGCACCGGTCGCTTCCGGGCCTGTCCGTTCCAATCAATGTAATCGGCTGGCCTGTGGCCCGGCATGGATGCCGGCTGCGCGCTCGCCCGTGGACAACGTCATGAACGCCTTTTTGCGAAAAGCCATCGCCAGTGTGCTGCTGGTTTCCTTGTGGGTGCCCGGCTCGATCCGGGCGGCGGGAATGGTTCCCGAGACGCCTGTCGTCGTGCTCGACGAAGGTGTGGGTGAGGCCGGCATCAATGTGTTCAACAGCGAGTCGCATCCCGCGCTGCTGCACACGTCTGTCGAAGACGTGCCGCAAGACACCGAGTCATTGCTGTTGCTGACCCCGCCGGTCGCACGGGTCGAGGCTGGTGCGACGCAGCGTGTGCGTTTCATTCTGCGCAGCGCACAACCCTTGAAGACTGAGCGTCTGAAGCGCGTGATCTTCGAGGGCATCGCGCCGCAGGACTCGACGGGCAAGGCGCAAGTGAGTCTGAGCGTGCGGCAGAACATTCCGGTGATTCTGCGTCCGGCGAATCTGCCGGTCGACCGCGAGCCCTGGAAGCATCTGGTGTGGTCGCGACAAGGCGCAGACATCCAGGTGCGCAATCCCAGCCCGTACGTGGTGCGGCTGGGCCATTCGGTGACGCTGCTGCCGGGCCGGAAGGAGATGGATCTGGGTCGCACCTATGTGCTGCCCGGCGAGCAACTGACCTTGAGCGGAACGCCTGATCCGAGTCATGCGCCACTTCAGGTGCGGCTGTTTCCAGTGACCACCTACGGTTTCGCCATTGCGCACTTCGATGCTCCTTTGGTGACGGATTAATGCATCGAAGTTGTCTGGCCGGTGCGGCGTTGATCATCGCTCTCGGTACCGCCGGTGTCGCCAGAAGCGCCGAGGGTCTGCCCGTGCAGTTCAACCAGGACGTGCTCAAGTCCCGTGGGCTGGATCCGCGTCTGGCCGAATATTTCAGCCAGGCACCGCGTTTTCGCGAGGGCGTGCAGGCCGTCGCGCTGTCGGTCAATGGGGTTGCGAAGGGGCGGGTGCAGGTGGCGTTCGATGCCGAAGGTGAGTTGTGTTTCACGCCGTCCCTTCTGGAGCGGGGCGGCATCCGGTTGGCGCATCGCCTCGAACCGGCGGGCGGATCGGGATGCGAGCTGTTCGCCCGGTATTTTCCGGACGCGGTGGTACAGGTCGATCCGACGCAGGAGCACATCGCATTGCTGTTGCCCACCGATGCGCTGGTGCCTGATCGCCCGGCCGGTCGCAGTTTCCTCAACGGTGGCACGGCAGGCCTGTTCAACTACGACGCCTTGCTGCTGGACAGTCGTTTCGCCGGTCAGTCTTCGCAATTTCGCAATCTGAATGCCGAGCTGGGCCTGAATACGGCGGACTGGTCGTTTCGCAGCCGCCAGGTGTACAGCGAGTTCGACGGACAGGATCGTCTCGAGCATTTGTATGCCTACGCCTCGCACACCTCGGAACGCTACCGGGCCAACCTGCAACTGGGTCAGTTGAACATGGTCTCGCCGCTGTTTTCCGGTGAAGCGTTCAACGGGTTGCAGGTGCAACCGGAATTGGCCCTGATGGCGCTGGACGATGACAGCGCCGGTGCGCGGGTTGAAGGCATTGCCTATTCCGCCGCGCGGATCGAAGTGACCCAGAACGGTGCGCTGATCTACACCACCGTGGTGCCTGGTGGGCCGTTCACGCTGGTGGGATTGCCCTTGCTCAGCCAGAGCGTGGATCTGGAAGTGACGGTGCATGAAGAGGACGGCCAGCAACGGCGTTTCATTGTGCCGGCGACGCAGTTGCGAGGTGCAATGACGGGCAGGGCGGCAGGTTATGCGCTGGCCGCCGGGCAGGTGCGGCGCTATGCCGGTGACGAGCGTGATGCGCCGTCCTTCGTTTCAGCCAGCAAGGACTGGCTGTGGGGGCCGCGCGGGCAGATCACGGCCGGCGCCATGTTCGGTACGGGTTATGAGTCGCTGGGCTGGGCATTGCAGGGCGGCGTCGGCGATCGCTGGGTACTCGGTGGCCGGCAGGTGATTTCCCGGGCACAGGATCAGGCTGTGTCCGGCACGCAATTGCAGTGGACCGCCAGCGGTCGTCTGAATGAAAGGTTGTCGACAAGTGTTGCGCTGACCCGACAAACCCAGGGTTTTCGCACACTGTCGGACACCACTTGGGATTCGCGCAATGAGCGACCGTTCCAGCGAGTACGCAATCAACTGACGGCAAACCTCAGCACCAGCAGTCCGCTGTACGGAGGCTTTTCCACCAGTTACTCGCGGTTTTCCATGTTCGACGGGACGGCCACTTCCAGAGTCGCCCTGGCCTGGTCGCAGAGCATTCGGCGGACCAATGTGACATTTACGGTTGAACGGGATGTCGCCGGGGCCTCCAACGATGCTCGTGGCACCGCGGCCTATCTGAGTGTCAGTCTGCCGTTGGGCGGGCGCCAGACGTTGAACGGTTATGTGCGCAACGACGACGTGAGCGGTACGCGTAGCGGTCTGCGCTTCAATGAACAACTCAGCGACACCCTGGCCTACAGCATCGGAGCCGAGCGACCGGATGACGGCAGCGCCGGGTTCAACGGGCGGGTCAACCTTTTGCCCCGTTACAGTCAGATGGACATGGGCTATTCCCGCAGCGGCGCCGGCAACCGGAACTATGACATCGGCCTTCGCGGCGGTGCGCTGGTACACAGTGACGGCGTGACTTTGTCGCCTTATCCGCTGCGCGAAACCTTCGCCTTGCTCAAGGCCGGTGACAGCGCGGGCGTCAAGTTGAACACCCCGCGCGGCCCGGTCTGGACCGACTATTCCGGGCACGCCGTGGCGGCCAGTCTGCCGGCATACAGCAGAGGCCGCGTCGAGCTCGACACGGCCAGCCTGGGGCGCAACATCGATGTGCACAACGCTTTTCAGGAAGTCGAAGCCGGACGTGGCGCGGTGGCGTATCTGGCGTTCGACATGGTCACCGCACGTCGTCTGCTGTTGCAGGCGCGCACCGCCGATAACGTTCTTTTGCGCAAGGGCGGAGCTGTTTTCGACGCGCAGGGGCAGTACATCACCAACGTACTGGAGGCCGGCACGATCTTTCTGCCCGATGCCCGGCCAGACACGATTTTGCACGTGGTGCTGCCCGATGGCAGTCGCTGCCGGTTGGCCTACAGCCTCGGCGAACAACCCGATACGCAAGCACTGTACGAAACAGCGCATGCCACCTGCCACGCGGTTTAAGGAGTCAGTCACCATGCATCGTTTGAATAACGCCACGATAGGTCTGGCGTTGCTGAGTACCGTGTGCACCGCCGAGCCGGCACAGGCGCAGTCGGGCTGTGCAGTCAGGCTGGGGCAGCCTTCCATCGATTTTGGTGCGATGACGCGCGGCCAGTTGCTGCAACAGCCCCTGGAAAATGACCTGTTGAGTTTCGGGCGCCGGCGGGTGCAGATCACCGTTCAATGTGAACGGCCAGCTGCGCTGCGACTCGATCTGGCGGCGCCGGCCGCGGATGCCGTGGACTATCGGTTTGGCGCAGGGACGTTGAGGGTCCATGTGCTGGCTGTTCGGGTGGATGGCAAAGCCGTGCAGTGGCTTGGCTTTGAACCGGGTGTCGCCTCCGGAGTGGCCGTCTGGCCCGCCGGGCAAAGCCTGATTCCAGCGCGGGCGGGGGTTGCACTGGAAGGTCAGCGCATGGACGTTGAAGTGGAACTTGAAGGGCGGGTCGGGTCAGCGCAGACCCGGGTTGCCGATCTGACCCGGTTCGAGATCGATGTGCGCTTTAACGCGTACTGAAACTCGGACTCGGGAGGCATGGCGGTACGAAGCATCTCGCCACAGAAATGTAGGATTCCGCCACTGAGTACAAATTGCCTATTCAACCAGTCGTAATTTCACTATTTGAGCGCTCCCGTTTCCTACAGATTTATCTCTCATAAGCCGCAATCATCATCCCGCTTAATTACATACCTGGTTTGCAGGGACTGAACTGTCAATCAAATGGAAGATTACGGCTTATGAAAAAGACATACCGTCTTGCAGTACTGGCGGCGGCGCTGCTGCCAACAATCGCAATGGCAGAAAGCGTTGACCTGAATGTCATCGGCACCATTATCCCGACCTCCTGCATTCCGGCATTTGCCGGTGGCAGCACGGTGGACCTGCGCAAGATTTCGGCGGCGACGCTGAATCCGACCACCCAGACCCTGTTGCCCGGTCGCGATGTGTCCCTGCACATCAATTGCGATGCGCCGGCGCCCGTGGAAGTGTCTGTGCGTGACAACCGCGCCGGCACCAAACTGCCGGGCATCAGTGATGGTACTGGCCAGAGCGATCCGGCGCTGTTTTACGGGCTGGGCGAAATCGGCGGTACGCGTATTGGTGGTTTCGCCTTGCGTCACGGTATTCCAGAGACCGACGGCAATGCCCAGACATTGCTGACCCGGACGCTGGCGGCCCCGGCATGGCGTGTGCCGAACAGTACGCTGGTCAGCAATGCGCCGCAGTTGTACTCGTGGGGCGCCAGTGCCGCGACCGGTCCGGTCGCTGCCCGCCACCACGGTTTCCCGATGCATCTGCTGCCGATCATCGGCCCAAGCAACGCCCTGCCGATTGCCAACGAAATCCCGCTGGACGGCTCCGTGACGTTCGACATGTTCTACCTCTGACGGCCGCGTCCCGGCGTCCCTCAGGCACCGGGACTGGCGGGTACACGCGAGCGCGATCCGGCGCCTGCCGGATCGCATTCAGGATTTCACGGATTATCCCGATGCTCATTTCTTTCAAGTCTGCTCTGAAGACGGCACTGCTGTGCCTGTCCGCATGGTTTTCAATGCCGCTGGCCCATGCCGCCGGAATGGTTCCGCAGACGCCGGTGCTGCTGGTGGAAGAGGGTATGGGTGAAGCGGTGATGAATGTGCGCAATACCGACACGCATCCCGCATTGCTGCACACCACCGTTGAAAACATCGAAGACAGTGACGACGTACTGCTGATCTTCACCCCGCCCATTGCCCGGGTCGAGCCGGGCGGCATTCAGCAAGTGCGATTCATTCTGCAAAACCGGCAACCGTTGAAGACCGAGCGCCTGAAGCGGGTAATCTTCGAGGGGATCAGCCCGACCAGTGACGCCGCCGGAGCGCGGGTTGCTCTCGGTGTACGCCAGAACCTGCCGGTGATTCTGCGTCCTGCCGGTTTGCCGATCGAGCGCGAGCCATGGAAACGGTTGACCTGGTCAATGGACGCCTCGGGTGTGCAGGTCGTCAATCCGAGCCCCTATGTGGTCCGACTGGCGAAAACCATTGTGCCTTTGCCGGGCACCCGTTCGGTGAATCTGCCCAAGACCTACATCCTGCCCGGTGAGCGCTTGCACGCTGAGCTGCCACTGCACACCTCGACCCAGACGATGGCGGTCAGGATTTTCCCGGCCACGACTTACGGCTTTGCGGTCGACCATTACGACGCGCCGGTTACTCGCTGATGAAGGTCTGCGCTCGTTGGGGCGTGTTGCTGATCGCGGCCAACGGCACCGCGCTGGCGGCCGAACCGTTGGAGTTCGACGCCCGCGTGTTGAGAGACCGCGGCATCGATCCTGCGCTGGCGGCGTACTTTCGTGAGGCGCCGCGTTTCACCCAAGGCGAGCATTCCGTGGCGCTTGAGGTCAACGGGCAGGCCAGAGGCCGTGTACGGATGACATTCAACGAGCGCGGCGAATTGTGTTTGCACACCCAGTGGATGAACGCTGCGGGCGTGCGTCCACCAGCTTCGATGGCCGGGCTGCAACCGGAACAATGCATGACGCTGACGGAGGGATTTCCCGAAGCGGTCGCGCAACTGGATCCGGGGCGCGAGCTGATTGATCTGCTGGTGCCGACCGACAGCCTGATGTTGCCGGCGCGTGCGCCCATCAATTTCGCTCATGGCGGTACGGCCGGCGTTTTCAACTACGACGCGTTGCTGGTCGGCAGCCAGCAAGAAGGCCGGGACGACAGGTTTCAGAGCCTGGGCTCGGAGGTCGGCCTGAATGCCGGTGACTGGGTGCTGCGCAGCCGGCAGTCCTATACGTCGACTTCCGGCAACTCGCGGTTCGAGCACTTGTATGCCTACGGTGCGCGAACCCTGGAGGACGCCGAGGCCAGTCTGCAGATCGGGCAATTGAATCTCGCATCGACCTTGTTTGCCGGTGAGTCGTTCGACGGTGTGCAGATCGTGCCGGAAGCGGCATTCGCTCAGTTGCGAACGGCTCAGGACGGTGCGCGCGGGCAAGTGGAGGGCGTTGCCTATTCGCCGGCTCGCATCGAAGTCCGGCAGAACGGCGTGATGATCTACACCACCATGGTGCCGAGTGGGCCGTTCACGCTGCGAGCGCTGCCGTTGCTGAGCAACCGGATTGATCTGGACGTGACCGTCCACGAACAGGATGGGCAGGCGCGGCGCTTGCGCGTGCCGGCGGCCAGCCTTCACGAAGCGCAATGGGCCGGGCCGAGCGGGTTCAACTTTGCGCTGGGTACGGTGCGACGGTTGGGCTCGGACGACCGACCGACACCTTCTTTCACCGCGATCAGCAAGGATTGGGATTGGCAACAGGCCACCCGACTGACCGCCGGTGTACTGGGGGCAACCGACTACCTGTCGGCTGGCTGGGGCCTGCAACGGCAGTGGGCCGGTGGCTACGCACTGGGCGTGAAGCAGGTGTTGTCCGATGAACGCTCCCGTGGCGTGAGGGGCAGCCAGACGCAATTGACGCTCGGTGCGCCGTTGTCCGAGAGCCTGTCGACGAGTCTGGTTGCGGTGCGCCAGAGCCGGAACTTTCGCACGCTGTCTGACACCGGTTGGGATCAAGACCTTCACCGCGCCGAATCCCCCGGTCGCGATCACCTGGTTTTTTCTGTCACGGGGTCGGCGGATCAATGGGGCGCATTCGGGGCGACCTGGTCACGCTATTCGACCCAGGGTGAACCGGCGCAGTCGCGTCTTGGCCTGTCGTGGTCTCGCACATGGCCTGAGCGCATCAGCCTGTCGTTGAACCTGGAACGCGCCATTGGCGATGCGGCGCCCGATCGCCTGGGCAACTCCGCCTACCTGACGCTGGGAATGGCGCTCGGAGGCCAGCGAAGGTTGCGGGGTTATTTGCGCCGTGATGATCGATCCGGCCTGCGCCGGGGCGTGGCCGTCAGCGACGTACTGGGTGAGAACCTGGCTTACAACGCCAACGCTGAATACCGCGATGAGACTGCGGCCAGTTATGGCGTGCGCTTCAATGCACTGCCGCGCTACACCAGCCTCGACGCAGGCGTCGGCCAGCGATCCGGCGCGACCGATTACGACGTGGGGCTGCGCGGTGGTGTAGCGCTGCATCGCGATGGCGCAACGTTGTCGCCCTATCCCCTGCGCGATACCTTCGGCGTTCTCAAGGCCGGTGACCGATCGGGCGTGAAACTGCACACGCCTCAAGGTCCGGTCTGGACCGATGGCTCGGGCCACGCAGTCGCGGCGAGCCTGCCGGCCTGGTCGACCGCACGGCTGGAAGTCGACCCGCGCAGCCTGTCGCGCAACGTTGAAGTGCTCGACGGGGTGAAGCAGGTGCAGCCCGCCCGCGGATCGGTGCAGCATCTGGACTTCTCGCTCGTCACGGTCCGGCGCCTGTTGCTCAACGCCATGACCGTCGACCGGCAATGGCTGGCCAAGGGGTTGAGTGTTCACGATGAACAGGGCCGCTACCTGACAACGGTCCAGGACGGCGGAACGATTTTTCTGCCTGACGCAAAAGCGGGTCAGCGCCTGCATGTGCAGCTCCCTGACAACACGCGGTGCACGTTGCGTTTCCCGCTTTCCGAATCCCCTGAAGACAGCGCACTGATCGAGCGGGTCGATGCCACCTGCGCCCCGGCCGAACTGTCCTGAACGAGTGCATCTGATGAAATTTCTGCTGTTTCTGGTCGTGTTGCTGTGCCTGGTAGTTGAACCGGCGTCAGGTGCCGAAACGTGTCAGTCGAGCCTGTCGCCGGCGAGCATCAACCTGGGTAGCGCAACGCGCGCCGACCTGCTGCAACGCACGGCGCTCGATGGCCGGGGGCCGGGCTTCGGCCTGCGCAGCGTGCATTTGCGGGTGCAGTGCCCCGACGTGCGCTTGATGCGCTGGGCATTTGTCGCGCCCCCGGCCGATCCGCAGCGTTTCCGTTGGGCGGCGGGCACGCTGCAACTGCGTATCGTGGCAGTGCGTCTCGATGGTGTGGCGGTGCATTGGCGGCTGGACAGCGGTCAATCGGTCGAAGGCGATGTTCTGCGCCCGGGGATCCGCGTCGTCCCGTGGCGGGCGGACACCGGTGCCCGGGGCAGTCTGCTGGAAGTGGAGATGGAACTTGATGCGCGGGTGGATGACGCCTCAAGCCGCCCCGTCGAACCGGTGCGGTTTGAAGGTCAGGGCGCCTTTACGGTGGATTAATCGGCCTCGGCCAACAGCTTGATCGCGGCCGCGCCGACTTTGCGCACCGCCTCTTCGATCAGCGCTGTCGGTTTGGCCGCGTAGTTCATGCGCAGGCAATTGCGGTACTTGCCGGAGGCGGAAAAGATGCTGCCGACGGCAATCTGTACGCCCTGGTCGTGCAGCGCACGATTCAGTTTCAGCGTATCGAAACCTTCCGGCAATTCGACCCAGAGCATAAAGCTGCCTTGCGGTCGGCTGGCGCGGGTGCCGGCCGGGAAATATCGGGTCACCCAGTCGATCATCATGTCGCGATTGCGCTGGTATTGCGTGCGCATCCGCCGCAAATGTGGCTCGAAGTGCCCGGCCTTGAGAAATTCGGCGATGGCGATCTGCGGCTGTGGGGCTGTAGATCCGGTGCTGATGTATTTCATGTGCAGCACCCGTTCGAGATAGCGACCGGGCGCGACCCAGCCGATGCGCAGCCCCGGCGCGAGAGTCTTGGAAAACGAACTGCACAGTAAGACACGGCCATCTTCGTCGAAGGATTTGATCGTGCGCGGACGTGGATAGGTGTAGGCCAGTTCGCCATACACATCGTCCTCGATGATCGCCACATCGAAGCGCTGGGCCAGGGTGAGGAGGGCGCGTTTACGCGACTCCGGCATGATGTAGCCGAGCGGGTTGTTGCAGTTGGGCGTGAGCTGGATGACCTTGATCGGCCATTGCTCCAACGCCAGTTCCAAGGCCTCGAGGCTGATGCCGGTGAGCGGGTCGGTGGGGATTTCCAGCGCTTTCATGCCCAGCCCCTTGAGGGTCTGCATGGCGCCGTGAAAGCTTGGTGAATCCACCGCGACGATGTCGCCGGGCTCGCAGATCGCGTGGATGCTGGTGGACAGCGCTTCGTGGCAACCGGTGGTGACCACCAGATCGCTGGCGCTCAACTGGCAGCCGGAATCGAGCATCAGCCGGGCGATCTGTTCGCGCAGTTCGAGGGTGCCGTGGATGTTGTCGTAATGCAGACCGGGCATGTCCTGACGGCGGCTGATACGGGCCAGACCGCGCAGCAGCGGTTTCATCGTCGGTGACGAGATATCCGGCATGCCGCGACCGAGTTGCACCACGTCCTTGCGCGGCACGGCGCGAATCAGTTCCAGCACCTGATCCCACTGGGAAATCTCCACAGGCCGTTGCGCCGGACGCCCGACCGCCGGCAGTTCCGGCAACTCGCGACCGACCGGCACGAAGTACCCGGACTTGGGTTTGGGCGTGGCCAGTCCGCTGTCTTCCAGCATCCGGTAGGCCTGCTGCACCGTGCTCAGGCTGACCCCGTGTTCCACGCTCAGGGCGCGCACCGACGGCAGGCGATCACCAGGACGGTAGAAGCCTTGTTCGATGCGGGTGCCGAGCAGTTCGGCAAGGTTCACGTACAGGGTCATGGCACTGCCTCGATGCAGATGATTCGAAAAACCAGTACAGATGCGGCGTAAATCGACAATTCAGTCTCGGGAACAACAAATCTGTATGGAAATAATACAGATGTGTTGAATCTGTAATGCTTTTGCTCGCCCGCGCATCATGGAATCTCTGGCTACCCAAGTAAACAGGAGCGACAAAAATGAACGGCTTGAGCGATGTGCGGCTGACGTTACACAGTCAGGAACTGGAGGCTGGGCAACAGGACAACGCGCGCAATGAGATCCTGCGCAACGCACCGTCCGGCCTGAGTCGCTGGGGTCTGTTCTGGCATCGTCTGCACACGCGCAAGGCGTTGCTGCGCCTGACGCCGGAACAGCTCAAGGATATCGGGCTGACCCGCGAACAGGCGCTGGAGGAGGGGTTGAAGCCGTTCTGGCGGATTTAGAGGGATCGTTCCCACGCTTTGCGTGGGAACGCCGCCCCGGACGCTCCGCGTCCGCTGTGACGCAGAGCGTCACTGGATGCATTCCCACGCAGGAGCGTGGGAACGATCTCACACCAACTCTTTCAATCGATGCCACAACATCCCCAACGCCAGCAGCGGCGAACGAAGATGCTTGCCGCCGGGGAAGGTGATGTGTGGCACTTTGGCGAACAGGTCGAAGCCACCGCCGTGCTGGCCGCTGATGGCCTCGGCCAGCAGCTTGCCCGCCAGGTGCGTGGCATTCACGCCGTGACCGGAATAGGCCTGGGCGTAATACACATTCGGCTGGTCGGCGAGCCGGCCAATCTGCGGCAGACGGTTGGCGCCGATGCCGATCATCCCGCCCCACTGATAATCGATCTTCACCGAGGCCAGTTGCGGAAAGACTTCGAGCATCTTCGGCCGCATGTACGCGCCGATATCCTTCGGGTCACGCCCGGAGTAATGGCACGCGCCGCCGAACAGCAGGCGCCGGTCCGCCGAGAGCCGGTAGTAGTCGAGCGCCACTCGCTGGTCGCAGACCGCCATGTTCTGCGGCAGCAGGTTGTGGGCCTGCTCCTCGCTCAGCGGTTCGGTGGCGATGATGTAGCTGCCGGCCGGCAGCACCTTGCCGCTGAGTTGTGGATTCAGATTGTTGAGATAGGCATTGCAGCCGAGTACCAGGGTTTTTGCCCGCACCGAGCCTTGCGCGGTGTGCACGCGGACTTCGGGGCCGTAATCGATGCGGGTCACCGCCGATTGCTCGAACAGCTTCACCCCCGCTTGCTGCGCCGCGGCGGCTTCGCCGAGTGCCAGGTTCAGCGGGTGCAAATGACCGGAACCCATGTCGATCAGGCCGCCGACGTAGCGTCTGGAGCCGACCACGGTGTGCATCTCGTTCGCCTGCAGCAGACGTGTTTCATGGCGATAACCGAGGCTGCGCAGCTCTTCGGCGTCTTCGGCAAAACCTTCCAGGTCGGAGGGTTTGTTGGCGAGGTCGCAGTAACCCCAGGTCAGGTCGCAGGGGATCTGAAATTTCTCGACGCGCCGGCGGACGATTTCCACCGCTTCCAGGCCCATGAGTTTCATCTGCCGCACGCCGTCGGCGCCGATCACGTTGGCGAACTGATCGAGGCCGTGACCGACCCCGCGAATCAGTTGCCCGCCGTTGCGACCGCTGGCGCCCCAGCCGATCCGGTGCGCTTCCAGCAGCACCACGCTCAAGCCCCGTTCAGCCAATTCCAGCGCGGTGTTCAGCCCGGAGAAACCGCCACCGACCACGCACACGTCGGCGATCAGTTCACCTTGCAGCACCGGATGGTCGGGTTGCGGCAGGCTGCTGGCGGCGTAGTAAGAGGCAACGTGGTGCTGGCTCGCGGTGGCTTGGGCGCGGGCATTCATGGGCGTCATCCTGAGCGGGTGTCGAGAAAATTTGACGGAGCATAAGCCGCAGGCCCGAGGCCGGGCAACATTGGTCGGCCCGTGGTGTCTGGAACACGGCTTTTGCGGCACAATTGCCGCCTATTTCGCTCCGGTTAATGCTGCAATGAGCTGCAACAGTCAGAAAATCCGCACCCTGCGTCAGCAGATTCCCACGTTCGAGTGCGTGCCAGGCTGCCATGACTGTTGCGGGCCGGTGACCACCTCACCCGAGGAAATGTCCCGCCTCCCGCGCAAGACGCGCGCCGAGCAGGACGCGGCCATGGAAGCACTCAACTGTGTGCACCTGGGGCCGAATGGCTGCACGGTGTATGACGAGCGGCCGTTGATCTGTCGGTTGTTCGGAACGACCCAGACCTTGCCGTGCCCCAACGGCCGGCGGCCGGTGGAGCTGATTCACCCGAGGGTCGAGAAGCAGGTGTTCGAGTACATGGCGGAAAACCGACAGGTGCTGGTCTGAGCGTTCAGTCCGGAATCGGCAGGCTCAGGCTCTCTTTCACTTCTTCCATCACGATGTAGCTCTTGGATTCACGTACGTGCGGCAGCTTGAGCAGGATGTCGCCCAGCAGCTTGCGGTACGAGGCCATCTCGGAAATCCGTGCCTTCACCAGATAGTCGAAATCCCCTGACACCAGATGGCACTCCAGCACGTGGGGCAACTTCAGCACCGCACGTCGGAACTCTTCGAAAGTATCGCCGGATTTGTAGTCGAGGCTGATCTCGACGAACACCAGCAGGCTACCCTTCAAGTGCTGCGGATTCAGGCGGGCGTTGTAGCCCATGATGATTCCCTCACGCTCCAGGCGCCGCACCCGCTCGGTACACGGCGTGGTGGAGAGCCCGACCTTCTCGCCCAGTTCGGTGAATGAAATCCGCCCGTCCGCCTGCAGAATCCGCAAGATGTTGCGGTCGATCTTGTCCAGCTCACGTTTGGTCTGAGTGTTGGTACGCATAGGGGATGCGCCTCCGTGAAAAGGGTTTTTGCCGAGAATTGTCGCCAAATATAGGCGCTTATACAGTGAAAAGCACTGGCGAATCTTTTTTACACTGCGCGCATCATTGCTCTAACAACAGACGTACGCGGCACGCCGCGAGAGGGATACAAAAATGCGCGTTATGGTCTTGGGTAGCGGCGTCATCGGTACCGCCAGTGCTTACTATCTGGCCCGTGCCGGGTTTGAAGTGGTGGTGGTCGACCGGCAGCCCGCCGCGGCCATGGAGACCAGTTTCGCCAACGCAGGCCAGGTCTCGCCGGGCTACGCCTCGCCGTGGGCTGCGCCGGGCGTGCCCCTCAAGGCCATCAAGTGGCTGCTGCAACGTCACGCGCCGCTGGCGATCAAGGCCACTGCCGACATCGACCAATACTTGTGGATGGCGCAGATGCTGCGTAACTGCACCGCCAACCGTTACGCGGTGAACAAGGAGCGCATGGTCCGCCTGTCCGAGTACAGCCGTGACTGCCTGGACGAATTGCGCGCCGAGACCGGCATCGCCTACGAAGGCCGCAGCCTCGGTACGACTCAGTTGTTCCGCACCCAGGCGCAACTGGATAACGCCGCCAAGGACATCGCCGTATTGAAAGAGTCCGGCGTGCCGTTTGAAGTGCTCGACCGCGCCGGCATTGCCCGCGTCGAACCGGCTCTGGCGGGTGTCACCGACATCCTCGCCGGTGCCCTGCGCCTGCCGAACGACCAGACCGGTGACTGCCAGATCTTCACCACTCGCCTCGCTGAAATGGCCACCAGACTGGGTGTGGAATTCCGTTTCGGTCAGGACATCCAGCGCCTCGACTTCGCCGGCGACCGCATCAACGGCGTGTGGATCGACGGCAAGCTGGAAACCGCCGACCGCTACGTACTCGCCCTCGGCAGTTACTCGCCGCAACTGCTCAAGCCGCTGGGTATCAAGGCCCCGGTGTATCCGTTGAAGGGCTATTCACTGACCGTTCCGATCACCAATCCGGACATGGCCCCGACGTCGACCATTCTCGACGAGACCTACAAGGTCGCGATCACCCGTTTCGACAACCGCATCCGCGTCGGCGGCATGGCGGAGATCGCCGGTTTTGACCTGTCGCTGAACCCGCGCCGGCGCGAAACCCTGGAGATGATCGTCAACGACCTTTATCCTCGGGGCGGCAATCTGGCCGAAGCGAGTTTCTGGACCGGCCTGCGCCCAACCACCCCGGATGGCACACCGATCGTCGGTGCCACCCCGTTCAAGAACCTGTTCCTGAACACCGGTCACGGCACCCTCGGCTGGACCATGGCGTGCGGCTCCGGTCGCTTGCTGGCCGACCTGATGGCGAAGAAAAAACCTCAAATCAGCGCCGAAGGCCTCGATATTTCCCGTTATGGCAACACCACCCAGGAGTCCGCAAAGCATGGCAATCCAGCGCCAGCTCACCAATGAGCGCATGAGTCAGATCGTCAGCCACAACGGTACGGTGTATTTGTCCGGGCAGGT
Source organism: Pseudomonas sp. B15(2017) (assembly GCF_002113215.1). Classification (NCBI taxonomy): domain Bacteria; kingdom Pseudomonadati; phylum Pseudomonadota; class Gammaproteobacteria; order Pseudomonadales; family Pseudomonadaceae; genus Pseudomonas; species Pseudomonas sp. B15(2017). The sequence continues at coordinate 338,690 of NZ_NEJZ01000003.1, forward strand.
CGGCGATGACTTCAATGCCGGTGTCGAACAGCAGACCCGCGACGTACTCGCCAACATCGAGCGTCTGCTCGATCTGGCCGGCACCGACAAGCAGCATCTGCTGTCGGCGACGATCTACCTGAAGGACATCGAAGCGCACTTTGCCGGCATGAACTCGGTGTGGGACCAGTGGCTGCCCAAGGGAGCCGCCCCGGCCCGCGCCACGGTGGAAGCGAAGATGGCCAAGCCGAGCATCCTGGTCGAGATCTCCATCGTCGCTGCATTACCGTAACCCGTTGTAAAGATCCCTCTCCCGGTGCTGTTGGCGGTTCACGCCGTCAGCCAGCGCCGGTTTTTATTTCCATGACCGCCAAGAAGTCTGCTGCCATGCGTCCTGCCCGTGCCCTGATCGACCTTCAAGCCCTGCGTCACAACTACCGTATCGCCCGTGAAGTTACCGGTGCCAAGGCACTGGCGGTGATCAAGGCCGATGCCTACGGCCATGGCGCAGTGCGTTGCGCCCAGGCGCTGGAGGCTGAAGCGGACGGCTTCGCGGTGGCGTGCATCGAAGAAGCGCTGGAGCTGCGAACTGCCGGGATTCGTGCACCGGTGCTGTTGCTCGAAGGCTTTTTCGAGGCGGACGAACTGGCGCTGATCGTCGAGCACGATTTCTGGTGCGTGGTGCATTCGCTGTGGCAGCTCGAAGCAATCGAGCAGGCGGCATTGAGCAAACCGATCACCGTGTGGCTGAAGCTTGATTCGGGCATGCACCGTGTCGGCCTGCATCCGAAGGATTACCCGGCGGCTTACCAGCGTTTGCTGGCCAGCGGCAAGGTGGCGAAAGTCGTGCTGATGAGCCACTTCGCCCGGGCCGATGAGCTGCACGAGCAGAGCAGCGCCGATCAGGTTGCGGTGTTCGAAGCGGCACGTCAGGGCCTGGCGGCTGAAGTCAGCCTGCGCAACTCGCCGGCGGTGCTGGGCTGGCCGCAGATTCACAGCGACTGGGTGCGCCCGGGCATCATGCTCTACGGCGCCACCCCGTTCGAAGAAGCCAACGCCGTGGCCGAGCGTCTGCAACCGGTGATGACGCTGGAGTCGAAAGTCATCAGCGTGCGCGAACTGCCGGCCGGTGAGCCGGTGGGCTACGGCGCCAAATTCATCACCGACAAACCGATGCGCATCGGCGTGGTTGCCATGGGTTACGCCGACGGTTATCCGCGTCAGGCGCCGACCGGCACGCCGGTGCTGGTGGCCGGCCAGCGCAGCCGCATTCTTGGCCGGGTGTCGATGGACATGCTGTGCATCGACCTGACCGACGTGCCGCAAGCCGGCCTCGGTTCGACTGTCGAGCTGTGGGGCAAAAACATCCTCGCCAGCGACGTGGCGAAGTGGGCGGACACCATTCCGTACCAGATCTTCTGCAACCTGCGTCGGGTGCCAAGGCTCTATTCCGAGGGTTGAAGCGCAAGCGGGGCCCAAGTGTTGTAAATACTGAACGCTGTCGCCATGATAACGCTCAATATTTCTACAGCATCAGGAGGCTCCCACCTTGGACGTCGGTGAACGACTGCAATCGATCCGCAAGCTCAAAGGACTGTCTCAGCGTGAACTCGCCAAGCGCGCGGGCGTCACCAACAGCACCATTTCGATGATCGAAAAGAACAGCGTCAGCCCTTCGATCAGTTCGCTGAGGAAAGTTCTGGGCGGGATTCCCATGTCCATGGTCGAGTTCTTTTCCGAAGAGATCCTGCAGGAAAAACCGACTCAGATCGTCTACAAGGCCAACGAGCTGATCGACATTTCCGACGGCGCCGTGACCATGAAACTGGTCGGTCGCGCGCACCCGAGCCGGGCCATCGCGTTCCTCAATGAAATCTATCCGCCGGGCGCCGATACCGGCGAAGAAATGCTCACCCACGAAGGCGAGGAAACCGGGATTCTGGTGGAAGGGCGCCTGGAGCTGGTGGTGGGTCTTGAAACTTTTATCCTCGAAGCTGGCGACAGCTACTACTTTGAAAGTACCAAGCCGCATCGTTTCCGTAATCCGTTCGATGCGCCGGCGCGACTAATCAGCGCAGCCACGCCGGCGAATTTTTAAACAAAGAGGCGCCAGGCCACACGGCGAAGGCACCCGAACCGTTGTTCCACAGCGCGATATAACCCCTTCGACTTTGGGGTTGTTTCAGTGAAGCGGGCTAACCGCTATACTTGCGCCCGCCTGCGAACCGTGGCCGCAGGCGTGAATAGCCACCATTGAGGGTGAACGCGTGAACCTAATTATGAAAATGCTGGCTGCACCAGCAACCGTACTGGCCCTCTGGGCTGTCAGCGCTCAAGCTGCGACGAATGACGACATTGCCAAACGCCTCGAGCCGGTCGGCCAGGTGTGTGTTCAAGGGCAAGAGTGCAAGGGGATGGAAGTCGCTGCTTCGGCAGGCGGCGGTGGCGGTGCCAAGACGCCGGACGAAGTGATTGCCAAACATTGCAACGCTTGCCACGGCTCCGGCCTGTTGGGCGCACCGAAAATCGGTGACACCGCGGCCTGGAAAGAGCGCGCCGATCACCAGGGCGGCCTCGACGGCATCCTGGCCAAGGCCATCACCGGCATCAACTCCATGCCACCGAAAGGCACCTGCGCCGACTGCTCCGATGAAGAGCTGAAGGGCGCGATCCAGAAGATGTCCGGCCTGAAATAAGCCGCGCTTTCGACGAAAAAAACCGTCTTCGGACGGTTTTTTTGTACGCGCGATTTGGGCCTGAGGCTGTTCTTTGCAGCAAACAACCGGCAATCTCGGTCGTACCTCTATTCACGGAACGGGCAGGAGGCTTCAGATGGTGCAGTTGTGTTCGATCGAACAGGCAGTGGACGACGTACTGGCGCGGTTGCCGGCGCATATCCACATGGGCCTGCCGCTGGGGCTGGGCAAACCCAACCCCTTCGTCAACGCGCTGTACCGCCGCATCGCCGGTTTGCCCGAACGGCAACTGACGATCTACACCGCCCTGTGCCTCGGCCGTCCGGCATTGGGCGATGGGTTGCAGAAGCGCTTAATCGAACCCTTCGTCGAGCGGGTGTTTGGCGATTACCCGGAGCTGGACTTCCTCGCCGACCTGCACCGCGACAGCCTGCCGTCCAACATTCGCATCGAACAGTTCTTCATGCAGCCCGGCAGCCTGCTCAACAGTGCGCCGGCCCAGCAGGATTACGTCAGCAGCAACTACAGCCACGCGGCCCGCGACATCAATGCCGCCGGCCTGAACCTGGTGGCGCAGTTGCTCGCCAGCAGCAGCGAACATCCCGATCGCCTGAGCCTGAGCTGCAACCCGGACATCACCCTCGACCTGTTCCCGATGATCGCCAAACGCCGGGCAGCGGGGGAGACCATTCTGCTGGTCGGCCAGGTACATACCGAGTTGCCGTACATGCCGGGCGATGCCGAAGTCGATATCGACAACTTCGACCTGCTGATCGATGAAAAGGACAGCAGCACGCTGTTTTCCACGCCGAACATGCCCGTCGGGTTTCAGGATCACTTCATCGGTCTGCACGCCAGCACCCTGGTGCGCGATGGCGGCACCTTGCAGATCGGCATCGGTTCGATGGGCGATGCGCTGACCGCTGCGTTGCTGGCGCGTCAGGCTGACAACGCCTCGTACAAGCACTTGCTGAGCGATGTGAACCTCAGCCAGTGGGCACAGTTGATCGAACGCGAGGGCGGCATCGAGCCGTTCGCCAAGGGCCTGTACGGTTGCAGCGAAATGTTCGTCAACGGCCTGCTGGTGCTGGCCGAAGCCGGGATCATCCGGCGCAAGGTCTACCCGGATGTGCAGACTCAGGAGCAGGCCAACGCCGGGACTCTCGACGAGGCGGCGCAAACCGACGGCTTGTCGATTCACGGTGGTTTCTTCCTCGGGCCGCGCAGTTTCTATGAGCGCTTGCGCGAGTTGCCGCTGAGCAAACGCCTCGAATTCAACATGACCCGTATCAGCTACATCAACGAGCTGTATGGTCAGGAAGAGCTCAAGCGCCTGCAACGCCTCGATGCGCGCTTCATCAACACCGTGTTCACCATGACCCTGCTGGGCGCCGGGGTGGCGGATCAACTGGAAGACGGGCGGGTGCTCAGCGGCGTTGGCGGGCAGTACAACTTCGTTGCCCAGGGCCATGCGCTGCACGATGCGCGGTCGATTCTGCTGCTGCGCAGCTGGCGCGAGTCCGGCGGCGATGTCAGTTCGAACATTGTCTGGGAGTACGGCCACTGCACGATTCCACGGCACCTGCGTGACATCGTCGTCACCGAGTACGGCATCGCCGACCTGCGCGGCAAATCGGATGCGGTGGTGATCGAGGCGCTGTTGAACATCAGCGACTCGCGCTTCCAGCAAGGCCTGATCGAACAGGCGCAGAAGGTCGGCAAGCTGCCGAAGGATTTCCGTCTCGATCCGCGCTTTACCGACAACACCCCACAACGCTTGAAGGCGATTGCCGCACGGCATCCGAACCTGTTTCCGGAATATCCGCTGGGCTGTGATTTCACTGAGGTCGAGAAGGATCTGTTACGGGCGCTGAACTGGCTCAAGAGCAAATTCAAGCTGACCGAGATTCTGGAACTGGGCAAGGCCGCGCTGGATGCGCCGCAGGCTTCGTTGTATCCGGAGCATTTGGCGCGCATGCAGCTGACCCACCCGGAAGGCCTGAAGGAAGACCTGTTTCAGCGGTTGTTGCTTACGGGCCTGAAGGCCACCGCGCAGTAACCGCTACACAAAACACTGTGGGAGCGAGCTCGCTCCCACAAGTATTGCGGCGCAGTTGAGTCAGTGATCAGTCGATGAAGGTCACGACGCCGCCCGCCAGCGATTTCACGCGAGCCAGCGACTCGACGCGATAACCCTGCGAATCCAGTTCCGCACGGCCGCCCTGGAACGATTTCTCGATCACGATGCCCAGGCCCGCGACGGTGGCGCCGGCCTGTTTGATGATCGAGATCAGCGCCTGGGAGGCCTTACCGTTGGCCAGGAAGTCGTCGATGATCAGCACGCGGTCGCTGCTGGTCAGGTGACGCGGGGAGATGGCCACGGTGCTTTCGGTCTTCTTGGTGAACGAGTAGACCGTCGCCGACAGCAGGTTTTCAGTCAGGGTCAGGGACTGTTGCTTGCGGGCGAAGATCACCGGCACGCCGAGGTTCAGACCGGTCATGATCGCCGGGGCGATGCCCGACGCTTCGATGGTGACGATCTTGGTGATGCCCGAATCCTTGAACAGCGTGGCGAATTCGTCGCCGATCAGCTTCATCAGGGCCGGGTCGATCTGGTGGTTCAGGAAGGCGTCGACCTTCAGGACCTGGTCGGAAAGCACAATGCCTTGTTCGCGGATTTTCTGGTGCAGGGCTTCCATGAAGCTGTCCTCTGTTGGCGCCTTGTGCGCCCTAAGGTTTTAAAAAAGTGGTCAATTCTAGCGCTTTAACATCGCGCGTATATCTGCCAATGCGCTATTGCCCCGCACGGCTTTGACTTCGGTCGGTGTGTCGTCGTTGCCTTCCCAGGCCAGGTCGTCCGGCGGCAGCTCATCGAGGAAGCGGCTGGGCGCGCAGTCGATGATCTCGCCGTACTGTTTGCGCTTGGCGGCGAAGGTGAACGCGAGGGTCTGGCGCGCGCGGGTGATGCCCACGTAGGCCAGTCGGCGTTCTTCTTCGATGGTGTCGGCTTCGATGCTGGAACGGTGCGGGAGGATCTCCTCTTCCATGCCCATGATGAACACGTAAGGAAATTCCAGGCCCTTGGACGCATGCAGAGTCATCATCTGCACGCCTTCGGCGCCGTCCTCTTCTTCCTGCTGACGTTCGAGCATGTCGCGCAGAACGAGTTTGCCGATGGCATCCTCGACGGTCATTTCGCCGTCTTCGTCTTTTTCCAGGGTGTTTTTCAAGGCTTCGATCAGGAACCAGACGTTGCTCATCCGGTAGTCCGCGGCCTTGTCGCTGGAACTGTTGGTGCGCAGCCAGTTCTCGTAGTCGATGTCCATGACCATGCTGCGCAGCGCCGAAATCGGGTCTTCGCCGGCGCACTGCTCGCGCACCTTGTCCATGAAACGCTTGAAGCGCGACAGGCGATCGGTGAAGCGGCTGTCCAGATGCTCGCCCAGGCCGAGTTCGTCGGTGGCGGCGTACATCGAGATCTTGCGTTCGGTGGCGTAGTTGCCGAGTTTTTCCAGGGTCGTAGAACCGATCTCCCGACGCGGCACGTTGATCACCCGCAGGAAGGCGTTGTCGTCGTCCGGGTTCACGATCAGGCGGAAGTAGGCCATCAGGTCTTTCACTTCCTGGCGGCCGAAGAAGCTGTTGCCGCCGCTCAGACGGTACGGCACCTGATGGTGCTGCAGTTTCAGCTCGATCAGCTTGGCCTGGTAGTTGCCGCGATAGAGGATCGCGAAATCGCTGTACGGGCGGTCGGTGCGCAAGTGCAGGCTGAGAATTTCCATCGCCACGCGCTCGGCTTCGGCGTCCTCGTTGCGGCAGCGGATCACGCGGATCTCGTCGCCGTGGCCCATCTCACTCCACAGCTGCTTCTCGAATTCGTGCGGGTTGTTCGAGATCAGCACGTTGGCGCAACGCAGGATGCGGCTGGTGGAGCGGTAGTTCTGCTCCAGCATCACCACTTTCAGGGACGGATAGTCGTCCTTGAGCAGCATCAGGTTTTCCGGCCGTGCGCCGCGCCAGGCGTAGATCGACTGGTCGTCGTCGCCCACCACGGTGAACTGGTTACGCTTGCCGATGAGCATTTTCACCAGCAGGTACTGGCTGGCGTTGGTGTCCTGATATTCATCCACCAGCAGGTAACGCACCTTGTTCTGCCACTTTTCGAGGATGTCGGCGTGCTCTTCGAAGAGTTTCACCGGCAGCAGGATCAGGTCGTCGAAGTCCACCGCGTTGAACGCCTTGAGCGTGCGCTGGTAGTGGGTGTAGACGATGGCGGCAGTCTGTTCCTTCGGGTTGCGGGCGTTTTCCAGGGCCTGGGCCGGCAGGATCAGGTCGTTTTTCCAGGCGCCGATCATGTTCTTGATCTCGTCGACGCCGTCGTCGCCTGCGTATTCCTTTTGCATGATGTCAGTCATCAGCGACTTGACGTCGGTTTCGTCGAAGATCGAGAAACCGGGTTTGTAGCCCAGCCGTTCATGTTCCTTGCGGATGATGTTCAGGCCCAGGTTGTGGAAGGTGCAGACCGTCAGGCCGCGACCTTCGCCGGGGCGCAGCAGGGTGCCGACCCGTTCCTTCATCTCGCGCGCGGCCTTGTTGGTGAAGGTCATGGCGACGATGTACTGGGCGCGGATGCCGCAGTTCTGGATCAGGTGCGCAATCTTGCGCGTGATCACGCTGGTCTTGCCGGAGCCAGCACCGGCGAGCACCAATAGAGGGCCGCCGACGTAGTTCACGGCTTCTTGCTGCCGGGGATTGAGTCGGGACATACGGAAATTCGGGAGTCGTTGACGAAATGGGCCGGCATTTTAACAGGCTCAGCGATTTGTGCTGCTCTCTCCGACTTGTGACGCAGCACGCGATTGAAATTTGCCGGTTTTGTTACTTTCACGCAGGATGCGCGGTGATTTTGCGGCTAATGTTCTCATTCGTGACACAAAATAACGTTTTGATATCCGTTGTCGTTTGGTCATTGGTTGCCGCAACGGCATAATGCCCGCCGCCCACATCATTGCAGAGTCTAGGGAGTCAGCTTGACTACGCCTGTCGAACCCTTGCGTTTGCTGCTACTGGCCGAAGAGCCAGCGTGGACAGCGTTATTGCGCGAGTGTCTGGCTCCGTTGGGGAGTGCGGCGGTGCTGATCAGCGCGCCGAACTGGGAGTCGGTCAGCAGCCTGTTCGAAGACAACCGCCACGCGGTGTTGTTGACCGTTCCCGCGTTGCAGCCGGCGCCCGGCCGTTGCAGCCTGCCGACGGTATTGCTTTTGGAACAGGAGCCGGCGACCGCGCCCGATGGCGTCAGCGACTGGCTGGTGTTCGATGCCCTCGATGCCGGCATGCTCCGGCGTTGCCTGCGGCATGTGCGCGAACGCGGCGTCCTGGAAAACACCCTGCAACGCCTGGCCGAACAGGATCCGCTGACCGGCATCGCCAACCGCCAGGGCTTCCAGACCCTGCTCACGGCGCGCCTCGCCGAAAACGACGGTCGCGGCCTGGCCCTCGGCCACCTCGATCTCGACAACTTCCGCCACGCCAACGACGCCCTCGGCCATCAGGCCGGCGATCGCCTGATCCTGCAAGTCGTCGCACGGCTGAAAAGTCAGCTGGAAGTCGGCGATCAACTGGCACGCCTGGGCAGCGACGAATTCGCCCTGCTGATCGACACCCGCCGCGCCCCGCAACGGGCGGAATGGATGGCCGAACGCATCACCGAAGCCCTGGCCGAACCTTACTGGGTCGATGGCGAAAGCCTGTTGATCGGTTCCAGCCTCGGCATCGCTCATGCCCGGGCCCAGGGCGGCGCCGATCCGCTGATGTGGCATGCGCACATCGCCATGCAACAGGCCAAGAGCACCCAGGGCTGCACGTTTCACATCTTCAACGAACGGATCAACCGCAACGCGCGGAGCATGGCCGACCTCGAAAGCGAGCTGCGCCGGGCCTTGCGCCGCGATGAGCTGGAGCTGCATTACCAGCCGCGTCTGAATCTGCAGGATGGCCAGATCGTCGGCCTCGAAGCGCTGGTGCGCTGGCGTCACAGTGAGCGCGGCTTGCTTGCGCCGAGCGAATTTGTGCCGCTGGCCGAGCAGAGCGGCCTGATTGTGCCGCTGGGTTATTGGGTGATTTCCCGGGCCCTGCGTGACATGCAGGCGTTGCGCGAGCGCGGTCTGCCGGCGCTGCACATGGCGATCAACCTGTCGTTCCGCCAGTTTCAGGATAGCCAGTTGCTGCCGACGCTCAGCCGCTTGATCGCCGAGCGCGGTGTCGAGGCGCAATGGCTGGAATTCGAACTGACCGAAACCGCCGTGATGCGCCGCAGCGATCTGGTCAAGCAGACCATGGACGCGCTCGGTCGCCTCGGCGTGCGTTTTTCGCTGGATGACTTCGGCACCGGGTTCTCGTCGTTCGTGCACCTCAACAGCCTGCCGATCACCTTGCTGAAGATCGACAAGAGTTTCGTCGGCGGCATGGAGCAACGCGAAGAAAACCGCAAACTGGTGCACGCGATGATCAACCTCGCGCACAACCTGCACCTGGAAGTGGTGGCCGAAGGGGTGGAAACCCGCGAGCAACTGGATCTGTTGCGCGGTTTCGGTTGCGATCAGGTGCAGGGGTATCTGATCAGCAAGCCGCTGCCGTTGGCCGAGCTGGTTGAGTATCTGGTGGCTGATGCCAGTCAGCCGCCGCTGGGTATCGTGGTTTAGCCTCAAATACCTGTGGGAGCAAGCTTGCTCCCTCAGGGAAACTCACTCGGGCTGAGCGATCTTGAAGCCTTGAACTTGCGGCTCAAGGCGAATCATCCGCTTCATCTTCCATTCGAATGCCAGCGTCAGGCTCACTGCCGCGCAGGCCAGTCCCAGCGCCAGACCCCACCAAACGCCGGTCGGCCCCCAGTGCAGATGGAACGCCATCAGCCATGCCGACGGCGCGCCGATCAGCCAGTAGCAGCCGAGCCCGACCAGAAACGTGGTCTTGGCATCCTTGAGCCCGCGAATGCAGCCCATGGCGATCGTCTGTGTGCCGTCGAACAGCTCGAACCACGCCGCCACGGCCAGCAGGCTCACGGCCAGACGAATCACCTCGGCAAATGCCGGATCGTTATGGTCGAGGAACAAACCGACCAGCTGATTCGGCAGCAGCCAGAACACCATCGCAAACCCCAGCATCACCACTGCACCGAAGACGATACCGACCCGCCCGGACATCCGCGCATCGCTCAATTGCCCGGCGCCGTAATGCTGGCCGACGCGCATGGTGATCGCATACGACATCCCCGCCGGCACCATGAATGCCACCGAAACGATTTGTAGCGCAATCTGATGCGCCGCCAGTTGGGTGCTGCCCATGGTGCCCATGCACAGCGCCGCGAAGGCGAACAGCCCGACCTCTACCGCGTAGGTGCCGCCAATCGGCAGACCCAGGCGCCAGAGTTCTTTCAGGTACTGCCGGTTCGGCCGCGACAGGCCTTCACGCAGCGGGTAGGCGTTATAGGCCGGATGCCGGCGGATGTGCCAGGCCAGCGCCAGTGCCATGCAATTGGCAACAATTGCCGTGACCAGACCGATACCGGTCAGGCCCAGTTTCGGCAGGCCGAACATGCCAGTGATCAACGCGTAATTGAGCAGGAAGTTGGCCACGGTGCCGGCGAGGCTGATGACCATCACCGGTGTTGCCCGGCCGATGGCGCTGGTGAAACCGCGCAGGGCCATGAAACTCAGGTAGCCGGGCAGGGCGAAGGGCAGGGCGATCAGAAACTGCCCGGCGGCGTTGACGTTGGTCTCGGTCTGGCCGAACAGCAACAGCACCGGTTTCAGATTCCATAACAGCAACCCGGCACCGAGTGCCATCAGCCACGCCAGCCATAGCCCGGCCTGAGTCAGGCGGGCGGCGCCGATGATGTCGCCGGCGCCCTGACGAATCGCCACCAGGGTACCGACCGCCGCGATTACGCCGATGCAGAAAATCGACACGAACGAATAACTGGCTGCGCCCAGACCACCTCCGGCCAGCGCTTCGGGACTGAGGCGCGCCATCATCAGGGTGTCGGTCAGCACCATCAGCATGTGCGCCAACTGCGAAGCAATCAACGGCCCCGCCAGCCGCAGGATGGCCCAGAGTTCGGTACGCACAGGACGCTGCATGGTGTTCACATCCATATAAAAGAGGGAGCAGGAGACCGTCGATTCTCAGGGTTTGGTGCGGGTTGCACAAAGGGATAAAAAGGATGGGTGGCATGATTAAAACTCATCCTGCGACGATTCTGCTAAGTTGGCGCAATCCCGCCATTGGAGCGTTGTGCATGTCCCGTCGTCTTCCACCCTTGTATGCCCTGCGCGCATTCGAAGCGGCGGCCCGTCACAGTTCGTTCACGCGGGCCGCCGAAGAGTTGTCAATCACGCAAAGTGCGGTGAGCCGGCACATCCGCACACTCGAAGAGCATTTCGCCTGCCGCTTGTTCCATCGCAGCGGTCGCAATCTGCAACTGACCGAGTCGGCGCGCCTACTGCTGCCGGGTATCCGCGAGGGATTCGCCGCCCTGGAGCGAGCCTGCAATACCTTGCGCGCCGAAGATGACATCCTGCGCATGAAAGCTCCGTCGACCCTGACCATGCGCTGGTTGCTGGCGCGGCTCAGTCGCTTCCGCCATCTGCAGCCGGGCAACGAGGTACAACTGACCAGCGCCTGGATGGACGTGGATTCGGTGGACTTCAACAACGAGCCCTTCGATTGCGCAGTGTTGCTCAGTGACGGGCATTTCCCGCCGGACTGGGAAGCCAGCCTGCTGTTTCCAGAGGAACTGATTCCGGTCGGCGCGCCGAACCTGCTCAACGACCAGCCCTGGGACGTTGCACGGCTGGCCAGCGCCGAATTGCTGCACCCGACGCCGGATCGCCGGGACTGGCGCAGTTGGCTGGAACACATGGGGTTGTCGGATCAGGTGTCACTCAAGGGCGGGCAGGTGTTCGATACCCTGGAACTCGGGATGATTGCGGCGGCCCGGGGTTACGGTGTGTCCATGGGGGATTTGCTGATGGTGGCCGAGGATGTCGCGCAAGGACGCCTGAGTCTGCCGTGGCCGACGGCGGTCGCCAGCGGACTGAATTATTACCTGGTGTGGCCAAAAACCCGTCCGGGAGGTGAACGTTTGCGCCGCCTGAGCGACTTCCTGCAAGGCGAAGTCCGCGCCATGACGCTGCCGGCGGTCACACGCTTGAGCTGAAACGTTCGAGCCTGCACAATGCCGGCCTTTCGCCATAACCCTGCTATTCGCTCAAGTATTCGGTTTTACCGCCGAATACGTGCATGTGGAACCGTCGTGCCGGTATCCACGATTCACCCCCACTATTAGAAAAATTTCCGAGTCAGGATCAAGGAGGATCCCGTGGCTCGGCCAGGAGCTGTCCATGTCTCAACCTCGCGCTCGGATCGCCTCGCAGCTGGGCCTCGCGCTCGCCGTGATACTGGCGATTGTCATCAGCGGCAGTACGGTGTTCGCCCTGCGTTCGCTGGACACCGCCAACCTCGCCACTCGTGAAGAACACCTGGCCAGCGAGGCACGCCTGCTCGCCGATCAGTTGAGCACTTTCCACGGCACGCTGCGTGAAAGCACCCAGCGCCTGAGCGGATTGTTCGAGAAGCGCTTCAGCGCCGGCCTGAGCATTCATCCGGGCGAGCCGGTCAACGTCGCTGGCACCCAGACCCCAGGCCTGCATCTGGGCAGCGAAGTGCTGAACAACAACTTCAAGGAAGTCGACGAGTTCAAGCAGATGACGGCGGGTGTCGCCACGCTGTTCGTGCGCAGCGGCGAAGACTTCGTGCGGGTCAGCACCTCGCTGACCAAGCAGGATGGCAGTCGCGCCATCGGCACCTTGCTCGATCACGCTCACCCGGCCTACGCGAAGTTGATGGCGGGGCAGGGTTATGTTGGCCGCGCCTTGCTGTTCGATCGCTCCTACATGACTCAATACACCCCGGTGCGTGACAGCAGCGGCAAGGTGATTGCTGTGTTGTTCGTCGGCTTCGATTACACCGACGCGCAGAACGCCCAGTTCGAAAACCTCAAGCGCTTCCGCATCGGCCAGACCGGCTCGCTGGCACTGCTGGACGAAAAGAACCAATGGCTGGTGGCGCCGGCTGGCGTGCAGGCGCTGGATCAAGCGGTTCCTGTGATCAATGATCTGGCGAAAACGCCGGGTAAAGGTCGGTTCTGGAGCGACAAGTCCGAAGACTTCTACAGCATTGCCGTGCCGTTCGAAGGCGGCCCGTGGTCGGTGGTGGCGAGCATGCCGAAGGCCGAGATTCGCGCGGTGACCTGGAGCGTGGGTACCCAACTGGCCATCGGCAGTCTGCTGGCAATGTTGCTGGCGGTCGGCTCCGTGGTCTGGTTGCTGCGCAGCAAACTGGCGCCTTTGGGTGATCTGGTACGTCAGGCGGAAGCCCTGGGTGCCGGTGATCTGAGCGTGCGTCTGAGCGTGTCGAGCAATGACGAAATCGGCCAGTTGGCCCGCGCCTTCAACCAGATGAGCCAGGCACTGTCGACCATGGTCGAGCACATCCGCCGCGCCTCGGAAGAGGTCAACCGTCGGGCTCAAGCGCTGTCCGGCCTGTCTGGCGGCGCCTATGAAGGCATGGAGCAGCAGTCTGGCGAAATCACCAGCATGGCGGGTGCGGTTGAAGAGTTCTCCGCCACGTCGCTGAACATTGCCGACAACATGGGCAACACCCAGCGTCTGGCCCAGGAAAACGCTCAGCAGACCCAGATCGGTCGCACGTCGATGGAAGAAGCGTCGTCCTCGCTGGAGCAGATTGCCGGCGCACTGAACACCACGGCGACCGTGATCAACACGCTGGGTCAGCGCTCCCAGGAAATCGGCGGCATCGTCAGCGTGATCACCTCGATTGCCGAACAAACCAACCTGCTGGCACTCAACGCCGCCATCGAAGCGGCCCGTGCCGGTGAACAGGGTCGGGGTTTTGCCGTGGTGGCCGACGAAGTGCGCAATCTGGCGTCGCGCACTCGTCAGGCGACCGATGAAATCTCCGGCATGATCCATAGCATCCAGCAGGAAACCGGCAACGCCATCAGCACCATGGAACAAGGCAACGTGCTGATGCAGGAAGGCCTGTCGCGTAACGCCAACGTCGCATCGGCGCTGGCGCGGATCGATGAGCAGAGCCGTTCGGCAGGCCAGCAATTTGCCGCGATCACCACCGCGACCCAGGAACAGAGCAGCACCGCGACGCTGTTGAGCAGCAACCTGCAGAGCATCGCGATGGCCAACAGCGAGCAGCGCGAGGTGGTGTCCAACCTGGCAATCACCGCCAAGGAACTGGAAGGCCTGGCAGCCGACCTGCGCCAGGAGGTCGACCGCTTCCGTTGAGGCCTCTTTGAAGTAGCTATCGCGAGCAGGCTCGCTTCCCCAGGCTTCTTGTAGGACCTGTGAGAGCGAGCCTGCTCGCGTTTTGGCCCACCACCATCGCGGCATTTACTGAGTCGCCGGCCGGTATTGCAACGCTTCGGCCAGATGCTCGCGACTGATATCCGCGCATTTCTCCAGATCCGCCAATGTCCTCGCCACCTTGAGCAACCGGTGCGCCGAGCGCAACGACAAGATCAGTCTTTCGCACGCCGTCTCCAGCCAGGCTTCATCGGCTGTGGATAACTTGCAGTGCTTCTTCAGCCCCGGCAAATCGAGAAACGCATTGGCGCAGCCCTGGCGTTTTTGCTGACGCTCGCGGGCCTCGGCGACCAATGTGGCCGCGCTGGCGCTGTCTTCTCCCGGTTTCACGGCAGGGTTCAACGCTGTCGCCTCCCGCGCTACTGTCAGGTGCAAATCGATCCGGTCCAGCAACGGCCCCGACAGTTTGTTGCAATAGCGCTGCACCATGTCCGGTGTGCAGGAGCACTTGCCGCTTGGTTCGCCCAGATATCCACAGGGGCAGGGATTCATCGCCGCGACCAGTTGGAATCTCGCGGGAAACCGCACCCGTTCCTTGGCCCTTGCGATCACGATGCAGCCGGATTCCAGCGGTTCGCGCAGAACCTCCAGCACCTTGCGATCAAACTCGGGCAGCTCATCGAGAAACAGCACGCCGTGATGGGCGAGGGTGATTTCGCCGGGTTGCGGTTTTGAGCTGCCACCGACCAGTGCCGGCCCGGAGGCCGAGTGATGCGGCTGGCGAAACGGGCGCTGCGGCCAATGGGTCAGCGGCGCTCCACTGGCGACGGATTGAATCGCCGCCACCTCCAGCGCTTCACTCTCGGCCAGCGGTGGCAGCAACCCCGGCAATCGACTGGCCAGCAACGTCTTGCCCGTCCCGGGTGGCCCGCTGAACAGCAGGTTGTGTGCGCCAGCGGCGGCAATCAGCAGCGCCCGTTTGGCGGCCAGTTGGCCCTGTACTTCATTCAGGTCGGGATAGGGTTTGGCGGCATGGATCAGCCCGTCCGAGACATAGGGTTCGACCGGTGTATGTCCATTGAAATGCGCCACGGCCTCCAGCAGATGATCCACCGCAATCACCCTCAGTCCCGAAGCCAGACAAGCCTCCTCGGCATTCGCCCGTGGCACCACCAGCGTCCGCCCGGCCTTGCGCGCTGCCAGCGCCGCAGGCAACACCCCGCGCACCGCCCGCACAGCGCCGGATAACGCCAGCTCACCCAGACATTCCACGTCATCAAGCGTCAACGTCGGCACCTGCACGCTCGCCGACAGAATCCCCAGCGCAATCGCCAGATCGAACCGCCCGCCATCCTTGGGCAGATCCGCCGGCGCCAGATTCAGAGTGATCCGCCGCGCCGGAAACTGCAGCCCGGAATTGATGATCGCACTGCGCACCCGATCCTTGCTTTCCTTCACCGCCGCTTCGGGCAGGCCGACCATGGTCAGCGAGGGCAAGCCGTTGGCCAGGTGGACTTCGACGGTGACAGCGGGAGCATCCACGCCAATCTGGGCGCGACTGTGGACGATGGCGAGGGACATGGTCGTTCCTTGTGTTGAATCGGGGCCGCTTCCTGCGGGTTTTTTAAGGGTAGTTGAGCGGGGTTCTAGCGTTTGAGTAGAGGTTTACAAGACGTATCAGAAAGCGGTTGTGCGGGCCTATGCATTCATCTTCTGCCTGCTAACAGACCACTTGGCTCAAGCTCAGGTCCGCACGTAACGGCAACTTCAATAAACCTCCGTTGATTGGCTGACAAATTTCCAGCCAGTCGAAGTGCTTCGAGGTGTAGTTCAACAACCTGAAGTAGCTTTGTCTTTCTCTTTTTATCCTTCACAGAGACCTCCTTCCTGATGGGTGCATTTTCGTTTGCCAATGTAATGACAGGTGTAAGGACTGCATAACCAGGCGTAGACGCCGATTTTTGTAGGGGCATGCCCTAATAGTTGTAGGACGCTAGTGAAAGCGACTCGACGGTCTTGTATTGCAAAGTCGGGTGCTCCAGTTTGGCCGCTCAATGCAGCCTCTGGAGGCGAAAAATGAACCGCAATGGTATGCGCTCGATTCATCCCGGCGAGGTTCTGAATAAGGAGTTCATGGAGCCGTTGGGCATGACGGTCACGGACTTGGCCATGCCCACGAACTGGCCTGAAACCGAGATCGAGAAGCTTGTGAAATGCCAGCTCAGGATCTGCGCCGATCTGGCAATCAGACTGGCAATTCACCTCAACACCCCGCCTGAGTTCTGGATGAGTCTTCAGTCGACTTACGATTTACGCAGGGCCCAGCTCCGGCATGCGGGCCTATAGCGATTGCAGCATCCGCGAAGCCCTCTTCCACCAAGTGCCCGGTTCTGGGCGCTTTAGCATTTCCCGTTCTACCACCATCAACGGCACATCCTGCAACCGAATCCACGGCTGGTTATTCCAGTGCAGCAAACTCAACGACATCTCGGGCCAATTCAGCAGGCTTAGCTGTGGGCGTTCGCTTGTGGTGGGGTGCTGGGCGTCGCGCAGGGTGGGGATGACTTGATGGGTGAGCCATTCGCGCAGGGCACGGTATTCGGGGCAGTAGTGGTAGACGAGGAGGGCGTAGATGCCGGATTCGCTGATCAGGAGGGTGTTTTCGATCTGATTGTGGATCAGGGTTTTGCGGGTTTGGTATTGGTCGGGGTCGAGTTTTCGCAGCATGCGTTCGTTGAGGTAAATGTGCAGCAGGCGGCCCAGGTCGCGGGCGGAGAACCAGGGTTGGTTCTGGATGAGCAGGGCGTGGAGGGGGAGTTTGTGGCGAGTGAAAACCTGAGGAGTGAGATACGTCTCTTCGTTATTCATTGAACAGCTCCTTTTGCTTTAGGGCTGCCCTCAATTGTCGCCAAACAATTGGGTGGCAGTCGTACGCGGGTTGGCGAACCGGAGCAAAAGGAACCCGGCAGACCCGAAGGTCTCCCACGCACAACCGCCATGACTCGATGTGGCGGTAAACACAGCCGCCATCATGGTTGTCGTGCGCCTTAAGCTTTCCGGGTCGCCAAACCCAGTGCTGAACATTCAGCATTGGGTGAGCTTAGGAATCAGGGCTTCACGACGCAATCGGATGGCGGGGTTGCAAACTGTAGGATTCTGCCGAGAGTCGATAGCGAATCCTGAATCGCAGAAAGGTCGTTCCGACCTTCATTCGCGGGCAAGCCCGCTCCCACAGGGGCCGCTTTCACAAAGACACGAGGTGTTACTCAGCCGGCGGCGTCAGCTTCGCTTCCAATTCAGCCACCTTCGCCTCAAGGCTTTCGAGCCGGGCGCGAGTGCGCGCCAGCACCACCATCTGACTGTCAAACTCTTCGCGGCTCACCAGGTCCAGTTTGCTGAAGGCACTTTGCAGCAGCATCTTGAACTGGCTTTCGATTTCGGCTTTTGGCAAGGGCGTATCGCCGCTGAACAGGCGGGAGGCGGTGCCGCTCAGGGCGTCGAGGAAGTCTTTGGGCGCGAGCATGGGATATGTCCTGGAAACAATGGCCGGCAGTGTATCACGCAGTGTCTATAGTCATTGACGCAGGCACGGATGCACGCTTTTCGCGCAACTGGATGCACGGCCGCGCACCGTTGTTGTGCGTATCCCGAGTGCCATTTGGGTGATGGCATCTGCGACAGCGGCCAAGGGATTGAAATCAGGGGTTTTTGGCGAGATGGCAAGCTTTCTGCTTAGTCACCTTCGACCCATGCACTGATGCAGTCGCTGTGACGAATGCAGTGCGGCAGACGGAGCGGGGAGTTTCGTCTGGAGCGGTTAGCTGGCGTCGACAACGAAGCGTTACAAAGCCAGGCACTGCGCTTAGACTTGAGTCGGGTTTGTTTTCCTGGGGCAAGTCCACCAATTCGGGAGAGAGTTTCATGAAGCTAGTCACTGCCATCATCAAGCCGTTCAAGTTGGACGACGTGCGCGAGTCGCTGTCCGAAATCGGCGTGCAGGGCATTACCGTTACTGAAGTCAAAGGCTTCGGTCGGCAGAAGGGTCACACCGAGCTGTATCGCGGCGCGGAGTATGTGGTCGATTTTCTGCCCAAGGTGAAAATCGACGTTGCCATCGACGACAAGGATCTGGATCGGGTTATCGAGGCGATAACCAAGGCTGCCAACACCGGCAAGATCGGTGACGGCAAGATCTTCGTGGTCAATCTGGAACAGGCGATCCGCATCCGTACCGGCGAAACCGATACCGACGCGATCTAAACGCCGCCACAAACCCAACGCCCCAGGAGAAAACAATATGACTCTGCGTAAATTCGCAGGGCTAGGAGCCCTGTTGTCTATCGTAATGCCCGGCCTGGCCATGGCGGCAGACGAAGTGGCAGCTCCAGTCCTGAACTCCGGCGACACCGCCTGGATGCTCACCTCCACAGCCCTCGTACTGTTCATGACCATTCCCGGCCTCGCGCTGTTCTACGGCGGTATGGTCCGGTCGAAAAACATTCTTTCCGTGATGATGCAGTGCTTCGCCATTACCGGCCTGATCAGCGTCCTGTGGGTCATTTATGGCTACAGCATCGCGTTCGACACCACCGGCATGGAGCAAGGCGTCGTCAACTTCAACTCGTTCGTGGGTGGATTCGGCAAGGCGTTCCTGGCCGGTGTCACGCCAGCGAGCCTGACCGGCCCGGCGGCGCTGTTCCCCGAGGCGGTCTTCATCACCTTCCAGATGACCTTCGCGATCATCACCCCGGCGCTGATCGTCGGTGCGTTCGCCGAGCGGATGAAGTTCTCCGCGATGCTGATCTTCATGGGCATCTGGTTCACCCTGGTCTATGCACCGATCGCGCACATGGTCTGGTCCGGCAACGGCGGCCTGATGTGGGACTGGGGCGTACTCGACTTTGCCGGTGGCACCGTGGTGCACATCAACGCCGGTGTGGCCGGTCTGATTGCCTGCCTGGTACTGGGTAAACGCAAAGGCTTCCCGACCACCCCGATGGCGCCACACAATCTGGGTTACACCCTGATGGGCGCGGCGATGCTGTGGGTTGGCTGGTTCGGCTTCAACGCCGGTTCCGCCGCAGCCGCCAACGGCACCGCCGGCATGGCGATGCTGGTGACTCAGATCGCGACCGCCGCTGCCGCACTGGGCTGGATGTTCGCTGAGTGGATCACCCACGGCAAACCAA
The DNA here is from genome assembly GCF_002113215.1 of Pseudomonas sp. B15(2017). Lineage (NCBI taxonomy): Bacteria > Pseudomonadati > Pseudomonadota > Gammaproteobacteria > Pseudomonadales > Pseudomonadaceae > Pseudomonas > Pseudomonas sp. B15(2017). Next base: position 357,950 of record NZ_NEJZ01000003.1, read on the forward strand.
GCGCACTGGGTATCGCATCCGGTGTGGTTGCAGGCCTGGTTGCGATCACTCCGGCCGCTGGCACCGTGGGCCCGATGGGCGCACTGGTGATCGGTCTGGCAGCGGGCGTGGTGTGCTTCTTCTGCGCCACCACCCTGAAACGCAAACTCGGTTATGACGACTCCCTGGATGCCTTCGGCGTGCACGGTATCGGCGGTATCCTCGGCGCGATCCTCACCGGTGTGTTCGCCGCTCCGTCGCTGGGTGGCTTCGGCACCGTCACCGACATCGCCGCACAAGTCTGGATTCAGTGCAAAGGCGTCGGCTTCACCGTGATCTACACCGCGATCGTGACCTTCATCATCCTCAAGGTGCTGGATGCCGTGATGGGTCTGCGCGTGACCGAGGAAGAAGAATCGGTCGGCCTGGATCTGGCACAACACAACGAGCGCGGCTACAACCTGTAAGCACGCGCCGCAAAAACTTGCCCGGCTTGCCGGGCATTTTTTTGTCTGGAATTTGTCTTCCCTGATATAGCTGAAAGGATTTTTCGTACGGCTTTGGTCGTGTTTACGACGAGTGTTTTTCTGCGGCCAAAGGCTTACATCATTGAAGGAACATCAGGGCCTTTGTTTTTTTCCAGAGCGCGCTAGAATGCGCCCCGAACGTGCGGAGAACTGTATGTGGCAACAGACTCTGATAACCCTGCGGGCGCGGCCCCGGGGCTTTCATCTGGTGACGGACGAGTTGCTCGCCGGCCTGCCCGAACTCAAGGCATGCCGGGTCGGTCTGTTGCATTTGTGGCTGCAGCATACCTCGGCGTCGTTGACCATCAACGAGAACGCCGATCCGGCGGTACGTCGCGACTTCGAACGATTTTTCAATCGTCTGATCCCACAAGGAGCAGACGGCTATGAGCATAACGACGAAGGCCTGGACGACCTCCCGGCGCACTTCAAGGCCAGCGTGCTGGGCTGTCAGATCAGTTTGCCGATAACGGCGGGCCGACTGGCACTGGGCACCTGGCAAGGCGTTTACCTGGGCGAGCACCGTGATCATGGCGGTGCCCGTAAAGTCCTCGCCACCTTGCACGGTGAAGAGGCATAAACCGTTGGTCACCAATGGTTACCGATTTTTTTCCGGCGACTTTCGACAGTCGCTAAAGCTGGTCTATAACTAATCTGCTTTTCGCAAGTCATGAGGTAGAACATGAGCGACGATGATCTGGAAAACGACGACCTCGAAGTAGGCGACGAAGACGAGGCCGAAGACGGTCTGGAAGCAGCAGCGGAAGACGTTGCTGAAGACGATGGCGGTGACGATACGCCGGCCCCGGCTGCCAAAGGCAAGGCCAAGGCTGCGGTATCGGTCGACGAGTTGCCGAGCATCGAAGCCAAGAACAAGGAGCGCGATGCCCTGGCCAAGGCCATGGAAGAGTTCCTTGCGCGCGGTGGCAAGGTTCAGGAAGTGGAGGCCAACGTGGTCGCCGATCCGCCCAAGAAGCCGGACAACAAGTACGGCAGCCGCCCTATCTGAGGCGTGCCGCTTGCTTGCTGAAAAAGCCCGCCGTCGCTGCGGGCTTTTTCATGGGCGAAAGAAATCTAGCGGCGGCTGTTCCAGCGGGCGAGCACCGCGGGCAGATCGGTCAGGCTGCGAATCTCGGCATCCGGCAGGCGTTCCGCTTCCCAGACCTTGCCGGCCGGGTTGAACCAGATCGCTCGCAGACCGGCCTGCTGCGCCCCGGCGATGTCATCCCCGGGATGATCGCCGATATGCACGGCGGCTTCGGCGCTCACGCCACCGCGTTGCAACGCTTCGTGGAAGAGTCGCGCATCCGGCTTGGCGATGCCGATGTCTTCGGCGCACAACGCGAACTTGAAGTAGTCCGCCAGCCCGAGACGACGTACATCGGCGTTGCCGTTGGTGACCACGCCGAGGGCGTAGTGCTTGGCGAGGGTTTCCAGGATCGGCTCGACCTCCGGGAACACCTCGATCTGGTGCCGCGCATGCAGAAACACTTCAAAACTCTTGTCTGCCAGTTCCGACGCTTCGCCGTGGGCGTACCCGGCTTCCTCCAGCGCATGGAACAGCACTCGCCGGCGCAGCGCGCTGATGCGGTGCTTGAGTCCCGGTTCGTTGGCCAGCACCCGCTCGCGGATCGACCAAAGATGCTCCACCGGCACCGCGCCCAGATTCGGCGCATGTTCGCTCAGCCATTCGCGCAAAACCGCTTCGGCGCTGACGATCACCGGGGCGGTATCCCACAGGGTGTCGTCGAGGTCGAAGGTGATCAACTGGATACTCATGAATCGTCGCCTTTCATGCGTTTGGCCCGTGGATGGGCGCTGTCGTAGACCGCCGCCAGATGCTGGAAGTCCAGGTGGGTATAGATCTGGGTGGTCTTGATGTCCGAGTGGCCGAGCAGTTCCTGCACCGCGCGCAGGTCCTGGGAGGATTCGAGCAGGTGGCTGGCGAAGGAGTGCCGCAGCATGTGCGGGTGCAGGTTCTGTCCCAGTTCGCGCTCGCCCGCCAGTTTGACCCGCACCTGAATCGCGCGCGGGCCGAGACGTCGGCCTTGCTGGCTGACAAACACGGCATCGTCCGCCGGATTGGTCAGCGCCCGCAAAGGCAGCCATTGTTCCAGCGCTTCCCGGGCCTTTTTGCCGACCGGCAACAGGCGCGTCTTGCTGCCCTTGCCCAGCACCTGAACCATGCCGTCGGCCAGATCGAGCTGATCGAGATTGAGCCCGGTCAGCTCCGACAGGCGCAGGCCGGAGGAATAGAACAACTCCAGAATCGCCTGATCGCGCCGCGCGAGAAAATCGTCCTCCACAGCACCTTCAAGCAGTTGCAGGGCGCGGTCAGTGTCGAGGGTTTTCGGCAGGCGGCGCTCGCCTTTGGGCGGTGCCAGGCCGGTGGCCGGATCGTGATCGCAGAGGCCTTCGCGGTTCAGATAGTGATAGAGCCCGCGCACCGCCGAGAGCAGGCGCGCCAGGCTGCGCGAGGACTGGCCCTGGGCATGCAGGCGGGCGATCAGACTGCGCAAACGCTGGATATCCAGTGCCTGCCAGCTGCCGATGTTCTGTTTGTTGCACCAGTCGAGGACTTTATCGAGATCGCGGCGGTAGGCTGACAGCGTGTGCGGCGACACCTGCCGCTCACTGCGCAGGTGTTCGCAGTAAGCGTCCAGTTGTCGTTCCATGCTCAGCGTACCGAGCGCAGGGAGCTGTTGACCCGTGGCAGCACGCGACCCATGACTTCGGCGATGTAGCTGAGGAACAGCGTGCCGACCGAGCTCTTGTAGTGCTGCGGATCACGGCTGGCGATAGCCAGAATCCCGTGGATGCCTTGATGGCTGACGGCGACTACGGCGGTGGAGCCGATCTGCTTGCGTTGCTCTTCGCCGAACAGGAAGTCCAGCTCGTGTTCACGCAGGCTGCCGCTGACGCTCTTGCCTTCGGTAAGCAGGCCGCCGATGGCGGTTTGCGCATCGGCGTGGGTCACCCAGCGACCGACCGGGGCCGGGTTGTCGCCGAGCAGGATCAGGCTGACAAAGGGCACCTGGAAATCCTGGCGCAGGCTGTCTTCGACGCTGATCACCACGTCTTCCAGAGTGGCAGCGTCCATCAGGGCGAGGATCAGGCGACGGGTCTTGTCGAACAGGCGATCGTTGTCCCGGGCGACGTCCATCAGGTGCGAGAGGCGATGACGCATCTCGATGTTGCGGTCGCGCAGAATGGCCATCTGACGCTCCACCAGCGAGACGGTATCGCCGCGTTGATGGGGGATGCGCAGGGACGGCAGCAGTTCTTCATGCTCGACGAAGAAGTCCGGATGAGCCTCCAGGTACGCGGCAACCGCTGCCGCCTCCAGGCTCTCGGACGCTGATTCACCGGATTGTCGGGCGGGTACCTGAGGCTTATCGGTCATGGCTTCTGCTCACTCAAAGACGCACTTGTCCTTCGTATACGCGCACTGCCGGGCCGGTCATCAACACCGGTTGGCCGGGGCCTGCCCATTCAATGGACAGACGCCCGCCCGGCAGGTCGATCAGCAGTGGCGAATCCATCCACCCCTGACTGATCGCCGCTACAGCAGCAGCGCAGGCACCGGTGCCGCAGGCCTGGGTTTCCCCGGCGCCGCGTTCCCACACGCGCAGTTGCGCGCGATGGCGATCGATGACCTGGAGAAAACCGACGTTGACCCGTGCCGGGAAGCGCGGATGGTGTTCGATTTTCGGCCCCAGTTCATGCACCGGTGCAGTGTTGATATCGCTGACCCGCAGCACCGCATGGGGGTTGCCCATGGACACCGCCGCCAGATCGACCGGCGTACCGTCGACATCGACCTGATAGCTCAGGGCCTGCTCCGGCGCCTGGAACGGAATGTCCGCCGGCACCAGACGCGGGGCGCCCATGTTCACGCCGATCTGGCCGTCGTTACGCACGTCCAGTTCAATGATGCCGCCCTTGGTCTCGACGCGGATCTTCCGTTTGGCGGTCAGGCGCTTGTCGAGCACGAAGCGGGCGAAGCAGCGCGCACCGTTGCCGCACTGCTCCACTTCGGAGCCGTCGGAATTGAAGATCCGGTAGCGGAAATCCACGTCCGGATTGCTCGGCGCCTCGACGATCAGCAACTGGTCGAAACCGATGCCGGTGTGCCGGTCGCCCCACATTTTTGCGTGCTTGGGCTGAATGTGCGCGTGCTGGCTGACCAGGTCGAGGACCATGAAGTCGTTGCCCAGGCCGTGCATCTTGGTAAAACGCAGCAGCATGGGGTTACTCCGGCAGCAGGCTTTCGCCGGCAAACAGCTCGGCCACGGTCTCGCGGCGACGCACTTCAAAAGCCTGATCGCCATCCACCAGCACTTCAGCGGCACGGCCGCGAGTGTTGTAGTTGGAGCTCATCACGAAACCGTAGGCACCGGCCGAATGCACGGCCAGCAGATCGCCTTCTTCCAGCGCCAGTTCACGTTCCTTGGCGAGGAAATCGCCGGTTTCACAGATCGGGCCGACGACGTCGTAGGTACGCGCAGCGGTCTCGCGTGGCTTGACCGGGGTCACGTCCATCCAGGCCTGGTACAGCGCCGGGCGGATCAGGTCGTTCATGGCCGCGTCAACGATGGCGAAGTCTTTGTGCTCGGTGTGCTTGAGGTACTCGACCTGGGTCAGCAGCACGCCGGCGTTGGCGACGATGAAGCGGCCCGGTTCGAACACCAGTGCCAGGTCGCGACCGACCAGACGCTCGCGCACGGCCTTGATGTAATCGGCGGCCAATGGCGGCTCTTCATCGCGATAACGCACACCCAGGCCGCCACCGAGATCGATGTGGCGCAGGTGGATGCCGCAATCGCCGAGGCGATCGACCAGATCCAGCAGGCGGTCGAGGGCATCGAGGAACGGTGGCAGGGAGGTCAGTTGCGAACCGATGTGGCAGTCAACGCCGACCACTTCCAGGTTCGGCAGGTGCGCGGCACGCACGTACACGTCTTCGGCGTCAGCGATGGCGATGCCGAACTTGTTCTCTTTGAGACCGGTGGAAATGTACGGGTGGGTGCCGGCATCGACGTCCGGGTTGACGCGCAGCGAGATCGGCGCGCGAACGCCCAGCTCGGCGGCGACCAGCTGCAGGCGCTCGAGCTCGTCGGTGGATTCGACGTTGAAGCAATGCACGCCGACTTCCAGCGCGCGGCGCATGTCGTCACGGGTCTTGCCGACGCCGGAGAACACGATCTTGTCCGGGCTGCCGCCGGCGGCCAGTACGCGTTCCAGTTCGCCACGGGAGACGATGTCGAAGCCGGCGCCAATGCGGGCCAGGACATTCAGGACACCGAGGTTGGAGTTGGCCTTGACCGCGAAGCAGACCAGGTGCGGCATGCCGGCCAGCGCATCGGCGTAGGCCAGGTACTGGGCCTCGATATGGGCGCGGGAGTAGACGTAGGTCGGTGTGCCGAAGCGATCGGCGATGGCGGACAGCGCCACACCTTCCGCGAACAGTTCCCCGCCACGGTAGTTAAAAGCGTCCATGGCGATCCCTTAGTAAACGTCGTGCTTGTGTGCCTTGGAGACAGGCTGCTTTTGCGAAGACTGGGCTTGCTCGGCCGGGTCCTGATCTTCATCGGGCAGGTACAGCGGGCCTTTCTGACCGCAAGCCGAAACGAGGCAGGCAACCGCGACGATCGCAGCGATGGAAGAGATCAGGCGCTTCATGGCGAAATCCTTGAATATGCGTTAATTGCGCCGGAGTATACCGGCCACCCGGCAGCTTGCCTATGCGACGGAACTCCCGTCCGGCGGGGCTCGGGCTGCGGCGCGGAAACTTTTCCCGCGTGGCGGGTGGATATTTCGTCGCCGGGCAGGGCGCTTGGTCGTTATCCTTTGCAATCGGCCGGCAGCGTCCGTATCTTGCGGCGCTTGAGCCTGATCAGACATTTTTTGAGGTTGCCGCAATGAGTTTGTCCGAAGCCCGTTTCCACGATCTGGTCGATGAAACCCAGGAAAAACTGGAAGACATCTTCGACGACAGCGACATGGACATCGACATGGAGAACTCGGCCGGTGTGCTGACCGTCAAGTTCGAGAACGGCACCCAGCTGATCTTCAGTCGTCAGGAACCGTTGCGTCAGCTGTGGCTGGCCGCGGTGTCCGGTGGTTTCCACTTCGACTACGACGAAGAAAGCGAACGCTGGATGTGCGACAAGAGCGAAGAGCAGCTGGGCGAAATGCTGGAGCGCATCGTCAAGCAGCAGGCCGGCACCGAATTCGATTTCGAAGGCCTGTGATTTCGTGACTGATACCGCGCCCGTCCGTCCGCCGAAGCCGCTCTACAGCAACGTCAGCCCGGCCGTGCCATCGCCGTGCACCGGCGTCTGTCGGCTGGATGAGCAGAAGGTCTGCCGCGGCTGCATGCGCCATGTCGAAGACATCCGCGAGTGGCGTTCGGCCGATGACGAGCGCCGTCGCGTGATTTGTGCGCAGGCGGCTCAGCGCCGGCAGCTCGCCGGAGCGTAGCTTGTATATTTTTTGAGCTGTGATAGTGTCCGGAAACGCCTCAACCCATCGAGGCCTGGTGAGAACCCCGTCTTTTTTGGCGGGGTTTTGCTTTTTTTGTGTGCAGAAGAAAGGAGTCTGCCCGGATCATGACCGCACCTTCCATCACCCTTACCCGTCTGGACGTGCAACGTCTGGAGCGCCTGATCGACAGCCTGGATGACTCGCTGCCGGGCGTGATCGCGCTGCAAACCGAACTGGACCGCGCCGATACCCTGGTCGGTCACGATGAAGTGCCTGCCGATGTCGTGACGATGAATTCCCGTGTGCACTGCCGTGAAGAAAGCAGTGGCAAGGACTACCACCTGACCCTGGTCTACCCGAAGCACGCCAACGCCGACGAAGGCAAAGTCTCGATCCTGGCCCCGGTCGGCAGTGCGCTGCTGGGCCTCAAAGTCGGTCAGCACATCGACTGGCCGGCACCGGGCGGCAAGACCTTGAAACTGACCTTGCTGGAAGTCGAGTCGCAGCCGGCCAACGGCGGCGACTTCCCGGAATAACCCGCCTCAGACCTGCTCGAGCGCCTCGTTCAGAGAGCGTTCCAGGTCGGCCTTGTAACGCAGATACAGATTGCTTGAACTCTGCCCGTCACCGATCACACCCGACAGGTCGAGGTCGGTGATGTAGCAGCGGTAGCGCTCGGTTTCCCGGCGCTGCCCGACGATCTCCCGGGCGACCACGCTGAACAGCTGGTCGCCATGTTCCAGCTCGCTGAATTCCCGTTGATTGCAATACAGCGTGACCTGCACTTCGCCGGGTGCGGCTTTACCGACGATCGCCTGCACGTCGTAGAACGGTTTGTTGACCGGCGTCTGCGGCGCCGGGCGCATTTCGACCCGTCGCGCGCGTCCCGGCCCTGATGGCAATAACTGGTAATACAAGATTTCAAGGCTGACGGCGTGGCCCGAGTCCATCGGCAGCAGTGCTTCGCGGCGGAACTGGATCGATTGCAGGAATCGCTGCAACGGCACCAACAGGCTTTGCTCGTCGTGATAGGGCAAGTGCTGCTGCCACAGCGCGTTGAACTCGTCGAGTACGTACAGTTCGGCGGTTTGTTCGGTGAGCCGGTAGAACACCTGAATGCATTCGGGCTGGCCCATCGGCAGGATCAGCGCCAGGTCGTGGTCTTCCAGCGCCATCGGATCCAGGTGCAGCGGGCTGTAGCGCGGCTGTTCCTCACCAAGGTAATCAAGCAGCGCCGGCAGGGTGGCGAGGGCCACATGGCTGACCTGGCCCGGCACCAGTTCCAGCACGTGATAGTGCTGCTGCACCTGGATCAGGTAGCGGTGATTCAAATCGCTTAACAGCAGTGTCTGCGCGGTGTCGACGATTTCTTCCACCCGGCGGGCGATGAATTGCGCGCGATTGTGACAGAAGCAACGCACTCGCAGCGATGGTTGTTGCGGTCCGCGCGGCAGGTTGTTGAGGTAATCGCGCAGGCAGTCCATCAAGGCATGCGGACCGTCAAAGCGGTTGACCAGTACCTCGTTCCAGCTGTTGAGCGTGACCTGATCCAGGGTCAGCACCAGGTTCTCGCGCACACCGGCGTAGCTCAGCGAATCGGTACGCTCGGTGGTCATCAGGATGTTCAGGTCGCGGTGATGCTTGAGCGGGTCGACCCCGACATTCACCAGCATCAGCACTTCGCTGGGCACGGCGGCGCGCAGCAGCGGTTCTTCGGCAACGGTCGACAAGGGCAGGGCGATGCTCTGTTGCAGGCTGCCGAGCAGGTTGAACAGTTCGAATTCGCTCAGGTCGCTGGTGCCGGGGTGCAGGGCCAGTCGGGTGCTGCTGTCGATCACGCCGTTGCGGTGGCACCAGGTCAGCAGTTCCAGCAACTCGCGGCTGCGCTTGATCGGCGCGAAATGTTCCCACTCCAGCGCCGTCAGGCTGCCGTTGTACAGGCCCCACTGGGTTTGGCCCGGTTCCTTTTTGTTCGGCGATTGCACCAGGGTCAGGGTGTCTTCGGCCAGATCCGGGGCGATGCCGGGATTGATGAACTCGACCTTGTCCGCCTTGCGTTCGAACGCGGCGTACAGGCGCCGGCCGAGAACGTTGAGGTCGCGCTTGTTGATCAGGCTGACGGTCTGTTCGGTGCGGGCGAACTGGGTCAGAAAGCGGTAGCTGTAATTCAGCTCGTTGACCAGCGCCCGGCGCTCGGCGCTGACCTGGCGGACTTTCCACTGGCTGCGGCTGTCGAGCAGTGCCAGTTGCCGCTGGTCCCAATGCCATTCGCTGGCCAGTCGTTCCAGCAGTGAACGCTGCCAGCTCTGGGTGCGGGTGTTGCCGGTGAGCTTGCGGTTGACCTTGAGGTACAGCGCCCGGCGCACCAGTTCCAGACGCTCCGGTTCGTTGCGCGCCGTGAGGTATTCCTCGATCCGCCGGTAAACCACCATGTACGGGTCCAGCTCGTCGAGGTCGAGCCGGTTGGCGAATACGGCCTGCTTGAAGCGCAGGCTCAGGCATTGCACCTGTGGATGTTCGCTGGCGTAAACCTCGGTCAGCAGCAGCTTGAGTACCGACTTGTAAGGCGATTCGATGCCCTTGAACAGTTGCCACAGCCCGGCGCCGACAAACTCGCCCGGCGGAATGTGCGCCATCGGCCCCAGGTCGAGGGTTTCATCGTTGCGGATAAACCGCTTGGAAATCAGGGTGTGGGTGTACGCGTCATAGGCGCGTTCTTCGTAGACCGGCACGAGCCACCAGATCGGCGTGCGCCCGGCGAGCCAGATCGCGGTGCGATAGAACTCGTCCAGCAGCAGATAGTGCTGGGTGGTACCGCAATCCTCAGAGCTGAGCTGGGTGTCGCGTTCGCCTTTGACGAAGCGCACCGGGTCGATCAGGAAGAAATGCGCTTCTGCCCCCTGGCTGGCAGCCCAGGTTTCGAGCAACTGGCATTTCTTGCGCAGTTCGGCCAGTTCACTGTCGCTCAGGTCGGGGGCGTGGCAGACCCAAACGTCCATGTCGCTCTGATCGGCCTGGGCCAGCGTGCCGAGGCTGCCCATCAGGAACAGCCCATGAATCGGTCGAGGCGGGTTGCTGCCGTGACGCGGTTTGTAGGAGAACGAGCGGGTCAGGCGCTGGGCTTCGGCCAGCGCGTCGGCGTCCGGTTCGTAATTCGACAGCCCGGCCGGCGTACCGCCCGAGACATAACCGGGCAACAGCGGATGATTGACGTGAAAAAACAGCGGCAGCAGCGTCAGCACACTTTGCTGGCGCGTCGACAGGCCTTCCAGTGCCCGGTTCAGGCGACCTTCATTGAGTTTCAGAAAACGTGCACGTAGCTGGCTGAGTACCTTGCGGTCGATGCCTTCGTCCAGGTCGGGGCGGATTTCATGGGTGCGGGTCATGTCGGCTCAAACCGGCGCGCAGGGCTCGGAGGCAAGGGGTCTCGGGTGTCCGGGAGTTTAGCGCCTGAGCAGCAGGAGTTTTAAGCTGAATTTGTTTTTTTGACGTCAGATTTCCAACGTTGGGCGGTGGGCAACGTTCATGGCTGGCCCGCGGAAATCCCGTGGCAGGGGTTTCCGTGGGCAAAGTCGGGAGGATCAGGCGTTTTGCTGCTCTTTGAGAATCGTCAGTACGGTTTGCACGTTTTGTGCGGCATCGCGACCGAGGCTGGTCAGGTAACCGCCATCAGGCTGGTCTGTCAGTTCTTTTTCAAACAGGCGTTGTGCGGCGGCAATGTGCTTCGGGGCAGCGGTCTGATGAATTTTCAGACCTTCCTGGGAACTGTCCAGGTTGAAGAGTGCGAGGACTTCCAGTTCGGCAACCAACTCAGGGGTAAGCGACATAAGGACTCCAGACTTTCTAGTAATTGGACGACAGCGCCCCTAAGGTGAACCTGCCGGCGCGGCCTGTCCAGTGCGCGTGTCAGGGTTTTTGTCCCGCAGTGTAGTCAGGGGTCGAAAGAAGGCCGTGGAGATGGATGACAAATTGTGTGGGAGCAGGCCTGCTCCCACAGGGCGAGACCGGTTACTGCTTTTCCGGTGGCAGTTCCGGCAATGCGCGCAGCGCGGTTTCGTACCATTCGGTATCGAACGCGCGGTCATCGTCGAGCATCGAATCGATTTCGTAGGCCAGCACATGGGCCATCAGGTTCAGGATGTCTTCGCGCTCGTAGCCGACCAGCGTCAGCTTGTTGAAGGTTGCCTTGGCCGCTGGCGGGTTGTCGCTTTCGATCTGGTTCTCGATCGCTTCGATCAGCGTCGATTCGGTGAACTCTTCTTCATCATTGTCGATGTCAGTCGGCTCGCTCATGGCAGGCTCCTCAAGGAAAGGCGCCAGTTTACCCGCATTCAGCGGCGTGATGCTGCTGGCGAGAATCCCCCGGGCGATCTATAAACAGGCACTGCCCACCCCGCACGGCCTGGAGGCCATGTAATGTTCAAGCTCTATGGATTCTCCGTCAGCAACTACTACAACATGGTCAAACTGGCGCTGCTGGAAAAAGGCCTGCCGTTCGAAGAGGTCACGTTCTACCCGACGCCGACGCCTGAATCTCTGGCCATCAGCCCGCGCGGCAAGGTTCCGGTGCTGGGGGCCGAAGGCGGTTACATCAACGAAACGATGGTGATGCTCGAATACCTCGAAAGCAGTCAGCAGGGTGTCCCGTTGTTACCGACCGAGCCGTTCGCCCGTGCCCAGGTGCTGGCAGTGGCCAAGGAAATCGAGCTGTATATCGAGCTGCCGGCCCGTGCCTGTTATGGCGAAGCGTTTTTCGGTACGGCGCTGCCGGAGGCGATCAAAGAGAAAACCAAGGCTGAATTGCTGCTGGGTTTTGCGGCGCTGGGACGTCACGGCAAGTTCGACCCGTATGTGGCGGGCGACAGCCTGAGCATTGCGGATTTGTACTTCCTCTACAGCGTGCCGCTGGCGGCTGCGGTGGGGCACAAGCTGTTCGGTCTGGATTTGCTGGCGGAGATGCCGAAGGCCAGGGCGCTGCTGGAGCGGCTTGAGCAGAATCCGCACGTGCAGAAGATCGAGGCGGACAAGGATGCGGAGATGCCGGCGTTTTTGGCGATGATCGCGGCCAAAAAGTAGAAATTGTAGCGTTCTGAAATCAGTCATCGCGGGCAAGCCCGCTCCCACAGGGTTTTCAGTTGAAACACAATTGCATGTTCGACACTGAACCTGTGGGAGCTGGCTTGCCAGCGATGCTTTTGGCTTTTAGCGGCTGGCGATCAACGCCTGGCCGCGAATCACGGCAGCCTTGACCTGCGCCGGCGCTGTGCCGCCGATGTGGTCACGGGCATTCACCGAGCCTTCCAGGGTCAGCACGGCGAACACGTCCTGCTCGATCTGGTCGCTGAACTTACGCAGTTCTTCCAGGCTCATTTCCGCCAGATCCTTGCCGGTGTCGACGCCGTACTTCACCGCGTGGCCGACGATCTCGTGGCAATCACGGAACGGCAGGCCACGGCGTACCAGGTAGTCGGCGAGGTCAGTGGCGGTCGAGAAACCGCGCAGCGCCGCTTCGCGCATGATCGCGTGCTTGGGCTTGATCGCCGGGATCATGTCGGCAAAGGCACGCAGCGAGTCGCGCAGGGTGTCGGCGGCGTCGAACAGCGGTTCCTTGTCTTCCTGGTTGTCCTTGTTGTAGGCCAGTGGCTGGCCTTTCATCAGGGTCAGCAGGCCCATCAGGGCGCCGAACACACGGCCGGTCTTGCCGCGTACCAGTTCCGGCACGTCGGGGTTTTTCTTTTGCGGCATGATCGAGCTGCCGGTGCAGAAGCGGTCCGGCAGATCGATGAACTGGAACTGCGCGCTGGTCCACAGCACCAGCTCTTCGGAGAAGCGCGACAGGTGCATCATCGCGATGCTTGCGGCGGAGCAGAATTCAATGGCGAAGTCCCGGTCGGACACGTTGTCCAGCGAGTTGCCGCCGACGGCGTCGAAGCCCAACAGTTGCGCGGTGTATTCGCGGTCGATCGGGTAGGTGGTACCGGCCAGCGCGGCGCTGCCCAGCGGCATGCGGTTGGTGCGCTTGCGGCAGTCGACCAGGCGCTCGTAGTCGCGGCTGAGCATTTCGAACCAGGCCAGCATGTGGTGCCCGAAGGTCACAGGCTGAGCGGTCTGCAGGTGGGTGAAACCCGGCATGATGCTCGCGGCTTCACGCTCGGCCTGCTCCAGCAGGCCTTTTTGCAGGCGGGTGATTTCGCTCAGGATCAGGTCGATCTCGTCACGCAGCCACAGGCGGATGTCGGTGGCGACCTGGTCATTGCGGCTGCGGCCGGTGTGCAGCTTCTTGCCGGTGATGCCGATGCGGTCGGTCAGGCGTGCTTCGATGTTCATGTGCACGTCTTCGAGGTCGACGCGCCAGTCGAACTGGCCGGCCTCGATTTCGCCCTGGATGGTCTTCAGCCCATCGATGATGCTGTCGCGCTCGGCATCCGTCAGCACGCCGACCTTGGCCAGCATGGTGGCGTGGGCGATCGAGCCCATGATGTCGTGGCGATACAGGCGCTGGTCGAAAGTGACGGAGGCGGTGAAGCGGGCGACGAAGGCGTCGACGGGTTCACTGAAGCGGCCGCCCCAGGACTGATTGGTCTTGTCAGTGCTCATGAATTCGCTCGTATCGGCTTGAAGAAAGAAGGCGTGAAACGCTGGCGCGGATAATAACAGGGTTGCCAATCCTGTCGCTGACACTGGTCGATACGTTTTTTTCTCATGTCCTCCTCCATAGTCGCCGGTGTCTGCGGGGGATTTGCGCAAGGATATTTTTCGATTGAGCAATATCGGCCTGACGAGCGTCTACAGTAGGACATAGGGGTCGACGTGGCGGCGGATCGCGCAAAGGTCCGGCCACCGACTATAAGAAGAGAGAGGGGTGGGTGTATTGGCCATTGGCATACCCTGCGTAAAACGCAGTCGGCGACGGGCGTCAGTCGGTACGTTGCACGTGTCGGCAAATATTGCCGGCCGACGTACGGCACTTTTTGACGCTCGCGCTAGTCTTAGCGTGGATCGCGGTGACGGACGTCACTCCACTTGTCTACGCTATCCTTGTGCGAGACTCACGCAGGAATCCAGCGCAATATGAATGTCCTGATCGTTGATGACGAACCACTGGCCCGCGAGCGCCTCGCCCGAATGGTGAGCGAGCTCGAGGGCTACACAGTCCTGGAGCCTAGCGCCACCAATGGCGAAGAGGCGTTGGCGCTGATCGACAGCCACAAGCCGGATATCGTGCTGCTCGATATTCGCATGCCGGGCCTCGATGGCCTGCAGGTGGCTGCCCGTCTGTGCGAACGCGAGACCCCGCCAGCCGTGGTGTTTTGCGCAGGTCCCGATGAATTTGCCGTGGAAGCCCTTCAGGCCAGCGCCGTGGGCTATGTGGTGAAACCCGTGCGAACCGAACATCTGCATGACGCCCTGAAACGGGCTGAACGTCCCAACCGGGCCCAGCTCTCGGCCCTGACCCGTCCTGCCGCCGAAAGCGGTAACGGCCCGCGCAGCCACATCAGCGCCCGCACCCGTAAAGGCATCGAACTGATCCCGCTGGATCAGGTGGTGTACTTCATTGCCGACCACAAATACGTGACCTTGCGCCACGAAGCCGGCGAAGTTCTTCTGGATGAGCCGCTCAAGGCACTGGAAGACGAATTCGGCGAGCGCTTCGTGCGGATCCACCGCAACGCGCTGGTCGCCCGCGACCGCATCGAGCGACTGCAACGCACACCGCTGGGCCACTTCCAGTTGTTCCTCAAGGGTCTGAACGGTGACGCGCTGATCGTCAGCCGCCGGCATGTGGCGGGCGTGCGCAAAATGATGCAGGGGCTTTAGGCCGCAGGCTCCGGGCGGTTCTTCGTTCTTTTCACCAGGCATTGCAGGCCAGGGAGGCCACGCCGTTTCTGATTCAGGTCAAAGTGGATTTGGCTGAGCTGTTATTATCCGCCGTATCTATTCAGTACGGATTGATCCATGTCCTCTCGCGAAATCCGCATCGCCACCCGCAAAAGTGCTCTGGCCCTCTGGCAGGCCGAATACGTCAAAGCTCGTCTGGAAGCAGCCCACCCGGGCCTGCTGGTGACGCTGGTGCCCATGGTCAGTCGTGGCGACAAGCTGCTTGATTCGCCCCTGTCGAAAATCGGCGGCAAGGGCCTTTTCGTTAAAGAACTGGAAACCGCGCTGCTGGAAAACGAAGCCGACATCGCCGTGCATTCGATGAAAGACGTGCCGATGGATTTCCCCGAAGGCCTCGGTCTGTTCTGCATCTGCGAGCGCGAAGATCCGCGTGACGCGTTTGTCTCCAATGCATATTCCAGCCTCGATGCATTGCCTGCCGGCAGCATCGTCGGTACCTCCAGCCTGCGTCGTCAGGCGCAGTTGCTGACCCGTCGTCCGGATCTGGAGATCCGTTTCCTGCGCGGCAACGTCAACACCCGTCTGGCCAAGCTTGACGCCGGCGAGTACGACGCGATCATCCTCGCGGCAGCTGGTCTGATCCGTCTTGGTTTCGAAGACCGCATCACCTCGGCCATCAGCGTCGACGACAGCCTGCCGGCCGGTGGCCAGGGCGCCGTCGGTATCGAGTGCCGCAGTGCCGACACGGAAATCCATGCCCTGCTCGCACCCCTGCATCACGCCGACACCGCTGACCGTGTCACGGCCGAGCGTGCCCTCAACAAACATCTGAATGGCGGCTGCCAGGTGCCGATCGCCTGCTACGCCGTGCTCGAAGGCGATCAATTGTGGCTACGCGGTCTGGTGGGCGAACCGAGCGGCGGCAAGCTGCTCAGCGCACAGGCCCGTGCGCCGCGTGCCGCAGCCCAGACGCTGGGCGTGCAGGTGGCCGAAGACCTGCTCAGCCAGGGCGCCGACGATATTCTCAAGGCAGTCTACGGCGAGGCAGGTCACGAGTGACCGCCTGGCGCCTGCTGCTGACGCGCCCGGCGGAGGACTGTTCGGCGCTCGCCGCCGTGCTGGCCGAACAAGGGTTTTTCAGCAGCTGTCTGCCGCTTTTGGAAATTGCGCCACTGCCGGTCTCTGACACAATGCGCCACACGATCACGCAACTGCCGCGTTATAGCGCCGTGATCGTGGTCAGCAAGCCGGCGGCGCGGATCGCGGTGGATCTGCTCGATTCTCTGGGTCTGTCGACTCCGACGATGCCATGGTTCAGCGTGGGTGCAGCGACCGCCGCGATCCTTCGGGATCGGGGGCTGGATGTGAGCTTCCCGGACGCGGGCGACGACAGCGAAGCCTTGCTGCAATTGCCGCGTCTTCTGGCGGCGGTGGCCGTACCCGGTTCGCAGGTGTTGATCCTGCGCGGGGAGGGCGGACGCGAATTGCTGGCCGAGCGCCTGCGCGCGCTTGGTGCTAGTGTCGAATATCTGGAGTTGTACCGTCGCGACCTGCCGGACTATGCGCCGCAGGAGCTGCCTCGCAGGATTGCAGCGGAACGCCTGAACGGGCTGGTGGTCAGCAGTGGACAGGGTTTCGAGCACCTGCGCCAACTGGCCGGCGATACCTGGCCTGTGCTTGCGCAGTTGCCGTTGTTTGTTCCAAGCCCAAGGGTTGCCGAGCAGGCCAGTGCCGCCGGGGCCCGAACAGTTGTGGATTGTCGCGGCGCGAGTGCCGCGGCTTTGCTGACGGCGTTACGGGAGCATCCCGTGCCCGTTCTCTAATGCAAAGGATGGATACGTGAGCGAAACAACCTTGCCTAAAGATGACGTTCAACCTGTGATCGATGCACCGGTTGATGCACCGCCACCGGCCGCCGAACCGCGCCGAGGCAACGGATTGGCCATTCTCGCGCTGCTGCTCGGCGCCGCCGGTGTTGCGGTGGGTGGCTGGGGTGTCTGGCAGGTGCGACACCTGCAGGCCAACACTCAAAATCAATTGAGTCAGGTTCAAGCGTTGAACGATCAGGCACAGACCCTGAAGCTCAACGAGCAACGACTGACTGAGCGTCTCGGGCAATTGCCCGGCGCCGATGAACTTGCCGATCGCCAGCGTCTGGTGACCCAGCTTCAGGGCGATCAGCAGCGCCTCAATCAGCGTCTGGAAACCGTCCTCGGCGCCAGCCGCAAGGACTGGCGTCTGGCCGAGGCCGAACACTTGCTGCGTCTGGCCAGTCTGCGTCTTTCCGCCCTGCAGGACATCAGCAGCGCTCAGGCACTGGTGCAGGGTGCCGACGAAATCCTGCGTGAGCAGAATGATCCCGGTTCGTTCGCCGCCCGCGAGCAAGTGGCGAAAACCCTTGTGGCGCTGCGCAGTACCGAACAGCCGGATCGCACCGGGCTGTTTCTGCGCCTGGGCGCCTTGCGCGATCAGGTCGTCGGTCTCACCGAGCTGGCGCCGGAATACAAGGATCGCGGCGATTCGCTGCTGGGCCTGACTTCCGACGGCGATGGCGCCAGTCGCTGGGCGCAGTGGTGGGATCAGATCTCGCGTTACATCCGCATCGATTTCAACGCTGACAAAAACGTCCGGCCGCTGCTTGCTGGCCAGAGTCTGAGTCAGGTGCGTCTGGCCCTGAGCCTTTCGCTCGAGCAGGCGCAATGGGCTGCGCTCAACGGCCAGGCGCCGGTTTACACCCAGGCCCTGGCCGAAGCGCGTGACGTCCTCACCGGCAACTTCAATCCGGACAACCCGCAGAGCAAAATCATGCTCGAGCAGGTCGCGGAACTGAGCAAGCAACCGGTTACCGTCAACACGCCGGATCTCGCCGGAACGTTGAGCGCGGTGCAGGCGTATCTGGAGCGCCGTAACGTCAACGCCGAGGAATCAGTGAAACCCTTCGCCAAACCGGCCGCGAGCACCGCTCAGGAGGCGACACCATGAAGCGCCTGTATGTGATCGTGTTTCTGGTGATCGCGGCAACGGCGGCGCTGGGCCTGGCGATTGCCGAGCATTCCGGTTACGTGCTGGTCGCCTACAAAAGCTTTCGTTATGAATCGAGCCTGTGGGCAACCCTGGCGGTGGTCGCGGTGCTGTGGCTGCTGGTCTGGGGCATCAAGGCGCTGGTCGAGTTGGTGCTGACCTCCGGCGGCGTGGTCAATCCATGGTCGCGACGCAACCGCAGTCGCCGTGTGCAGGTGGCGATCGAGCATGGTCAGCTCGACCTGGCCGAAGGTCGCTGGGCCAGTGCCCAGCGCCACCTTTACCGGGCCGCCGAAGCCGAGCGTCAACCGTTGCTGTATTACCTGGGCGCCGCTCGCGCCGCCAACGAACAAGGCCACTACGAGGAAAGCGATCGCCTGCTGGAGCGCGCCCTCGAGCGTCAGCCGCAGGCCGAGCTGGCGATCGCCCTCAGCCATGCGCAGTTGCAGACCGATCGTGGCGATACCGATGGCGCGCTGGTCACTTTGCAGGCGATGCACGAGCGCCATCCGCACAATGTCCAGACTTTGCGTCAGTTGCAGCGCCTGCATCAGCAGCGCGGTGACTGGTCGTCCGTGATCCGGCTGTTGCCGGAGCTGCGCAAGGACAAAGTCCTGCCACCGGCTGAACTGACCGAGCTCGAGCGTCGCGCCTGGGGAGAAAATCTGTCCCTGGCGGCCCAGCGTGAAGAGGATGGCGCAGTCGGTTTGCAGTCGCTCAACCGAGCCTGGCAGCAGCTGACTTCTGCCCAGCGCCAGGAACCGGCGCTGGTGCTGGCCTACGCCGAGCAGTTGCGCCAACTGGGTGCCCAGGTCGAAGCGGAAGAAGTGCTGCGCACGGCGCTCAAGCGCAAGTACGACAGCCATCTGGCACGCCTTTACGGTCTGGTGCGCGGCAGTGATCCGGCGCGTCAGTTGCAGGCGGCTGAAGGCTGGCTCAAGGATCATCCGGGCGACGCCAGCCTGCTGCTGACGTTGGGGCGTTTGTGCCTGCAAGCCAGTCTGTGGGGCAAGGCGCGGGATTATCTGGAAAGCAGCCTGCGAGTGCAGCGTAATCCGGAGGCCTGCGCCGAGTTGGCTCGCCTGCTGGCCCGGTTGGGTGACACCGAGCGCAGCAATCTGCTGTTCCAGGAAGGGCTCGGGATGCTGGATGAACGCCTGCTGGCTGCGCCATTACCCGTAGCTGTTCGAGCGTGATCAGAAAGGAGGAGCGATGCTCCTCCTTTTTCTTCCGGTGACTGAATAGTTACCCGTAAATCCCTTCCTGAGCAAAGTCCTACAGTGGACTGCACCGAATCCTTCTGTGCTTGTCGGGATTTCCCTACACTTCTGATGAAGTGTCGCCAGTGACCTGCCTTGAAAGCCCGAGGCGCTTTCCTCTACCGTAACTGCCTGTCTTTATTTTTACGGATAAGCCATGTCTTTGGCCTGCTCACGCTCCCTGTTCTTTATGGCTTTCACTGCGGGGATTCTGGCCCTGGGAGCTTCCTATTACCTCGAATACGCGGTCGGTCTGGTGCCTTGCAGCCTGTGTCTGGTCCAGCGTCTGTTCATGAGTGTCCTCACCCTTTGTTGTGGTATGGCTGCGATCCATGGGCCGCAACGTGTCGGTCTGTCGCTGTATTGGGTGATGGCATTGTTGACCAGTCTTGGCGGCATGACGGCGGCCTGGCGGCAAGTGCTGTTGCAAAGTGATTCCCTGCAAAGACTGGCGCATTGCGGGCCCGGGCCGGAAGAGATGTTCAGCAGCCTGCCGTGGTTGTGCGCACTGATGCGCATGTTCAACGACACCGCCGATTGCGCGGAATTGTCCTGGACGCTGTTCGATCTGAGCATTCCGGAGTGGAGTCTGCTGTTTTTTGTGGGGATGTCGATCCTGGCTTTTTATCAGTTGCTGCGACAGGTCTGGATGGCTTTGCAGCGACCGCTGCGCGGCCAACCGTCGCACCCGGCGCTGGTCAGGGATTAAACACTTGTATGAACTTTCTCTCCTGCGTACCTTGAAGCCATAGTCGTGCGGGCATAATCTGGCCCGCACGTGTCATTGGAATTGTGTTGCTCGATGACGCTCTGCCTGGCCGCCTCTCAAAGCATTAGCCACAAGAAGGGGCGCGGGTGTAGAGCAGCATGACCCACAAGGGAAGAGAGATCGCCATGCTCGAAAGTTGTCAGAATGCTCAGGAACGCTGGGGTGGAGTTCATCTGCTGATCGACCGCTGGCTGCAGGAGCGTGAGGAGTTGATCGCTGCCTATGACAAGCTGGGCGCCAAGCCTCAGGCGCTGTCCGAGGATCGAAAGCCCTTGCAGGAGTTCTGCGGCGTGCTGGTCGATTACGTCTCGGCCGGCCACTTCGAGATCTACGAACAGCTGACGGGCGAGGCCAAGGCCTTCAACGACAAGCGCGGCCTGGAACTGGCCGAGACGATCTACCCACGGATCGATGTCATCACCGAAAAGCTGCTCGCATTCAACGACCTTTGCGATGAAGGCAAATGCGTTGCGGAGAAATTCAAGGAGCTGGGCGGCCTGCTCCACGAGCGCTTCGAACTGGAAGACTGCCTGATCGAAGTGCTGCATACCGCACACAAGGAAGAGGATTCGGTTCAGGCCTGAATCCAGCCTCGCAAGAATCAGAAACGGTGCGCCCAGGCGCACCGTTTTTTATTGGGCGATCAACTGGTCGCGCCGCGCAATTCCACTTCGAACACCAACGGTGTAAACGGCGCGATCAGGTCGCCGGCACCGTCAGCGCCATAAGCCTGATCCGACGGAATCACCAGACGCCACTTCGCGCCCACGGGCATGTTCTGTAGCGCCGTGCGCCAGCCGGCGATCACGCTGTCGAGATTGAACCACTGTGGTTGTGTGTTTTGATCGAACACGGTGCCATCCGGCAGTCGGCCGATATACAGCACCTGCACTTTTCCATCCGGGCCGGCCTTCGTGCCGTTCCCCGGCGAAAGCTCAGTCAGCAGGATGCCGTCGGCCAGTTCCTTCACACCCGGTTTGGCTTTTTCGGCGGTGAGAAAACGTCGCTCGTTTTCCATCGCGGCTTCAGTCGAAGGCATCGCTGCCTGCTCGGCTGTCTGCGATTCGTGATCGGCCAGAATCTGCTCGATGCGTGCCTCGCTCAGTGCCAGCGGTTTGCCTTGATAGGCCTGTTGCAGACCTTCGATCAACGCCTGGATCTGTAGCTGCGGCACTTCCTGGCGCAGCCGTTCACCGAGGCTGGCACCCAGGCTGTAAGCCAGATCGTGGGCATCGTTTGCAGTGTTTTTTTCCTCGGCCTGCGCCAAGGAAAAAATCATGCAGAGGGATAAAAAAAGGTAGCGCGACATGGGCACTCTCCGTCCTGAATTGCGGTGGATTATGCCAGCGCGAACGTCTGCAACGGTGAACTGCTTTTGCCAATGCGCAGAAGTTTTTCGCAAGCCTGCAACCGAGTGCTTTCGATACTGTCAACATGCCCTAGCGGCGGTAGCAGCAGAGGTCTAGTATGAGCCGCACTCACGTCAGCCAGGAGGTAAACCATGTCGGCCACCAAGAAGCCTGTAAACACTCCGTTGCATTTACTCCAACAACTCTCGGGCAGCTTGCTCGAGCATCTGGAAAACGCTTGCTCCCAAGCCTTGGCTGATGCTGAAAAACTGCTCGCCAAACTGGAAAAGCAGCGCGGCAAGGCACAAGAAAAGCTGCACAAATCCCGCACCAAATTGCAGGACGCAGCAGCGGCCGGTAAAGCCAAGGCGCAGACCAAGGCCAAGGCTGCCGTGAAGGAACTCGAAGATCTGCTTGATGCCCTGAAGGAGCGTCAGTCCGATACCCGCAGCTACATTCTGCAACTCAAGCGCGATGCCCAGGAAAGCCTGAAACTGGCCCAGGGTGTCGGTCGTGTTCAAGAGGCCGTCGGCAAGGCGTTATCCCTGCGTTCGGCCAAACCGGCAGCGGCGCCTGCGAAAAAAGCGGCTGCCAAACCTGCTGCAAAAGCACCGGCCAAAGCCCCGGCAAAAGCGCCAGTGAAAGCCGCTGCAAAACCAGCCGCGAAGAAACCTGCAGCCGCCAGCGCTGCTAAACCTGCGGCCAAAACCACAGCAGCCAAACCAGCGACTTCCAAACCAGCTGCTGCCAAGCCGGCTGCTGCAAAACCAGCTGCCAAACCTGCGGCGAAAACCGCTGCTGCGAAGGCCGCTCCGGCAAGCACTGCCGCTGCGAAACCTGCTGCCAAGCCAGCCACCAAAGTGGCTGCAAAGCCGGCAGCAAAACCAGCCGCTAAAGCCGCTGCCAAACCAGCCGCCAAAACTGCTGCTGCCAAGCCTGCGGCGAAAACCGCTGCCAAGCCTGCTGCGAAACCTGCTGCCAAAGCGGCGGCGAAACCTGCGGCAAAAGCTGCGGCAAAAGCTGCGGCAAAACCCGCTGCCAAACCAGCCGCCAAACCGGCTGCCGCCGCGAAGCCTGCAACCACCGCAGCCAAGCCAGCGACCGCTGCCAAACCGGCCGCCAAGCCAGCAGCGAAACCTGCTGCAAAACCTGCGGTGAAAAAACCTGCCGCTGCCAAGCCAGCTGCCGCCAAGCCAGCAGCAAAACCAGCTGCAGCAAAACCTGCCACTGCGCCTGCTGCCAAACCTGCCGCACCGGCAACCCCGGCTCCGACTGCAGCACCGGCACCGGCCGCCACTACCTCGACCACCGCAACCACGCCATCCCCGGCGCCGGTGTCGAGCGTCGCCAGCAATCCGTCCAGCGCTTCCTAAGCGCCGGTCGCCGCGACGCGCAGCACTTGCAGCGCGTCGCGGTTCAGGTTGGCCGCCGGGCCGGCCAGCACGTTCAGCCAGTCACTCGATTCCTTGGAGTCACGCTTCCAGCCTTGCGCGGCGCCTTCAAGTCGCGACAGCAGTGCACGCTCCGCCTCCAGCTCCAGTCCCTTGATCTGCTCGCGCATGCCCTTGAGCACCGGATCGGTGTCGGCCAGGGTTTTCCACTGCGTGCGCAATGCGCGTAACGGCTGGACCACTTCCCGGTCCCAGGGCTCTGTCAGTTCCACAAGCTGCCGGGCGCGCACCTCGTCACAGGTCACATCGCGTTGTTCCAGCCATAAGCCGCATAGCATCAGGCACACGTTGGCTCCCGCCGATTGCAGGCGCAGGCAGGCATCCTCCACGCCAGGACGGGCGTAGACGGCAAGGGCAAAGCTCCACAGGTCAGAGGACATCGTGCTACTCGCGCCAGTTGCGGGGGAAGCTGGTAGACTCCGCCGCCATTATGATCCGACTTCAGAACCTGACTTTACAGCGTGGCCCGCAACGTCTGCTAGAAGACGCCGAGCTGACCCTGCACGCCGGCCAGAAAGCCGGCCTCATCGGTGCCAACGGCGCCGGCAAATCCAGCCTGTTCGCCTTGCTCCGCGGTGAGTTGCACCCGGACTCGGGCGACTGTCTGCTGCCGGCCGACTGGCGTATCGCCCACATGCGCCAGGAGGTCGATACGCTCGAACGCCTGGCGGTCGACTATGTGCTCGACGGTGACCTGCGTCTGCGCCAAGTGCAGCGCGAGCTCGCGGCAGCCGAAGAGGCCCACGACGGCACCGCGCTGGCGCGCCTGCACGCCGAACTCGACAGCGCCAATGGTTACACCGCCGATGCGCGAGCGCGCAAGTTGCTCGCCGGGCTCGGTTTCAACAACGAGCAGATGGATCGTCAGGTAGGAGATTTCTCCGGTGGCTGGCGGATGCGTCTGAACCTTGCGCAGGCTTTGATGTGCCCATCAGACCTGCTGCTGCTCGACGAACCGACCAACCACTTGGATCTCGACGCCATCATCTGGCTCGAAGAGTGGCTGAAAAGTTACCCCGGCACCTTGCTGCTGATTTCCCACGACCGTGATTTCCTCGATGAAGTGGTCGATCATGTGGCCCACGTCGATCAGCGCAAGCTGGTGCTCTACCGTGGCGGCTACACCGCATTCGAGCGCGCCCGTGCCGAGCGTCTGGCCCAGCAACAACAGGCCTACGAGAAGCAGCAGGCGCAACGTGCGCACATGGAAAGCTACATCGCCCGCTTCAAGGCCCAGGCCACCAAGGCCCGTCAGGCTCAGAGCCGGATCAAGGCGCTGGAGCGAATGGAGGAACTGTCGGCGGCCCACGTCGATTCGCCGTTCGACTTCGTGTTTCGCGAGTCGACCAAGATCTCCAGCCCGCTGATCGACCTGTCTGATGCGCGCCTGGGTTATGGCGAGAAAACCGTGCTGGAGAAGGTCAAGCTGCAACTGACCCCCGGCGCGCGAATCGGCTTGCTCGGCCCCAACGGTGCGGGCAAGTCCACGCTGATCAAGAACCTCGCCGGTGAACTCGAACCACTGGCCGGGCGCCTGACTCGCGGTGAGAACACTGTGGTCGGCTACTTCGCCCAGCATCAGCTCGACTCTCTGGATGCCAAGGCCAGCCCGTTGCTGCACTTGCAGCGTCTGGCGCCAACCGAGCGCGAGCAGACCCTGCGCGACTTCCTCGGTGGTTTCGACTTCCGCGGTGCGCGGATCGACGAGCCGGTGCTGAATTTCTCCGGTGGCGAAAAGGCCCGTTTGGCCCTGGCGCTGATCGCCTGGGAACGGCCGAACCTGTTGCTGCTCGACGAACCGACCAACCACCTGGATCTGGAAATGCGCCTGGCGCTGACCATGGCGTTGCAGGAATTCAGTGGTGCGGTGCTGGTGGTTTCCCACGATCGGCATCTGCTCAAGAGCACCACCGACAACTTCTTCCTGGTCGCGGACGGCAAGGTCGAAGAGTTCGACGGCGATCTTGAGGATTACGCTCGTTGGCTGGTCGAATACCGCCAGCGCAACGCCCCGGTCAGCAACACGCCGGTCAATCCGGACAAGACTGACAAGAAGGCCCAGCGTCAGGCCGCCGCTGCGTTGCGTCAGCAACTGGCGCCGCACAAGCGCGAGGCTGACAAGCTCGAAGCCGAGCTCGGCAAGCTGCACGAGAA
Source organism: Pseudomonas sp. B15(2017) (assembly GCF_002113215.1). Taxonomy (NCBI): domain Bacteria; kingdom Pseudomonadati; phylum Pseudomonadota; class Gammaproteobacteria; order Pseudomonadales; family Pseudomonadaceae; genus Pseudomonas; species Pseudomonas sp. B15(2017). Next base: position 382,784 of record NZ_NEJZ01000003.1, read on the forward strand.
GCTGGCGAAGGTCGATGCCAGCCTTGGCGACAGCGACATCTACGAGCCGGCGCGCAAGAGCGAATTGCGTGACCTGCTGGCCGAGCAGGCCAAGCTGAAAGTCCGCGAAGGCGAACTTGAAGAAGCGTGGATGCAAGCCCTGGAAACGCTGGAAAGCATGCAGGCGGAGCTGGAGGCGTTGTCCTGATGGAAGCCTTCAAACTTCCATTGCCGGCCATGTGGGTCGAGCCGATCTGGCTCGGCGTGCAGATTCTGCTGATCCTGCTGGCCGGCTACTTCGCCCAGCGTGTCGTCGCCCGATTCCTGACCCGCCTGGGCGAGAAGTATCCGTTCCCGCCGCAGCTGCTGATGCCGCTGCGCGGCGGTCTGCGCTGGCTGATCATGGGCAGTGCGCTGATCTTCGTGCTGGAACGCCTTGGAGTCTCGGCCACGGTGCTCTGGACTGCGTTGTCGGGCTTCGTCGCGGTGGCGGCGGTGGCCTTTTTCGCGATGTGGAGCGTGCTGTCGAACCTGCTCTGCGCAATTCTGATCTTCACCGTCGGTCCGTTTCGTCTCGGCGACGTGGTCGAACTGGTGGACACCACCGACAAGCCCGGCGTCAAAGGTCGGGTGGTAGCGATCAATCTGCTCTACACCACCTTGATCGAAGCCGAAGAACTCGGCACCGGCAGCGCCATGGTGCAAGTGCCCAACAGCCTGTTCTTCCAGCGTTCGGTGCGACGCTGGCGCGGCACGGATGTGTTCCCGTCCAGCGGTTTCGAAAAGTGATCGCGCGCCGGCCACGTTGGTCGGCGGCCGCAACATCCTGCAAAAAATCGGTAGTCATCCAGCCAAATCCGCATTAGCTTTGAGGATTGTCACGAGTCCGAAGTCGAGGTGTGCGATGGAGCTTCAAACATGGCTGGCGTTTTTTGCCGCCTGCTGGGTGATCAGCCTTTCTCCGGGCGCCGGCGCCATTGCGTCGATGTCCAGCGGCCTGCAATACGGTTTCTGGCGCGGCTACTGGAATGCCCTGGGCCTGCAGATCGGCCTGGCTGTGCAGATCGCCATCGTCGGCGCCGGTGTCGGCGCGATTCTCACCGCTTCGGCCACCGCGTTCCACGCGATCAAATGGTTCGGTGTCGCCTACCTGGTTTATCTCGCGATCAAGCAGTGGCGCGCACTGCCGATGGACATGAGTGACGACGCGGCGGTCCGGCCGATCGGCAAACCGCTGGCCCTGGTGTTCCGTGGCTTTCTGGTGAACATCAGCAACCCCAAGGCCCTGGTGTTCATGCTGGCGGTGCTGCCGCAGTTCATCAATCCGCATGCGCCGCTGTTGATCCAGTACGTGGTGATCGGCGTGACCATGATTGCGGTCGACCTGATCGTCATGGCCGGCTACACCGGTCTGGCTTCGAAGGTGCTGCGCCTGTTGCGCACACCGACTCAGCAGAGACGCATGAACCGCACGTTTGCCGGGCTGTTCATTGGCGCCGCGGCGTTCATGGCGACGTTGCGCAAAGCTGCTGCGTAAAGCGTACAGGCACAAAAAAGGCGACCTTTGCAGGTCGCCTTTTTCGTTTCCGACTGTTAATCAGCGCAGAATCACTGGCGCCGTATCACGCGGCAGATTGTTACGTTGCTGCGGCTCACGCGGCTGCTCGTAACCGCCACCGCCGAGCTGCATGCTCAGTTGCCCGGCCACGTCTTCGCCCAGCGCCTTCGACACGTCACGCACCACCCGCGGGCGGTTGAGCGAGATCTTGATGTCGCGGTGGTTCACCAGTTTGGTGTCCTGCGCTTCACCCATCGCCGTGAACGCCGAGGTGATTTCGTAGGTCTTGGTGTTGATCAGGCTGAAGTCAGCCACCAGCGTCAGGCCCAGCACGGCGGAGTAGCTGTCGGTGTTCGCCAGCTCGTTCACGTCCTGGGTGAAGTCGATGTCCGATACAGTGCCGAACAGCACGTAATCGGCACCCTTGAAGTTGCCGGCCTTGATCCGCTTGATCACGTCGTAGACGTCACCCTTGGAGGACGCGGTGTACGGCGTGCCCTGCACCAGCTGGAACATGCCGGTACGCAGGATTTCACCCTTGATGTCACCGGTGAATTTACGCAGTTCGGTCTGTTCGATGTAGCTGGTGGTGGCTTCGAGCTCGTTGTAGCTCGAAGACCCACTGGCGCTGTAATAACCTTCGCGGTAATTGTTCTGTGCCGAAACGATGTGGATGTATTGCTCCACACGTTCCTGGTACGCCAGATCCGTCACCGCGACTTTCGGGGCCGCCTGCACGCTGAACGCGCAAGCCAGGGCCATCATGCCAATCCATGCGCGCATCGATTAACGCTCCGTGGTTTTGCGGATCTCTTTTTCGTCCATCCACTCGGCCAGACCGCTTTCAACGTCGATCAGTTGCAGGCTGAATTTGTAGAAGACGTCCTTGTAGTCGCTGCTGCGCTTGACGATCGAGCTGATCGAACCTTCAAGACGGTATTTGGCGGCGATCATGTTGCCAGTCTTGGCCACGGTGCTCTTCTTGTACAGGCCGCTCTGATTTTGCAGCTTGAGCTGGTCGACCTGGCTCTGCATCGCAGTGTTGTCGCTGGCGAAGCGGGCGGTGCCGGACTTCATCAGCTGGGTCTTGATGCTGGTGGTGATTTCGCGGGTGTCGATGTATTCGCTGGTCTTGTTCTTCACGTCGTAGACCTGCACCACAGGGCGACCCTGCAGGATGCCGGACTGGGCCAGCGAACGGGTCATCGATTCGGCGATCATCTGCAGGTCGGTGGAGCCGAACTCGTTGGTCACGGTTTCAACGGCCTTGGTGTCGCCGTAGCTGATGTTCTTGCTGCCCAGGGTCGGCGAAGTGTTGGCGCAACCGGAGGCCAGCAGGGCGAGGACGGCGATGAAGGAAAAGCGTGCAAACATGGGAATGGTCTCTGAATCGGAAATAGGGTGTCGGGCTTAAGGCGTCTTGAGTTCCAGACGGAAGTCCACGGCTTTCGGCGTCGGGGCAATGCCCTGGATGAAGCTGGTCTGGGCGCCGTACATCATCTGGCTCTTCCAGACTTCTTCTTCGGCGATCGGGAACCCTTCCGGCCCGAGCCAGGCGAAGCGGTAGTAGAACGTCTTGTTGCTGTTGAGGGTGTTGCTCAACTGCACGTTGACGGTCATGAAACCGTTTTCGCGGGCCACGCGCATCGCGCCGACCACGATGTGTTTCTGCGGGCCCATGGCCACGACCTTGCTCGCGGCGCTGCCCGGCTCCGGCGGTGGCGGGGTGGCGCAGCCGCTCGCCAGAAGGGCGAAGGCGGCGACGGCGATGAGTTTGAGGCGCATGCAAAGACTCCGTTCTTAAGGTTGTTTGAGGCTGGCCACGGCGGTGGCGCCAGCGCTCGGGGTGACGTGGGCGGCGAGGCCGGCGGCGAACACCTGATTGCCGACGGCGCGCAGGGTGATCACCTGGTAACGCTGATCGACGGTCACCTTGACCTGAGAGCCCCCGACGGCGCTCGGCAGAGTAACCTGGTGCTCACCCTTTTTCAGGCGCAGACGGACCACTTGTGTGGTGTCCGGCAGGGTGCGCCACGTACGGGTATCGGCACCTTCGAGCACAGCTGAAGAAATACCGACCGCCAGACCGGCCAGCGGGTTGGTTTCGTTGATCTTCTTTTGCGCCACACCTTTGGTGATCGCGCGCACGGTGGTGCGCAGGATGATCCCCGGCATGTCATCGCGCAGCGCGCGGCGGGACATGGCGGTGGTGCTGTTCAGTGCGGTCAGGTCGACCTGCTGGCCATCGACGCCGATCTGCGCGAAGGTCGCGGTGGAGGTGTCAGGTTTGATGATCGGGAACGACAGCGGGGTGATCACTACGTTGTTGGAGATTGGCAGCGGCAACGGCACGCGGATCGAATCGCGGGCCGGCGCCAGACCGCTTTGCACCACGATCAGGATGTCGCTGTCGTCGCTCTTGACCGGCTTGTCGAGGTTGACCAGCGCCTGCTCCAGCAGCGGGGTGTTCGGGCGCAGCTCGGCAGCCTTGCGATAGCCCGGCGCAGCCAGGTCTTTCTCGCCCAGGGCTTCATAGACGAAACCGGCCAGGTAGTGGCTGAACGCACTCTGGTAGCTGTTTTTCAGGCCGACCACTTCCGGCGCGTCGAGGCTGGCGACCGGATAGCCCTGCAAGTCCTTGTATTCGGTCTTGATGCCTTCTTTTTCGGCTTCCTCTTCGCTCTTGAGGTATTCCTTGTCGCGCAGGTCGGCGATCACCGCTTCACGTTCGTGCGTCTTCTTGATTGCGGTACGGGCGCCGTCGAAATCATTGACCGCCAGCAGGTTCAGGGCCATCTGCGTGGTCAGCATGACTTTTTCGTAGTCGTAGCCTTCGTAGCGGCGCACCTTGTCGTTGACCAGGAAGCTGCCGAACTGGGCCAGGTACTTGTCGGTGTCGAGCTTGACCGAGTCTTCCCACTTGCCCACCACCTGGTCGGCGCTGGTCCAGGCATTCTGGCTGCCGGACAGATCGCCCTTGGCGCGCAGCAATTCACCCTTTTCGAAGTAATAGAGCAGGTCCTTGTCCGGGCCGGTGTTGTTCTTTTCCAGCAGGGTCAGGGCGGCGTCGACGTTGCCGGTAGCCAGTTGCTGGTTGGTCTGGGCCAGTTCGGAATCGTAGTTGCGAAACGCCGAACAGCCGGACAGCAGGGTGACGGCGCTGAGCGCGATCAGAGTGGGAGCGCGGAATGCCATGGGGTACTTCTTCCATGAGTAGCGACAGCCTCGGGTGCGGGTCGGGCTGCTGGGACCGATCGACAGTGGCATTGGCCTCCTGCCAATTCCTCATAAAAAGAGGAGCTTTAATGCCGCATCGCGATAGCGCGGGCGCGGCATTATAAGCGGGCGATGCTGGCTATGTAATAGCTTTTTAATTGCACTGGTTAGTTAGGTGCCATTACTTATCCGGCAATCTGGCATTGCCGATTACGTTGGCGACATCTCTCAGAACTCGCAGGTTGACCAACTGGTGATCGCGGTCGATGCGCAGGATGACCGATGACGCTCCGGGCGCATTGGGCGCATTGAATCGATGATCGCCTTTCTTCAGTCGAATGCGTGCCACCAGTGTCTTGTCGGGGAGCGTGCGCCACGTTCGGGTATCGGCCTCCTCAAAGGGATCGTGCTCGGTGACGACCAGCGAGGCCTTGGCCGGATTGCGCTCGTTTTCCTGCGCCTGGGAAATGGCGGCCATGTTGGCGCGAAACATCGCCCGGGAAATGATCGCCGGCATGTCGTCGCGCAACGTACGGAATGCCATGTCGGTAACGCTGTTGATCATGGTCAGCCGCCGCTTGCGGCCATCCACCAGGATGTGGTCGAACGCCGGTGTGACGGTGTCCGGCACCAGAATGGGAAACGAGATCGGCGCGGTAATGACCAGATTTTCATTGAGCCGCACCGGGATCGGCACCGTTACCGAGCTGCGGGCCGGCGCCAGACCGCTCTGGACGACGATCAGAACATCGCTTTCATCATCCTTGGCCGGCGGTTTGTCGAGATTGCGCAACGCCTGTTCGAGGAAGGGCGTGTTTGGGCGCAACTCGATCGCCTGGCGATAACCCGGTGCGGCCAGATCCCGTTCACCCAGCGCTTCATAGGTGAACCCGGCCAGGTAATGGCTGAAAGCACTCTGGTAACCGTTTTTCAGTTCAATCACCGCCGGCGCATCCAGGGTAGTGACGGGATAGCCCTGCAGATCCTTGTATTGCACGACGATGCCTTGAGCTTTGGCCTGTTCCTCAAGCTCTTCATACTGGCGCTCCCGCTGACGGGCGATCAGTGCTTCACGTTCGTGGGTCTTCTTGATGTCTGCCCGGGCGCCGTCGAAATCACTTTCACCCAATTGGTTGAGGGCCATCTGTGTGGTCAGCATGACTTTTTCGTAGTCATAGCCTTCGTAGCGACTGAGCTTGTCGTTGACCAGCATGGTGCCCATTTCATAGGCAAACCGGTTGAGCAGCTTCATGGGGGCGGAAGGCACGGCTTCTTCGCGCTGGAACACCATCCGGTCGGCGCTGCGCCAGGCTTTCTGGCTCTGCGGGCGTGCGTTGGCGAAGCTGAGAATCGAACCCTTCTCGAAGTAGTAGAGCAGGTCCTTGTCTTCCCAGGGGTTGTGCCACTCCAGCACATCCAGTGCGCCCTGATAGTCGCCGAGCATCAGCCGGTCGTTGGTTTGCTGCATTTCCAGGTCGTAATTGCGGTAAGCGGCGCATCCGCTAAGTAGCAGGAGCGTGCCGATTAACATCGGGAACAGCAGGCATTGGCGCATGGAGTGCAGCTCTTCCTTGAACAGTAAGGCGGGAGGTGTCGGATTATATGGGCGGGCGATGGCCAAGTGCCGGCGATTGGAGAGAAAGCTTGAGTCAGGCTCCCTCGACGTGAACAATATGTAACTTCGCATTTCCACTTGAGACTCATTCATGACTGCCGCGTCCCGATTCCTGGCCTGGCTGGTGTTCCCGTTGTGCGCGCTGAGCAGCTTCAATCTGCTGGCCGACACCGTGGAAGGCGCACCGCAAGCGCTGCACCTGCTCGATTACATCAGCGCCGATTACCCGCCGACGGTGCAGGCTGGCAAGGTCATCGACGACGGTGAATACCGCGAGCAGCTGGAATTCACCCAAGTGCTGCAAGGGCTGATCGCCGGCCTGCCGGCCAAACCTGAGAAGGCGGCGCTGGAACAGGGTGTCACTGCCTTGCACGCCGCCATCACGGCGAAACAGGACGGCGCGGACGTGGCCCGTCAGGCCCGGCAACTGGGGGCGAAACTGGCGGTGGCTTATGAAGTCAGCCAGGCCCCGATCATCACGCCTGATCCGATCCGTGGCGCGCCGCTCTACGCGCAAAACTGCTCGGTGTGCCACGGCGACACGGGTGCCGGTGACGGCCCGGCGGGCCTTGGCATGACGCCGGCGCCGGCCAATCTGCGCGACGCCGCGCGGATGGATCACCTGAGTCTGTATGCGATCTACAGCACCCTCGGTCAGGGCGTCGAAGGCACTGACATGCCAGCCTTCGCCGATCAACTGGATGATCGTCAGCGCTGGGACCTGGCGACCTATATCGCACAGTTCAGCGCCGATCCGGCCACGGCCAAATCCGACAAGACCTACAACATCGCCGACCTTGCCCGTCAGACTCCGGCCGAAGTGCAGGCTGCCGAGGGCGCTGAAGCCGCTGCGATCTTCCGCGTGCAACGGGCGCAGCCGCCACAAGTCAAGCGCGGCCCGGCGCAGTTGCTCGACTACACCGCCGCGACGCTGGACAACAGCCTGGCGGCGTACCGTGCCGGTGAGCACGATCAAGCCTATGACCTGTCGGTGGCGGCGTATCTGGAAGGCTTCGAACTGGTCGAAAGCTCGCTGGACAACGTCGATGCCAACGTGCGTAAAGACACCGAAAAATCCCTGATGGCCTATCGGCAATCGCTGCAGGACGGTTTGCCGGTGGCGCAGGCCGAGCAGCGTCTGGACGCGGCCAAGGCCAAACTCAAGGAATCTGCCGGTCTGCTGGGCAGCGACGGTCTGAGCTGGTCGCTGAGCTACATTTCCGGCCTGCTGATTCTGCTGCGCGAAGGTCTGGAAGCGATTCTGGTGCTGGCGGCGATCCTCGCGTTCCTGCGCAACACCGGCCAGCAATCGGCGGTGCGCAGCGTCAACATCGGCTGGGGTCTGGCGCTGCTGGCGGGCCTTGGCACCTGGGCGCTGGCGGCGTACGTGATCGATGTCAGCGGCTCCCAGCGTGAACTGCTCGAAGGCGCCACGGCGCTGTTCGCCAGTGTCATGGTGTTGTGGCTTGGCGTGTGGATGCACGACCGTCGCCACGCGGCGGCCTGGCAGGATTACATCAAACAGAGCCTGGTCGGTGGCGGCGGGCGTTTCGGCTTCGCGATCCTGGCGTTCTTCTCGGTGTACCGCGAGCTGTTCGAAGTGATCCTGTTCTACGAAACCCTGTGGTTGCAGGCCGGTCCCGCCGGGCATAACGCGGTACTCGCCGGCGGCGCGACGGCGCTGGTGCTGCTGTTCGGTCTGGCATGGGTGATCCTGCGCGGTTCGGCAAAACTGCCACTGACGCTGTTCTTCAGCATCAACGCGGCGCTGCTCTGCGCGTTGTCGGTGGTATTCGCCGGCCACGGCGTGAAGGCGTTGCAGGAAGCCGGGATCTTCGGCACCCGGCCGGTGGCGTTCTTCGATTTCGACTGGCTGGGGATTCACGCCGATGCCTATTCGCTGACGGCGCAGGCCGTGGCGATTGCGGCGATCATCGTGCTCTACGGTCGCAGCCGGGTGGCGGAAAAGCGCCGGGTGGCGGCCTGAGATGATGCGCGTATGGATCGATGCCGACGCCTGCCCGAAGATGGCTAAAGAGCTGGTGGTGAAGTTTGCCCTCAAGCGCCGCTTCGAGGTGGTGCTGGTGGCGGGGCAGCCGCAGAGCAAACCGGCGCTGGCGATCGTCAAGCTGATCGTGGTGCCGAGTGGCCCGGATGCGGCGGATGATTATCTGGTGGAACACGCGGTGCCGGGCGAACTGGTGATCTGCAGCGACATCCCGCTGGCCGACCGGCTGGTGAAGAAGGGTGTGGCGGCGCTGGACCCGCGAGGCAAGGAGTTCGACGCGCAGAACATGGCTGAGCGGCTGGCGACGCGCAACCTGTTCACCGACTTGCGTGAACAGGGCCAGGTCAGCGGCGGCCCGGCACCGTTCGGTGACCGGGAGAAGCAGGCGTTTGCCAACGCGCTGGATCGGATCCTCACCAGGCTCACCCGCAAAACCTGAACATTGATCGTTCCCACGCTCTGCGTGGTAATGCCTCTCGGGACGCTCCGCGTCCCAGCCTCACCGCCGATGCAATGCAGACGCGGAGCGTCCAAGGCTGCATTCCCACGCGGAGCGTGGGAACGATCGCTATCGCCGGTCAGGCGTCGTTTTCGTGGGTCAGCTCAAGCACCCGATCCACCAGCTTGTTGATCCCCGAAGCCGCCTCGCTGATCGTCTGCGCCAGCATGTACGCCGGGGTCGTCACCAGTTTGCGCGCCTTGTCTTCGATGATGTCGGTCACCGCGCAGTCTTCGTGGGTGGCGCCCATCTTGTTCATGGCGGCGGCCGTGTCGGCATCGTTGCCGATGGTGCAGGTCACGCCCGGGCCATAGATTTTCGCGGCCAGCGCGGGCGAGATGCAGATCAGGCCGACAGGCTTGCCCGCTTCGGCAAAGGCTTCGGCCAGCGCCAGCACTTCCGGCTGTACGGTGCAGCCGGCGCCTTCGCTGGCGAAGTTCGACAGGTTCTTCGCTGCACCAAAACCGCCGGGCACGATCAGCGCATCGAAGTCCTCGACATCGGCCTCGCCCAGGTCCTTGACGTTGCCCCGGGCGATGCGTGCCGATTCCACCAGCACGTTGCGCGACTCGGGCATTTCTTCACCGGTCAGGTGGTTGATCACATGCAATTGCGCGATGTTCGGGGCGAAGCACTGCACCTGAGCGCCGCGCTGGTCGAGGCGCAGCAGGGTGATGACGCTCTCTTGGATCTCGGCGCCGTCGTACACGCCGCAACCGGACAAGATCACTGCAACTTTTTTGCTCATGGGTTTCTCTCCAGATTCATGGCGTTAAATGTCCACTAATTTGTCGCTCGTTGCCATAGGGTGCAGCCGCGGCTACACCTAGGATCTGTGCTACAGATTTCGACCAGGGCACGTCATGAACTTCATTCTGTATGCGGTGCCGTTTTTCTTCGTATTGATGGCGGCCGAACTCATCGCCGACCGCTGGCGCGGGGTGAGCAACTATCGCCTGGCCGATGCGGTGAACAGCATCAGCACCGGCGTGTTGTCGACCACCACCGGCCTGCTGACCAAGGGTGTTGGCCTGGTGACCTATGCGTTTGCCCTTGAGCATCTGGCGCTGGTCAGGTTGCCTGCGGACAGCGTCTGGGTGTGGGTGTTGGCCTTTGTTCTCTATGACTTCTGCTATTACTGGCTGCATCGCATGGGCCATGAACGCAACATCCTCTGGGCCGCGCATTCGGTGCATCACCAGAGCGAGGACTACAACCTTTCTACCGCCTTGCGCCAGACCAGCACCGGGTTTCTGCTGAGCTGGATTTTCTACCTGCCGATGGCGGTACTCGGTGTGCCGCTGCTGGTGTTCGTCAGTGTTGCGGCGCTGAATCTGCTGTATCAGTTCTGGGTCCACACCCGGCATATTCCCAAGCTCGGCTGGTTCGAGTGGTGCTTCGTCACGCCGTCCAATCATCGGGCCCACCATGCACAGAACGCTCTCTACATGGATCGCAACTACGGCGGGGTGTTCATTATTTGGGACCGTCTGTTCGGCTCGTTCCAGGAAGAGGACGACAATGAACCGGTGATTTTTGGCGTGACCACGCCGTTGGCGAGCTGGAATCCGTTGTGGGCCAACCTGCAGTTCTACGCGCAGCTGTGGGAGGACGCGCGTCGGGCCGAGCGCACGTGGGACAAAATTAGGATCTGGTTCATGCGCACCGGCTGGCGTCCGGCGGACGTCGCGGCGAAGTACCCGATGAGCAAGCCGGACCTGCGTCAGTTCCGCAAATTCGAGGTGGCGCTGGACAGCCGTCGGCAGTGGTACGTGGGGTTGCAGTTCGGCGTGTACGTGGCGCTGGGCAGTTACCTGATGAATCTGGAACACAGTCTGTCCACCGCTGCATTGCTGCTTGGCTGGAGCGCGGTGGCGTTCGGTCTGTTCGTGTTGGGCGTGGCCCTGGAGAATCGCCCGTGGGCGGGAAGGCTGGAAGCGCTGCGGCTGGCATCGAACCTGCCGCTGGTGTGGCTGGCGCCGCTGGTCGGGCTGTGGCCGGCCAGCCCGGGGATATGGGTCGGCCTGCTCAGTTACAGCCTGCTCAGCGGCATCGGGCTGTATTGCTGCCGCCAGCGACTTACTCGGCTGGCGTCTTAGGGTCGGCAGCCTTGGCCATGTCGGCTTTGTGCTGTTCGGCCTTGGCCAGTTGCTCGGCCTGTTCTTCCTCGTAGACCTTTTTCGCCAGCCGGGCATTCTTGAACCGGCGGCGCAGCCACAGGCCCAGGCCGAGCACCAGCAGTGCGCCCAGTACCCACAACTCATACTTCTTGATGCTGCCGAGCATGCCTTCGAGCACAGCGCCGAAGTGGTAGGCGGCAGCGGCCAGGGCGGTTGCCCAGATCGCGGCGCCGATACCGTTGAGCAGCAGATAACGTCCCGGCGGATAGCCCGACAGGCCGATCGCTACTGGCATCACCGTGCGCAGGCCGTATACGAAGCGAAAGCTCAGGACCCAGATGTCCGGGTGCTTGCGGATGTGTTCCAGCGCGCGGTCGCCCATCATCTGCCAGCGCGGTTTGCGCGCCAGCAATTTGCGTCCGTGTTTGCGGCCCAGGAAGTACCACAGCTGATCCCCGGCATAGCTGCCGAAGAACGCCACGACCACCACCAGTTTGATGTCCATGTATTCACGGAACGCGAGGAAGCCCGCGAGCACCAGGATGGTTTCGCCTTCGAAAAACGTCCCGAGAAACAGGGCAAAGTAGCCGAAGTCATGCAGAAATTGTTGGAGCATTGTCTGGGTGCTGGCGAAATGAACGCGCAGCCTAACCCTTCGGACACATTCAGGAAAGTGTCGAAATGTGTCTCGACGTGAACATTTCCTACACGGACAATGGAAAGCGACTACCTGTCGCAGGGGTGCACATAACTGTCATACGACCGTCATAATGGCCATCTATAACTGTCACGCTCGCCGGTTTGCGCGGGCTCAGGAGTCTGCCGTGAGCTTTACCCCAGCCAACCGTCTGTTCCCTGCCACCCGTCTGCGTCGCAATCGCCGTGACGATTTTTCCCGGCGACTGGTGCGTGAGAACGTGTTGACGGTCGATGACCTGATCCTGCCGGTGTTCGTGCTCGACGGTGAAAACCGCCGCGAAGCCGTGGCCTCGATGCCCGGTGTCGAGCGCCTGACCATCGACCTGCTGCTGGAAGAGGCCGCCAAATGGGTCGAACTGGGGATTCCGGCGCTGGCGCTGTTCCCGGTCACCCCGCCGGAGCTCAAATCCCTCGACGCCGCCGAAGCCTGGAATCCGCAAGGTATCGCCCAGCGCGCTACCCGCGCCCTGCGTGACCGATTCCCCGAGCTGGGCGTGATTACCGACGTTGCCCTCGACCCGTTCACCACTCACGGTCAGGACGGCATTCTCGATGAAGAAGGCTATGTGCAGAACGACATCACTGTCGATGCGCTGGTCAAGCAAGCCTTGTCTCATGCCGCTGCAGGCGCCCAGGTGGTTGCCCCGTCGGACATGATGGACGGCCGCATCCAGGCAATCCGCGAAGCGCTGGAGCTGGCCGGTCACGTCAATGTGCGGATCATGGCCTACTCGGCCAAGTACGCCAGCGCCTATTACGGCCCGTTCCGCGATGCGGTAGGTTCGGCCGCGAACCTGGGCAAGGCGAACAAGGCCTCCTATCAGATGGACCCGGCCAACAGCGACGAAGCGCTGCACGAAGTGGGCGCGGATTTGTCTGAAGGCGCGGACATGGTCATGGTCAAGCCCGGCATGCCGTACCTGGACATTTTGTTCCGGGTAAAAGATGCCTTCAAAGTGCCGACCTTCGTCTATCAGGTCAGCGGTGAATACGCCATGCACATGGCGGCGATCCAGAATGGCTGGTTGAGTGAAGGCGTGATCCTCGAATCCCTGACCGCCTTTAAACGTGCCGGCGCTGATGGCATCCTCACTTACTTTGCTGTCCGTGCCGCTCAATTGTTACGAGAGCAGAAATAGCCCTCCCAGGAACATTCGATGAATACCGAAGGACTCACTGAAGTTGCCGTAAAAGAAGCTCAACCCGTGGTCGAGCAGATTACCGAAACCCCGCCGGAACTGGAGCCTGCGCCACCCGCGCCGGCAACCGAGCCTGCCGCGGCGGCACCGGCGATCGCGATTCCCGGCCTGGATGACAGCAGCCTGTACATCCACCGTGAATTGTCGCAACTGCAGTTCAACATCCGCGTGCTGGAACAGGCGCTGGACGAGTCCTACCCGTTGCTGGAGCGGCTGAAGTTCCTGCTGATCTTCTCCAGCAACCTCGACGAATTCTTCGAGATCCGCGTCGCCGGCCTCAAGAAACAGATTACCTTCGCCCGTGAACAGGCCGGCGCTGACGGCCTGCAACCGCATCAGGCCCTGGCCCGCATCAGCGAGCTGGTGCACGGTCACGTGGACCGCCAGTACGCGATTCTCAACGACATTCTGTTGCCCGAGCTGGAAAAGCATCAGGTGCGCTTCATCCGTCGGCGCAACTGGACAACCAAGCTCAAGACCTGGGTCCGCCGCTATTTCCGCGACGAGATCGCGCCGATCATCACCCCGATCGGTCTCGACCCGACGCACCCGTTCCCGTTGCTGGTGAACAAGAGCCTGAACTTTATCGTCGAGCTCGAAGGTATCGACGCCTTCGGGCGCGATTCCGGTCTGGCGATCATCCCGGCGCCGCGCCTGCTGCCGCGGATCATCAAGGTGCCGGAAGAAGTCGGCGGCCCTGGTGACAACTATGTGTTCCTGTCGTCGATGATCCACGCTCACGCCGATGACCTGTTCCAGGGCATGAAGGTAAAAGGCTGCTACCAGTTCCGTCTGACTCGAAACGCCGACCTTGCGCTCGATTCCGAAGACGTCGAAGACCTGGCCCGCGCCCTGCGTGGCGAGTTGTTCTCCCGTCGTTACGGTGACGCCGTGCGCCTGGAGGTCGCCGACACTTGCCCGAAACACCTGTCGGACTACCTGCTCAAGCAGTTCAACCTGAGCGAGACCGAGCTGTACCAGGTCAACGGTCCGGTGAACCTGACGCGTCTGTTCAGCATCACCGGGCTGGACAGCCATCCGGAACTGCAATACACGCCGTTCACGCCGCAGATCCCGAAACTGCTGCAAAACAGCGAGAACATTTTCAGCGTGATCAGCAAGCAGGACATCCTGCTGCTGCACCCGTTCGAATCGTTCACCCCGGTGGTCGACCTGCTGCGCCAGGCTGCCAAGGATCCGCATGTTCTGGCGGTGCGCCAGACCCTGTACCGTTCCGGCGCCAACTCGGAAATCGTCGATGCGCTGGTGGACGCCGCGCGTAACGGCAAGGAAGTGACGGCGGTCATCGAGCTGCGGGCGCGTTTCGACGAAGAATCCAACCTGCAACTGGCCAGCCGTCTGCAAGCGGCCGGTGCGGTGGTGATCTACGGCGTGGTCGGCTTCAAGACCCACGCCAAGATGATGCTGATCCTGCGTCGCGAGGCCGGCGAGATCGTGCGTTACGCGCACCTCGGCACCGGTAACTATCACGCCGGCAACGCCCGTCTGTACACCGACTACAGCCTGCTGACCTCGGACGATGCCTTGTGCGAAGACGTCGGCAAGCTGTTCAGCCAGTTGATCGGCATGGGCAAGACGCTGCGCATGAAGAAGCTGCTGCATGCGCCGTTCACCCTGAAGAAGGGCATGCTCGACATGATTACCCGCGAGACGCAATTTGCGCTCGACGGCAAACCGGCGCACATCATCGCCAAGTTCAACTCGCTGACCGATCCGAAGATCATCCGCGCGCTGTACAAGGCCAGCCAGTCCGGCGTGCGCATCGATCTGGTGGTGCGCGGCATGTGCTGCCTGCGTCCGGGCATCGCCGGGGTATCGCACAACATTCACGTGCGCTCGATCATCGGCCGCTTCCTGGAGCACACCCGGGTGTTCTACTTCCTCAACGGTGGCGAGGAGCAGATGTTCCTCTCCAGCGCCGACTGGATGGAGCGCAACCTCGACAAGCGCGTCGAGACTTGCTTCCCGGTTGAGGGCAAGAAGCTGCTGACCCGGGTCAAGAAAGAGCTGGAGCTGTACCTGACCGACAACACCCACAGCTGGAGTCTGCAATCGGACGGCCGCTACATCCGCAACACGCCGACCGGCAACCAGAACCCGCGCAGTGCGCAGGCGACGTTGCTGGAGCGGTTGGGCAGCCCGATTCTGCCGGTGAGCAGCTGACCGCAGGTTTCAAAGAAATAAAAAAGGCGATCCATCCGGATCGCCTTTTTTGCGCCTGACTTGCCACTCAGTGAACGGTCAGAACAATCCCCACCCGCGTCAGCCATTCGGCTTCAAGCCCGAAATCGGCCTGGGTCAGCTGGTTTTCATCCAGCCAGTTTTCCGGGAATTCCACGTCGAGGTGGTTGCCGTTGGCATGCAGCGCAACCTGCGGCATCGCCTGGGTGCCACGAATGTGGTGGAACAGGATGGCGAAACGCAATAGCACGCACAGACGGATCAGCTTGTCGCCGTCGTCGCCGAACTCGGCGAACTTGTCCTTGGGGATGTTGCGGCGGTGGCCGCGCACCAGCAGGGCGAGCATTTGCTGGTCTTCGCGGGAGAAGCCGGCGAGGTCCGAGTGCTCGATCAGGTAGGCACCGTGCTTGTGGTAGTGATAGTGAGCGATGTCGAGCCCGACTTCGTGCACTTTCGCCGCCCAGCCCAGCAGTTCGCGCCAGATGCCGTCGTCCAGCTCCCAATCCACGGCCACTTGATCGAAGGCGTGCAGGGCTTTGCGCTCGACCCGCGCGGCCTGTTCCAGGTCGACGTGGTAGCGCTCCATCAGCGAGGTCAGGGTGCGTTCGCGCACGTCTTCGTGGTGATGGCGGCCCAGCAGGTCGTACAGCACGCCTTCACGCAGTGCGCCTTCGCAGTGATCCATGCGTTGCAGTTCAAGAGCATCGAAGATCGCCTCAAGAATCGCCAGGCCCGCCGGGAAGATCGCGCGGCGGTCAGGCTTGATGCCTTCGAAATCGATCTTGTCGACATCGCCAAGCTTGAACAGGCGACGCTTGAGCCACGCCAGGCCTTCGGCGTTCACTTCGCCGGTGCCATGGCCGCCGGCCTTCAGCGCCAGGCCGATGGCGCGGATGGTGCCCGAGGAGCCGATGGCCTCATCCCAGGTCAGGCGGTGCAGGGCGTGTTCGATGCTCATGATTTCCAGGCGCGCCGCCGTGTACGCCTGGGCGTAGCGGGCCGGGGTGATCTTGCCGTCCTTGAAATAGCGCTGGGTGAAGCTCACGCAGCCCATTTGCAGGCTTTCGCGCAGCAGCGGTTCGAAACGCTGGCCAATGATGAATTCGGTGCTGCCGCCGCCGATGTCGGCGACCAGACGCTTGCCCGGTGTGTCGGCGAGGGTGTGGGACACGCCCAGGTAGATCAGGCGCGCCTCTTCACGACCGGAGATGACTTCCACCGGATGGCCGAGGATTTCTTCGGCGCGGCGGATGAATTCGCCACGGTTGCGCGCCTCACGCAGGGCGTTGGTGCCAACGATCCGCACGGCGCCCAGGGGCATGCCGTTGATCAGTTGGGCAAAGCGCTTGAGGCAGTCGAGCCCGCGCTGCATGGACTCTTCGTTGAGCTGACGCTCATCGTTGATGCCGGCGGCCAGTTGAACCTTTTCTCCGAGCCGCTCGAGAATGCGGATTTCACCGTTCTGGGCCTTGGCCACGACCATATGGAAGCTGTTGGAGCCCAGGTCGATCGCGGCGATCAGGGACAGATTCTTGGCTTGGGATTGGGGCATGGTCAGGGGGTCTCGGTCGATAACCCCGCCATCGTGCCACGATCAAACGCTGCCGCCAACGCGCAGGGTTCAAACCCTTGATTCAGCGCATAAAGTCAGTGACCGCTGCGCGGTCAATGACGCTGATCGTTCCCACGCTCTGCGTGGGAATGCCTCAATGGACGCTCTGCGTCCGCTTTTGGGACGCGGAGCGTCCCGGGCTGCATTCCCACGCAAAGCGTGGGAATGATCGGGTAGCAGGCCGTTTCAGGCAGTTGCTTCCACAGTGCCAATGAAATTCGCCAGTTCCGGCGTCTGCGGATCGGCAAACAGC
Source organism: Pseudomonas sp. B15(2017) (assembly GCF_002113215.1). Classification (NCBI taxonomy): domain Bacteria; kingdom Pseudomonadati; phylum Pseudomonadota; class Gammaproteobacteria; order Pseudomonadales; family Pseudomonadaceae; genus Pseudomonas; species Pseudomonas sp. B15(2017). The sequence continues at coordinate 399,744 of NZ_NEJZ01000003.1, forward strand.
ACTTTCGGATCGCCCACCTCGTGCACCTTGCCCTGATGCATGAACACCAGTTTGTCCCCGACCTCCCGGGCGAAGCGCATTTCGTGGGTGACCATGATCAGCGTCATGCCTTCCTTGGCGAGCTGGCGGACCACGTTGAGCACTTCGTTGACCAGCTCCGGGTCCAGCGCCGAGGTGATCTCGTCGCACAGCAGCACCTTCGGCGACATCGCCAGCGCCCGGGCAATCGCCACGCGCTGTTGCTGGCCGCCGGAGAGACGCTCCGGGAAGGCATCGAACTTCTCGCCCAGACCCACACGTTCCAGCATCCGCCGCGCGAGTTCTTGCGCCTTGGCCTTGGGCACTTTCTGCACCACTTGCGGCGCGAGCATCACGTTTTCGCCCACCGTCAGGTGCGGGAACAGGTTGAACTGCTGAAACACCATGCCGACTTTCTGCCGCAGACTGCGCAGGTCGGCGCGGGCAGCGTCGAGGTATTCGCCGTCGACTTCGATCACGCCGTCGTTGATCGATTCCAGGCCATTGAGGGTGCGCAGCAGGGTGGATTTGCCCGAGCCGCTGCGACCGATGATCGCCACCACCTGGCCTTCCTCGACGCTCAGGTCGATGCCTTTGAGCACATGGTGATCGCCGTAGTATTTATGCAGAGCGGAAATTCTAAGCAGAGGCATGCAGTCTCCTTTCCAGGTAGCGCGCACTGAGGGACAAGGGGTAGCAGAGCAGGAAGTAGCCCAGGGCGACGAGGCCGTAGACCATGAACGGTTCGAAGGTGGCGTTGGCGAGCATGCCGCCGGTCTTGGTCAGTTCGGTGAAGCCGATGATTGAGGTCACGGCGGTGCCCTTGACCACTTGCACCGAGAAGCCCACGGTCGGCGCCACGGCGATGCGCAGCGCCTGCGGCAGGATCACGTAGCGCAGTTGCTCCAGCGGATTGAGCGCCAGGCTCGACGACGCTTCCCACTGACCGTTGGGAATCGCCTCGACGCAGCCGCGCCAGATCTCCGCCAGATAGGCGCTGGTGAACAGCGTCAGGGCAATCGCCGCCGCCATCCACGGCGAAATCTCGACCCCGGCCAGTGCCACGCCGAAGAACACCAGAAACAGCTGCATCAACAGCGGCGTGCCCTGGAACAGTTCGATCCAGGTGCGGGCGATGCTGCTGGGCAGCGGGTTTTTCGAGATGCGCATGATCAGGATCAGCAACCCGACGACCCCGCCGCCGATGAACGCCACCAGCGACAACGCCAGCGTCCATTGCAGGCCGGTGAGCAGGTTGCGCAGGATGTCCCAGAACGTGAAGTCGCTCATTGGCTGCTCCTTGCGCTACTTTTGGACAGGTAGCGCCGGCCGAGCCAATTCAGTAACTGACGGATCAACAGCGCCATGCACAGATAAATGAGGGTGGTGAGGGCGTAGGTTTCAAAGGCGCGGAAGTTGCGCGACTGAATGAAGTTGGCGGCGAAGCTCAACTCCTCGGTGGCAATCTGCGAACACACCGCCGAACCGAGCATGACGATAATGATCTGGCTGCTCAGCGCCGGCCAGACCTTGCCCAGCGCCGGCAGCAGCACCACGTGACGGAACGCTTCGAAGCGGCTCATCGCCAATGCCGCCGCGGCTTCCAGCTGCCCGCGCGGAATTGCCTGGATGCCGGCGCGGATGATCTCGGTCGAATACGCACCGAGGTTGATCACCATCGCCAGCACCGCCGCCTGCCACTCGGAAATCTGCACGCCGAGGGACGGCAGGCCAAAAAAAATGAAGAACAGCTGCACCAGAAACGGCGTGTTACGGATCAGCTCCACGTACACGCCGAAGATCGCCGAGAACGGACGGATCTTCCACGCCCGCACCAGCGCTCCGACGATGCCCACGCCAACCCCGAGCAGCGCGCCGATGGCCGTCAGCTCAAGGGTAAACAACGCCCCGCGCAGCAGCAGGTCGGTGTTTTCCACCACCGGCAAGAAATCGAACTGATAGGCCATTAAAGTCTCCCGCGGCGCCGGTCAGAGGTCGGCCGGCAGCGGCTCTTTGAGCCAGGTCTGCGCATTCTTTTCCAGCGCGCCGTCAGCCTTGGCAGTGGCCAGGATCTCGTTGACCTTGCCCAGCAGCGCCGGCTCGTTCTTGTTCACGCCGACGTAGACCGGCGAATCCTTGAGTTTCACTTTCAGCGCGGGGACGCGTTTCGGGTTCTTTTCGCTGATCGCGACCATCACCACGTTGCCGCTGGCGATCAGGTCGACTTGCCCTGCGAGGTAGGCGGCGATGGTCGAGTTGTTGTCTTCGAAGCGTTTGATGGTCACGCCTTCGGGAGCGACCTTGGTCAGCTCGATGTCTTCGATGGCGCCACGGGTGACGCTGATGGTCTTGCCCTTCAGGTCGTCGAGAGTGTTGACGGCTGCGTCCGGCGGACCGAACACGGCGAGGTAGAACGGCGCATAGGCGCGGGAAAAATCGATGACCTTCTCGCGCTCGGGGTTTTTGCCGAGGCTGGAAATCACCAGGTCAACCTTGCCGGTGGTCAGGAATGGAATGCGGTTGGTGCTGTTGACCGGGGTCAGTTCGAGTTTGACCTTGAGCTGCTCGGCCAGCAGTTTCGCAGTGTCGATATCGAGGCCGCGCGGCTTCATGTCCGGGCCGACCGAACCGAAAGGCGGGAAGTCCTGAGGCACGGCGACTTTCAAGGTGCCGCGCTTGACCACGTCATCCAGACCGTCGGCATAGGCGGGGGCCTGGCTCAGCATCAGACCGGCAAACAGGGCGGCGAGGAGGGCGCTGTAACGCTTCGTCATGGACAATCTCCGGATCGGCGGGAAGTGAAATGTGCGATCGGACAGAGCATGGGCCGTGCCAAGACAGAGGTTCGGCCCCGCAAAGCCACGGGTTTAGCGGGTTTGTTCGGTCTTACTGGTCTGAACAGTCGGATCGGGTTTCGCACTGCGATAGCGCATCGACGCGCCCTGTCGAACCCCGCTGGGGCACGACTTGCCTGATGCCTCGAATAGCTTTACAACTGGCCGCACCTTGGCCTGGTTCGTCTGGAAAACCATGAACTCGATCTCCCGCGCCGTACCCGAAGTGGCGCTGCAAGCGATCCGCAAACTAATCACCGAGCAGGGCTTCGGCCCCGGCGATGCGCTGCCCTCGCAACGGGATCTGGCGGTTCAGTTGGGTGTCAGTCGCGCGTCGCTGCGTGAGGCGTTGTCGTCCTTGAGTGCGCTGGGCGTGGTCAGCATCCAGCCGGGCAAAGGCGTGTTCGTGCAGGCGCCGGTGGAATTGCCGCGCGGCGAGGGCGCGCCGGCGTGGCCGTTTGCAGCCCAGGCTTCGCCGCTGGAAATCTTTCAATTGCGCTATGCGCTGGAAGGGTTTGCGGCCGGTCTGGCGGCGGTGACGCTGAGCACGTTTGATCTGGACGAACTGGAAGACAACGTCGCGGCCATGCGCGAGCAGCTGCGCGCCGGCGACTTCGAGGCGGCGGCGAAACTGGATTTCGAATTTCACCGGCGGATCCTGCTGGCCAGCGGCAATCAGGCGATGCTGAGCATCCTTACCGCCAGTGCCGACATCTTTCTGGAGAGCCAGAAACTACCGTTCATCCGCGCCGAGCGGGCCATGGAAACCTGGCAGGAACACCGCAAGATCCTCCGCGCCCTGGCTCGCCGGGCCTCTGCCGCCGCGCAGAAAGCCATGCAGGAACACGTGCGCAACGCGGCCCTGCGCACCGGAATTTCCTTCATTGCCCCCGCCAGCGCGTGACTTGAGCTATACCCAAACTCATCTGGTGCCATAGCAAGACTCAATCATCTGCGGCTTCCTGAACAAGGGAAGGGCGGCTATGATGGGCCACGTTTTTTTGCTTACAACCTGGAGAATTCCATGAGCAGCAGCGATCTGATCAAACACGTTAGCGACGCTAGCTTCGAAGCCGACGTACTCAAGGCCGAAGGCGCTGTCCTGGTCGACTACTGGGCTGAATGGTGCGGCCCTTGCAAAATGATCGCTCCGGTTCTGGACGAGATTGCAGAGGAATACGAAGGCAAGCTGACCATTGCCAAACTGAACATCGACGAAAACCAGGGAACCCCTGCCAAGCACGGCGTGCGTGGTATTCCAACCCTGATGCTGTTCAAGAACGGCAACGTGGAAGCGACCAAGGTCGGCGCGCTGTCGAAGTCTCAGCTGAAAGCTTTCCTCGACGCCAACATCTAAGCGTTGCGGTAAAGACTGTCCTTGAAAAGCCCCGCAATTTGCGGGGCTTTTTGCGTATTCAGGGCTAGACGCTCCGAAACTCAGGTGATACATTCGGCCCCGCACTGGTTTCTCCACTGCCCCCTGCTAGCCGTCGCCGACGCACTCCTTTTCGAATAAGTACGCGATCCTGTCGCCTTCTCCGCGGCGCGGCCTCATTAAGCCAAAAGCTTAATTTCCCCCCTCCATAAATGATTACGTCATTCCTATATGAATCTGACTGAACTCAAGCAAAAGCCGATTACCGAACTGCTCGAATTGGCCGAACAGATGGGCATAGAAAATATGGCCCGTTCGCGCAAGCAGGACGTGATTTTCTCCCTGCTGAAAAAGCACGCTAAAAGCGGTGAGGAAATCTCCGGTGATGGCGTGCTGGAGATTCTCCAGGACGGCTTCGGCTTCCTGCGCTCCGCTGACGCTTCCTACCTCGCCGGCCCTGACGACATCTACGTCTCGCCGAGCCAGATCCGCCGTTTCAACTTGCGCACCGGTGACACCATCGTTGGCAAGATCCGCCCTCCGAAGGAAGGCGAGCGGTATTTCGCCCTGCTCAAGGTCGACACGATCAACTTCGATCGTCCTGAGAACGCGAAGAACAAGATTCTCTTCGAGAACCTGACTCCGCTGTTCCCGAACGTGCGCATGAAGATGGAAGCCGGCAACGGTTCCACCGAAGACCTGACCGGTCGCGTGATCGACCTGTGCGCCCCGATCGGCAAAGGCCAGCGCGGTCTGATCGTTGCACCGCCGAAGGCCGGTAAAACGATCATGCTGCAGAACATCGCGGCGAACATCGCCCGTAACAATCCTGAAGTTCACCTGATCGTGCTGTTGATCGACGAACGTCCGGAAGAAGTGACCGAAATGCAGCGCACCGTGCGCGGCGAAGTGGTTGCCTCGACCTTCGACGAGCCGCCGACCCGTCACGTACAAGTGGCTGAAATGGTGATCGAGAAGGCCAAGCGCCTGGTCGAACACAAGAAGGACGTGGTGATTCTGCTCGACTCCATCACCCGTCTGGCCCGTGCCTACAACACCGTGATCCCGAGCTCCGGCAAGGTGCTGACCGGTGGTGTCGATGCCCACGCCCTGGAGAAACCGAAGCGTTTCTTCGGCGCCGCGCGCAACATCGAAGAAGGCGGCTCGCTGACCATCATCGCCACCGCGCTGGTTGAAACCGGCTCGAAGATGGATGAAGTGATCTACGAAGAGTTCAAGGGCACCGGCAACATGGAGCTGCCACTGGACCGTCGTATCGCCGAGAAACGTGTGTTCCCGGCCATCAACATCAACAAGTCCGGTACCCGTCGCGAAGAGCTGCTGACTGCCGACGATGAGCTGCAGCGTATGTGGATCCTGCGCAAACTGCTGCACCCGATGGACGAAGTGGCGGCCATCGAGTTCCTGGTCGACAAGCTGAAAACGACCAAGACCAACGACGAATTCTTCTTGTCGATGAAGCGCAAGTAATTCGCTGTTGTTTGAATAAAGCGCCCTATAAGGGCGCTTTTTTTTGCAACGGATTATTTGTATCTGGATTGAAATGTACGTGGCTGATAACTTTCGCGCTTTCCAAGGACTCTGTATCCAGAACGAGAAAGATCATGCACACGTTTGGCAATCGCCGTGATATCGACGGATTACGAGCTCTGGCGGTTATTCCGGTCGTACTGTTTCATTTCGGATTCAGTACATTCAGTGGCGGCTTTGTCGGGGTTGACGTTTTTTTCGTCATTTCCGGCTTCCTGATCACAACGATCCTGTTCCGCGAAATCAGCTCTCAGCGCTTCAGCTTCATTGATTTCTGGGCACGCCGTGCCCGTCGCATCATTCCTGCCCTGAGTGTGGTCATGCTGGTGACGCTGGCATTTGGCTGGTTGCTGCTGACGGCCAAGGACTTCGCCGAACTCGGGCGAACAGTGCGCTATCAGTCGCTTTTCATCTCCAACATTCTGTTCATGCGAGAGGACGGCTACTTTCAGCCAGCCTCGGATCTGAAGCCGCTGCTGCACACCTGGTCGCTGGCGGTAGAAGAACAGTACTACATCTTCTTTCCGCTGTTGATGGCGGTGCTGATCCGCTATTTCCGCCATTGGCGCTGGATGCTGTTCGCCGTGTTGCTGGTATCGTTCGGCTTGAACATCGCCAACATCGGACACAAGCCGGAATTCACCTTCTTCTCGCTGCCTACCCGGGCCTGGGAGTTGCTCTGCGGCGCGATGCTCGCGGTCATGCCGGCGCCGAAACAGGCGGTGCGTCCCTGGTTGTATCAGGCTGTGGGGCTGGCCGGTCTGGTGGCAGTACTGGTTGCGGTGTTCACTTTTGACAAGTCCACCGTGTTTCCGGGTTGGGCAGCCTTGTTGCCGGTACTGGGGACGACGGCGTTGATCTGGTCGGGCGCGCAAGGTGCGAGCCTCACCGGGCGGCTCTTGAGTCTGCGGCCGTTGGTCTGGGTCGGCTTGCTTTCGTATTCGCTCTATCTTTGGCATTGGCCTGTGTTTGTCTATGCCAACGCGATTTCCATCGATGGCATTCAGCCTGTTGAAGCAATCGGCTGGATAGCCTTGGCGCTGGGTCTGGCCTGGCTGAGTCTGCGCTATATCGAGCTGCCGTTTCGCGAAAAACGCTTGCTCGCCTCGCGTAATGCAGTGCTGGCAGGCAGTCTGGCGGCCATCGTTGCACTTGTGGCGACGGGGTCAGCGATCCGTTCCGCCGGTGGCGTCCCTCAACGTCTGACCGGTAAAGCGCTGGAGTATGCACAGTCCCGTGAGTGGCATGCGGGGCAGATGAAATGCATGTTGGTGACTCAGGATAAAGAGCTGGACAAGGCCTGTCTGGTGGGTGGCAGTGGGGATGTTCCGGCCACGCAATTGTTCTGGGGCGACAGCCACGCCGCCGCCTTGCTGCCGGCTATCGAGAATAATGCCCGTCGCGAGGGGCGTCCGGTTTGGCTGTACAGCATGAGCGCGTGCCCGCCGATTCTCAGCGACGACCCGCGTCAGCGCTGCAAGGATTTCAACGAACGGACCATGGAACGCGTGCGCAGTCTCGGCATCAAGGATGTGGTGCTGGCGTCCAACTGGAGCCTTTACGTGTATGGCCGCGAAGACGGCGACAAGAAGGTGCTGCTCAATTCGCAAGACGATACCGTCCAGGCCGAGCAACGCATGGCCGCAGCGCTGAAAGCGCGAGTTGCCGCATTGAGAGCGACGGGGGCGCAAGTCTGGCTGTTCAAGGAGGTGCCGCTGCAACGCAAAGGCATCGTCAACCGCTTGACCAGCCTGGCGCGGATCGGAAGGTCAGCCGAAGGGCTGGGTCGTCCGCTTGAGGAACATCTGGCGCGCCAGCATTTCCTCAGCAGCCTGTTCGACTCAATGAGCGCCGCTGATCCGGGTGTGCACGTGATCGATCCAACGCCGCTGATGTGCGCCAACGGCGTCTGCAGCATCGAGGTCAACGGTCATTCGCAGTACAAGGATGAGGATCATCTTTCGGACGCGGGGAGCTCCCGGCTGAGCCCGCTGTTTGCGCCTCTGCTGCTGGGTACGAGCCACAATTGAGCGAGGCCTGACGCTGACGGGCTGCTGTTTGCCCGTCAGAGCAGGTAGGATGTACGCCTATTTTGAGGGTGCCATCGTCAATGAAATTCAAGGATCTTCGGGATTTCGTGCAGCAGCTTGAGCAGCGCGGAGAGTTGAAACGCATCCAGATTCCCGTCTCGCCGGTGCTGGAGATGACCGAGGTGTGCGACCGCACGCTGCGGGCCAAGGGCCCGGCGCTGCTGTTCGAGAAACCGACCGGCCATGACATTCCGGTGCTCGGCAACCTGTTCGGCACTCCCGAGCGGGTCGCGATGGGCATGGGCGCCGAGTCGGTCAGCGAGCTGCGCGAAATCGGCAAGCTACTGGCGTTCCTCAAGGAGCCGGAGCCGCCGAAGGGCTTGAAGGATGCGTGGTCGAAGCTGCCGATCTTCCGCAAGATCATTGCGATGGCGCCGAAAGTCGTCAAAGACGCGCCGTGCCAGGAAGTGGTCATCGAAGGCGACGACGTCGATCTGGCGATGTTACCGGTGCAGACCTGCTGGCCGGGCGACGTGGCACCGCTGATTACCTGGGGCCTGACCGTCACCAAGGGCCCGAACAAGGATCGGCAGAACCTCGGCATCTACCGTCAGCAAGTGATCGGCCGCAACAAGGTCATCATGCGCTGGCTCAGCCACCGGGGTGGCGCGCTGGATTTCCGCGAGTGGTGCGAGAAGCATCCGGGTCAGCCGTTCCCGGTGTCCGTGGCCCTCGGTGCGGATCCTGCGACCATTCTCGGCGCGGTCACCCCGGTGCCGGACAGCCTCTCCGAATACGCCTTCGCCGGTCTGCTGCGCGACAGCCGCACAGAACTGGTGAAGTGCCGTGGCAACGACCTGCAAGTGCCGGCCACCGCTGAAATCATCCTCGAAGGCGTGATCCATCCGGGCGAAATGGCCGATGAAGGCCCGTACGGCGACCACACCGGTTACTACAACGAAGTCGACAGCTTCCCGGTGTTCACCGTCGAGCGCATCACCCACCGGATCAAACCGATCTACCACAGCACCTACACCGGCCGTCCGCCGGATGAGCCGGCGATTCTCGGCGTGGCGTTGAACGAAGTGTTCGTGCCGATCCTGCAGAAGCAGTTCCCGGAGATCACCGACTTCTACCTGCCGCCGGAAGGCTGCTCGTACCGCATGGCCGTGGTGACGATGAAGAAGGCGTATCCGGGCCATGCCAAGCGCGTGATGCTGGGTGTCTGGTCGTTTTTGCGACAGTTCATGTACACCAAGTTCGTTATCGTCACCGACGACGACATCAACGCGCGTGACTGGAACGACGTGATCTGGGCCATCACCACGCGCATGGACCCCAAGCGCGACACGGTGATGATCGACAACACGCCGATCGACTACCTCGACTTTGCCTCGCCAGTGTCGGGGCTCGGCTCGAAGATGGGCCTGGATGCCACCCACAAGTGGCCGGGCGAAACCACTCGCGAGTGGGGCCGCGTCATCGTCAAGGATGATGCCGTCACCCAACGGATCGATGCCATCTGGAATCAGTTAGGAATAGATTGATGCGTGTAACCCTGCAGCCCTCCGGAGCGGTGCTCGAGATACGGCCCGGAGAGCGGATTCTCGATGGTGCGCGGCGCCTGGGCTATGAATGCCCGCAGAGCTGCCGCAACGGCAATTGCCATGTGTGTGCGGCGCTGCTGGTGGAAGGCCGGGTCGAACAGGCCGGCAAGGTGCACGACCACGGTGAGTTCTACACTTGCATAGCGGAGCCGCTGGAAGACTGCATCGTGCTGTGGGATGGCGTGCTCGCGCTGGGAGAACTGCCCGTGCGCAGTGTGTCGTGTCAGGTCATCGAATGCCGGGACGTCGGTGGCGATACCTTTCGTGTGCGCCTGCGGGCACCGGCCGGCAAGCCGCCGCGCTATCACGCCGGTCAGTACCTGATGATCGAGCGCGAGAACGGCGAGAAGTCGGCGTTCTCCATGGCCTCGGCGCCCCACGGCGGGCGCGATCTGGAAATCCATGTGCTGGCGCGCGAATCCAGTGCGCTGAACCTGATCGATCAGCTCAGGCGCAACCCGATGGTGCGGGTCGAACTGCCGTTCGGCGACACCCATCTGGCGGAATTGCCGGACGGGCCGCTGGTGCTGATCGCCGCCGGCACCGGCATGGGTCAGATCCACAGCCTGATCGAACATTGCCGGGCCAACGGCTTCAAACAGCCGGTGCACTTGTACTGGGGCGTGCGTCGCCCGGAAGACTTCTACGAAATCGAACATTGGGACGAATGGCTGAAGTTGCCCAACCTGTTCCTGCACAAGGTCGTCAGTGATCAATGCGGTTGGGAAGGGCGCTGCGGCATGTTGCATGAGGCGGTGTGTGAGGATTTTCCCGATCTGAAACCGCTGCACGTCTACGCCAGCGGCTCGCCGGCCATGGTCTACGGCACGCTGGATGCGCTGGTGGAAGCGGGGATGGATGCCCATCAGATGCGTGCGGATGTGTTCGCTTACGCGCCCCGTTCCTGAATTCTTTATAACTCTCTATATAGCCGATCGGTATTTATGTAATTGCATAAATGCCGGTAGGTTATATATCAATCAGGCAATAAATTAAGAACTGTGCCATGGCACTCCAATTGCTTTAAAACATATGTGCCTTATTGTTACAGCGGTGCGTTCTATTAAGTAATTCTTCACCCGCGGGGAGCTGAACGCTATTCGCCATGAGCGCCATTGAGAACGCTTTTCTGAACCTGGCTTACCCTCCGCGGCTCGATCTCGGGCCGCAGCTGACGCACGAACAACTTCTCGCTTCCATGCAATCGACCATGGCGCGCCACAAGGGCGGGCCGGTGTGGCTGTTCGCCTACGGATCGCTGATCTGGCGGCCGGAATGCACCGCCGTCGAGCGTGTGCGCGGTCGAGTGCATGGCTACCATCGTGGCTTGTACCTGTGGTCCCACGAGCATCGCGGCACGCCGGAAATGCCGGGTCTGGTCTTTGGTCTGGACCGGGGCGGTTCGTGCAGCGGCTTCGCCTACCGGTTGCCGGAAGACAACCTGGACAGCGCGCTGTATGCGTTGTGGAAGCGCGAGATGCCGTTCCCGTCCTATCGCCCACACTGGCTCAACTGCCGACTCGAAGATGGCAGCCAGGTTCAGGCCTTGGGATTCGTATTGGAGCGACACCTGCCCAGCTATGCCGGCAACTTGCCGGATCATGTGCTGAGCCAGGTGTTCGAAAGCGCTTGCGGGCGTTACGGCACGACTCGCGATTATGTCGAGCAGACCGCTCACGCCCTGCGCAGCCACGCCATGCCAGACCGGAATCTGGAGGCGCGGCTCAAGCGCTGCAGGTCAAAGGCCGATCAGGCGACTGCTTCGCGGGTCTGACTGGCGACTTGCTTGTGCCACAGGGTCGGGGCCAGGAAGGCCATCGACAGCAGGCAAGCGCCCACCAGCAACACGAAACCGCCATCCCAGCCGAAATGGTCCACGGTGTAGCCCATCGCTGCACTGGCCGCGACCGAACCACCCAGATACCCGAACAGACCGGTGAAGCCCGCAGCAGTACCGGCGGCTTTCTTTGGTGCCAGCTCCAGCGCCTGCAGGCCGATCAGCATTACCGGGCCGTAGATCAGGAAGCCGATGGAGAACAGCGCGATCATGTCGATGGTCGGGTTGCCGGCCGGGTTCAGCCAGTAAACCAGGGTCGCCACGGTCACCAGCGCCATGAACACCATGCCGGTCAGGCCACGGTTGCCACGGAAGATCTTGTCTGACATCCAGCCGCACAGCAGCGTGCCTGGAATCCCCGCCCATTCGTAGAAGAAATAGGCCCACGAGGTTTTATCTACAGTGAAACCCTTGGCTTCCTTCAGGTAGGTCGGCGCCCAGTCCAGTACACCGTAGCGCAGCAGGTAAACGAAGACGTTGGCCATGGCGATGTACCAGAGCATTTTGTTGCGCAGCACGTATTTGACGAAGATTTCCTTGGCGCTGAATTCGTCTTCGTGGCTGGCGTCGTAGCCTTCCGGATAGTCGTTCTTGTACTTCTCGATCGGCGGCAGGCCAACCGATTGCGGGGTGTCGCGCATGGTCACGAACGCGAACACCGCTACCGCCAGAGCAACAGCGGCCGGAACGTAGAACGCTGCGTGCCAGTCGTTGAACAGGCCCATGCCGACCAGGAACAGCGGGCCGATCAGGCCGCCCCCGACGTTATGCGCCACGTTCCACACCGACACCACGCCGCCACGTTCCTTCTGCGACCACCAGTGCACCATCGTGCGTCCGCTCGGCGGCCAGCCCATGCCCTGGGCCCAACCGTTGATGAACAGCAGGATGAACATCATGGTCACGCTGGACGTTGCCCAAGGCGCGAAACCGAAAATGAACATGACCCCGGCCGATACCAGCAGGCCGAAGGGCAGGAAGTAACGCGGGTTGGAGCGGTCGGAGACCAGGCCCATGAGGAACTTGGACAAGCCATACGCAATGGCGATCGCCGACATCGCCAGGCCCAGATCGCCACGGCTGTAGCCTTCGTCGATCAGGTACGGCATGGCCAGCGAGAAGTTCTTGCGCAGCAGGTAGTAACCCGCGTAGCCAAAGAAGATGCCGGCGAAGATCTGCCAACGCAGGCGTCGGTAGGTGCTGTCGATTTTTTCTTCAGGCAATGGAGCCTGATGTGCGGCAGGACGAAAGAAAGCAAACATTCAAGAGCTCCAGATTTCTTGTTTTGACTGCGGATGCGAATGTTACAGTTTCGTTACCGAAAATAGCACCGCTTCCCATCGACAAAACAGTGGAAATGTTGGAAGTCGCACGTTCCTTTATGAACATGTCGCTCAGATATAAGTGAGGGGCGCTGTGGGAAAGGTTACTTCGGCGGCTTCCTGCAGGGTTTCAGCGAGACGTAGGGCAAGTTTTGAGGAAATCTCCTGCTTGCAACGCAGAAGCGGCGACGTTCTATTTTGGAGGGGCGCGCCTTAACCTTTTCGCAGATGCCTGATCGGGCATTCGGGTCGCGAGGGGAGGAATCATGCGCTGGTGTACGTTGTTGGTTTTGCTGTTGGTGGCGGGCAGTACCTGGGCGGCCGAGGTATTTTTGATTCCGGAACATCATCCGAAACCAATCTACCCTCCGGGGCTGCAACGGGCCGGGTTTACCGGAGGCGTCAAAGTAAGCTTTACCGTCAGTGCAGACGGAGCGGTGAGTAAGGTCGGCATTTTGAAAAGCGATCATGCCGAACTGTCCGATGCGGTCAAAAAAGCGCTGGCGCAATGGCGCTTTAAACCGTGGACTGTTGAAGGAGAACGCCCGCCAGAGCAGGAAATAATCGCCCCGATGACGTTCGGATTCGACTCTCCCGACGGTGTCAATCTGTGGCTGAAGGATCTCAAATGCCGCGAGTTCAACAGTTTGCTGGCGCACTATCCAAGACATGCCTGGGTGGATGCTGCACCGTTTCATTATGTGCGCGGTTATCTGGCAAATACGTTTTTCCAGGGACAGATCCCGATGGAGCAACGCCTGGCCATGGTTGCCAAAATGAACAAGCGTGTTCCCAGCATTGTGACGCGCTGCCAAAAGAGTCCAGGCCTTAAATACGTCACCCTTCTGCCGGAAGACATTCGCAAGGTTTTATGAGAACAGTGCATGCCTGTCTGGTCAGGTACATGACCAGACAGCTTTTTCCGTTTAGCGCACGCTGACGACAACCTTGCCCACAGCCTTGCGCTGCCCGAGATCATTGATCGCCTGCGCGGCATTGCCCAGCGGGTAGACCTGCGACACCAGCGGCTTGAGCTTGCCCTCGGCAAACCAGCCGAACAGTTGCTGGAAGTTTGCGGCGTTGTCCTGCGGCTGGCGCTGGGCGAAGGAACCCCAGAACACGCCGAGTACCGCCGCGCCCTTGAGCAGGGCGAGGTTGACCGGCAGTTCGGGAATGCGTCCGCTGGCGAAGCCGACGACCAGCAGGCGGCCGTTCCAGGCGATGGCGCGGATAGCCTGGTCGAACAGGTCGCCGCCGACCGGGTCGTAGATCACGTCGGCGCCCTGGCCGTCGGTCAGGCGTTTGATCTCGTCCTTGAGGCTGGTTTCGCTGTAGTTGATCAGTTCGTCAGCACCGGCAGCCTTGGCGACGGCGAGTTTTTCCGCGCTGCTGGCGGCGGCAATCACCCGGGCGCCCATGGCTTTGCCGATTTCCACGGCGGCGAGACCAACGCCGCCGGAGGCACCGAGTACCAGCAGGGTTTCACCCGGTTGCAGGTTGCCGCGCTGTTTGAGGGCGTGCATCGACGTGCCGTAGGTCATGCTGAACGCGGCGGCAGTGTTGAAATCCATCGACGGCGGGATCGGCAGCACGTTGTAGCCCGGCACTGCGACCTGCTCGGCAAAGCTGCCCCAGCCCGTCAGGGCCATGACCCGGTCGCCGACCTTCAGGTGACTGACCTTTTCACCCACTTGGCTGACCACGCCGGAGGCTTCCCCACCCGGGGAGAACGGGAAGGGCGGCTTGAACTGGTACTTGCCCTCGATGATCAGCGTGTCCGGGAAGTTGACCCCGGCGGCGTGCACGTCCAGCAGGATTTCGTTCTTCTTGGCGACAGGACTGGCGACGTCTTCCAGCACCAGCGATTCGGCAGGGCCGAAGGCTTTGCACAGCACGGCTTTCATCAGGGCTATTCCTTTGGGAGTGATGGCCGATAAGTGTAGGTGTGGCAGTCAACGGGTCAACGAGCATGCCCGGCCCTGATAGTCCGCCATAAGCTTGTGCTTGCGCGGCGGGTCGTTATGCTAGGCCGCAAACCGGATAAGGAGCGAATTGTGAAAGCGTGGATCATGTTGTTGCTGGCCCTGTCTCTGCCTGTGGCAGCGCTGGCCGAAGAAGCCAAAGAGGGCGAGGCGCCGAAGGTCAACTACATCACCCTGAGCCCGCCGTTCGTGGGCAACTACGGGCTGGATGGCACGCCGAAGCTGAAGGTCTACAAGGCCGACGTGGCACTGCGGGTGACCGGCGAAGAGGCGACCAAACTGGTCAAGGCCAACGAGCCGCTGATTCGCAATCAACTGGTGGCGCTGTTCACTCAGCAAACCACCGAAGCGATGGGCAGCATCGAAGGCAAGGAAAAACTGCGTCAGGAAGCCTTGAAGCAGACCCAGCAAGTGATGAATGACGAGACCGGCAAGCCGGTGGTCGAGGATCTGTTGTTCAACAACCTGATCATTCAGTAAATGTTGTCGCGGTTGTTCAGGACGCCAGGCTCTTGCGAAACCGTGCCAGGGCGATGAAAAAGAACAGCAAACCGATGACGACCAGCGCCAGCAAGTCAGGCCACACCACGCTCAGCCCGGCGTCGCGGAACAGGATCGCGGTGCCGAGGCTGACGAAGTGGGTGGACGGTGACCCTTGCATGACCCATTGCAACCACTGCGGCATGCTGTCCAGTGGTGTACTGCCGCCGGACAACAGCAACATCGGGATAATCACCGGGATGGCCAGCAGGCCGAACTGCGGTGTCGAACGCGCCAGCGTTGCCAGAAATATGCCCAGCGCGGTGCTGGCGAACAGATAAACGGCCGTAACCAGCAAGAACAGGCTCAATGAGCCGGATAAAGGTACGCCCAACGCACCTTTGACAATCACTTCCAGGGACAGCCAGGTGCATAGCACCACCACCAGCAGATTGCTCCAGACTTTCGCCAGCATGATTTCCAGTGCGGTCAGCGGCAGCACCAGCAAATGATCCAGTGTGCCGTGTTCGCGCTCGCGCAGGAGCGCGGTGCCGGTCAGAACAATCGCCAGAATAGTGATGTTGTTGACGATCTGAATCACGGCCAGAAACCAACCGCCCTCAAGATTGGTATTGAACAGGGCTCGAGTCGTCAGTTGCACCGCAGACCCGGTCTGCACATCACCCTGGCCTGAGTAAGCCAATAACTCACGTTGAAATATCCGGCTGATGTAGCCGGCGCCCATGAACGCCTGACTCATGGCGGTGGCGTCGACGTTGACCTGCAGGGCTGGCTGGCGACCCGCGAGCAGGTCTGTCTGAAAACTGGCGGGGATGTTGATGACGAATGTGTATCGGCCGCTATCCATGACTTCATCCAGTTGCTCGTAGGGCAGCGGTACCGGCGTCTGGAATTCCGGAGGTTGCAGCGCTTCGGCCAATTGGCGCGAAAGGGCGCCGTGATCCTCGTCGACAATCGCCACGCTGGCGTTATGCACGCCGATCACCGAACCGGCGGCTGGCATATAGATGGCCACGGTGAAGGCATAGAACAGGAACAGCAGTAGTACGCTGTCATGGCGCAGGCTCGTCAGCTCCTTGAGGCCCAATCGCAGGATATGTGCGAGCTTGTGCATCAGGCCTCCTGCTTTTTCAGCATGATCAGGCTCAAACCGGTGAACCCGATAAAAAAGCCGCCCAGCGCCAGGCATTGTGGCCAGAGCTGGCGCAGGTCCAGAGCTTTGGTGAACGTTCCTACGGCGATGTCGAGGAAGTGACCGGCCGGAAACAGCACGCCCATCACGGCGGCGGCCCCTTCCAGCGAAGAACGCGGCACGATCAGACCCGAGAACTGAATGGTCGGCAGGCTGGTGATGATCATGGTGCCGAGGATCGCCGCAATCTGTGTTCGGGTGAACGCTGAAATCAGCAGGCCCATGCTGGTGGTGGCCAGTACATACAAAAGCCCGCCGAACGCAAGGGTCGGCAGGCTGCCCTTGAAGGGCACGCCGAACAACCAGCGATTCATGGCCGTGAGCACGGCGAGGTTGACCAGGCTGACCAGCAGATAAGGCATTTGTTTGCCCAGGAGGAATTCGAGGCGGGTCAGGGGCGTGGCGTAGAAGTTGGTGATTGAGCCCAGCTCTTTCTCGCGCACGATGCCGAGCGCCGTCAGCATCGCCGGAATGAAGGCCAGAATCAGCGCCATCACGCCGGGACCGATGGCATTGACGCTGACCACATCCTGGTTATAGCGAAAGCGGGTCTGCAGCGTGGCCGGGGCTGACAGGGTCAAGGCCGGGCTGCTTTGTTCGGCAAGTTGCTCAAGATTGACCAGATGAACGGCCTCGACGTAGTTGCGACTGGTCTCGGCGCGAAAGGGCATGCCGCCATCCAGCCACGCCGCGACCTCCGGCCGATGCCCGGCGTACAGGTCGCGGCCGAAGCCGGGCGGGATCTCCAGCGCCAGTTTGATTTCCGAACGTTGCAGCCGACGGTGCAGAGCCTGTGGATCTTCGATGGGCGGCTGTTCGGCGAAATAGCGGGAGCCGCGAAAGGCCTCCAGATAGGCGCGGCTTTGTGGCGTTTGATCCTGGTCATACACGGCAAAGGCCAGGTTCTCCACATCCAGGGAAATCCCGAAGCCAAAAATCACCATCATGAAAATCGCACCCAGCAGTGCAAACGCCATGCGCACTTTGTCGCGGACCAGCTCTTTGCCTTCGCGGCGAGCCACTGCCGTCAGACGACCGAAACTGAAAACCCGTTCCTTGACGGAACCGGCCGGCGCTTTCGGGGCCGGTGACGGCTCGGGGGGCGGGGCGGTTTCGGCGTCGCCCTGAGCCTGTTCAAGGCAGCTCACGAACGCTGCCTCCAGGGACTTGCCGCCAAACTGTTGTTGCAGTGCCGTCGGCGTGTCACAGGCCAGCACTTTGCCCGCGTGCATCAGCGAAATGCGGTCGCAACGCTGAGCTTCGTTCATGAAATGGGTGGAGAGGAAAATGGTCACGCCTTGATCACGGGACAGCTCGATCAACAGGCGCCAGAAATCGTCTCGCGCCGCGGGATCAACTCCGGAGGTCGGCTCATCCAGAATCAGCACTTCCGGGCCGTGCAAGACCGCCACCGCCAGTGACAGGCGCTGGCGTATTCCCAGCGGCAAGGCCCCGGACGATTGATTGGCGACACCGTGCAGATCGAAGCGTTGAATCAGCGCGTCGATGCGCTGGGCGCTCTCGGTTTTCGGCAAGTCGAACAGGCGTGCGTGCAGTTCAAGGTTCTGCCGGACGCTGAGTTCGCCATACAGCGAAAAGCTCTGAGACATGAATCCGACCCGTTTGCGCGTGGCCAGATCCTTCGCATCCACCGGATTGCCCAGCAGCGTTGCGCTACCTTCGCTGGCAGGCATCAGTCCGGTCAGGACTTTCATTGTGGTGGTCTTGCCGCAGCCATTGGAGCCAAGGAAACCGAAAATCTCGCCTCGCCCGATGGCGAAGCTGACGTGATCCACGGCCGTAAAGTCGCCGAAACGCAACGTCAGGTCATGAGCTTCGATGGCAATATCGGCGTTGCCGGTGCGAGGCGGGATCTGCAGTGGTTGAGTGGTGTGACGGCTGTCACCCTGGAAATGAGTAAAGGCGTCATCCAGCTTGCCGCTGGGCGTTACAGCGGCCAGTTCGCGGCTCAAACCGGTGGCGATCATCCGCCCGCCGTCGAGCATCAGGCAATGCTCGAACTGCTCTGCTTCCTCCATGTAGGCCGTGGCGACCAGCAGGGTCAGCTGCGGTCGTTGGCGTCGAACATCGTCGATCAACTCCCAGAACTTGCGGCGTGAAAGCGGATCGACGCCGGTGGTCGGCTCGTCGAGGATCAGCAGATCCGGTTCGTGGATCAGTGCGCAACACAGTCCGAGTTTCTGTTTCATGCCGCCGGAAAGTTTGCCGGCTGGTCGATCGGCGAACCTCAGCAGATCGGTCGCGAGCAACAGGTTGTGCAGGCGCTGGGCGCTTTCGTCTGCAGAGAGGCCGAACAAGGTGGCGAAAAAATGCACGTTCTCGCGGATCGACAGTTCCGGGTACAGGTTGCCGCCCAATCCTTGCGGCATGAAAGCGATGCGCGCGTACAGCGTGTTGCGGTGGCTGCGATCCTGGATCGGACCGCCAAGCACTTCCAGTTGCCCTTGCTGAAGGGTTTTCACGCCCGCAATCAGCCCCAACAGACTGGATTTGCCTGCGCCGTCAGGGCCGATCAAGCCGCAGCGGGTACCGGTCGGCAGGTCGAACGCAATGCCATTCAGGGCTTGCCGCTCGCCATAGCGGTGAGTGATGGCGTTCGCGTGAACCGCGACGCTGTTCATTGCAGATTGGCCGGCCAGTCGATCGGCGCGGTGCGCACATAGCCTGCGCCGGGCATGCCGGGCTTGGCCTGGGGGACGTCGCCAGGTCGGGTCAGGCGCAGCTTGACGCGAAAGACCAGTTTTTGTCGCTCGTCGCGGGTTTCGACCTCTTTGGGTGTGAATTGTGATTTGGCCGCCACGAAACTGACTTTCGCCGGCAAGGCCTGATCGGGCAGGGCGTCGAGCAGGATCCGCGCTTCATCGCCGACCGCCAGACGCCCGGCGACGGAAGCCGGCAAGTAAAGATTCATGTATTGGTCGCCGGGATCGATCAGCAGCAGGACTCGGCCGCCGGCACCCAGCACTTCGCCGGGTTCGGCCATGCGCAACTGGATCAGCCCGTCGATCGGCGCGCGCAGACGGCTGTCATCGATCTCGCTGGCCAGTTGCGCAACCTGGGCCTGGGCTGCACCGATGGCCGCGCTGACTGCAGCGACCTGCGCCCGGGCAGCAGTCACAGCAGCGTTAGCGGTGCCGATCCTTGATTGCAATTGATCGATGACCTGCGCGCTGACAAAACCGTGCTTGAACAACGACTGCGAGCGGCCAAGTTCTTGCTGGGCCAGCAGTTGCTCGCTCAGGCGCAGCTGCACGTTGGCCTGGGCGGCGGCGAGGTTCTCGCGGGCGCGGATAACCTCGGCTTCGGCCTGATTACGCTGGGCCTCGAGGGTTCGGGTGTCCATTCGCGCAAGCAGTTGCCCTTTGCTGACCTTGTCGCCTTCGTCGACCAAGACCTCGGCGAGACGTCCCGGGGTCTTGCTGGCGATCTGCACTTGCGTTGCCTCAAGTCGCCCGTTTGCGCTGTGGAGCCCCTCGGGAAGGCGGTTGCTCATGGACTTCCAGTAACCGAAGCCTCCGGCCGCCATCAACAACAGAATGAGGGCGCCGGCGTATATCAGAGAGGAGCGTCGATGCGTTGACATGAGGGCATCCTGCGTCTTGGGCGTTCAGTCTGACGGGTTAAGCGATGGCATCGCTTGATGTCGGTCAAATGTCGGCGAAGCAGCAGCGCTGAGTCATGTCAGCCGCAAGGGCCGAGGTCTCTCAGCGCAAACCGAGTACTGCCGCCCACTGCTCGGCCGTCACTGGCATCACCGACAGTCGCGAGCCCTTTTGTACCAGCGGCATTTCGGCCAGTGCGGTCTGCTGTTTCAGATAATCCAGCTTCAAGACCCGGCTGAACGTCTCCACATGGGCGACGTCAATCGCGCTCCAGGCGTTTTTCTCTGGCGTGGCTTTCGGGTCGAAATAATGGCTTTGCGGATCCATTGCGGTGGGATCCGGGTACGCTGCCTGAATGATTTTGCCGATCCCGGCAATTCCCGGCTCCGGGCAGCTGGAGTGGTAGAAAAAGAATTCGTCCCCTACTGCCATGGCCCGCAGGAAATTGCGTGCCTGATAGTTGCGAACCCCGTCCCAGCGCGCTTTGCCGAGCTTTTCCAAACCCTTGATCGAGAGTTCGTCGGGCTCGGATTTCATCAGCCAGTAGGCCATGGTGTGTGCTCCTCAAGCGGTCGTTGGGCAGGTTGTCGGGCAATTTTATGACAAACCGACGGTCGGTTGACGTCAGCATTTGCGCAGCGGTTCACGTTGTCGCAAAATGCCGGCCTTTAAAGCTTGACGCTGCTGCACGGCCTACGAATGGAAACCGCTGCTGTCATCGTGATGATGTGCCTTGAGGGGGGCAATCGATGAAACGCAAACCGGATTTGCTGTGGACTTTGGTTATTTTGTTCGGTCTGGGCGTCGTGACCACCGGTTATGCGCAAAGTCTGTGGGCCAACAAGGCCGATGCTCCGATTGAAGTGGCGCAACAAGTACAACAGTCGACAGCCTTCAAACGCTGAAACTGCCTTTTCGACGCCGCTGATCCGCGGGGCGTCTATCCCGCGAAATACCATGCCTTGTCTGTCACCGTTCCCTGCAACGGTACATCCCAGCTCGCTTGCGCGAGACGTCCGACTTTCTGACATTCATGGGCCAGACCCAGCAGTGTAGGCTTGCGCCAGTTCTGGCGTCGGGCCAGATACGCCAGGCTGCGGTCGTAGAATCCGCCGCCCATGCCCAGGCGCCCGCCGACATCGTCGAATCCCACCAGTGGCAACAACACCAGATCCAGTGCCCAGACCTTGCGCTGACGGGCCAGATTGGCGCGCGGCTCAAGGATGCGAAAACGGTTGGGCTTGAGTTTTTCGCCTGGGCGGATCTGTTGAAAGACCATTTTGGTCCTCGGCCAGGCACTGAGCACCGGGAGGTAGGTTTTCTTGCCACGCCGCTGGGCCGCGCGCAGCAACAGGCGCGGGTCGATTTCACCGTCGGTGGGCAGGTACAGGGAAATGTGTTTGGCCCGGCGAAAGTGCGGGTCTTGTGCCAGTTGCTTGTACAGGCCTTCGGCGGCCTGGCGTTGCTGGCTTGGCGTCAGAGAGCGGCGGGCCTTGCGCAGCAGGCGGCGCAGTTGGGGGCGGGGCAGCAACGCGGGTTCGGTCATGGTTCGGCTTCGGCAGGATGGGACGAAAACGTACGCATAAAAAATCCGATGCCGGCATGCACCGGCATCGGATTCGAATCAGGCTCCCCGGATGAGCCGCTGTCGACTTAGCCCTTGAACCCGAGAGTTCAAGGTGGAGGATGCAGTAGGCTTTAAGGCTTTCCGTCTGGCGGACATGCACACCAGCCCAACGTGCAACCCCCAGGGTAGTGCAAATCGGCTCAGGGACATCGTCAACTGGCAAGCACCCCAGGGAGTGCGGCGAGTATAACTCAAGCGGCCTGGTGAATCAGCCCTTGCTGATGTCCGGATCGTCGGCCAGCACCAGATCGACACGATCGAGCAAGTCACGCACCTGTTCACGGGTCGAACCGCTGGCCTGGATGTCCGGACGCTCTTCTTTGTGCAAGAGATCGTGGGTGATGTTCAGCGCGGCCATCACGGCGATGCGGTCGGCGCCGATGACTTTGCCGCTGCTGCGAATCTCGCGCATCTTGCCGTCCAGGTAGCGGGCGGCGCTGATCAGATTGCTGCGCTCTTCCTGGGGACAGATGATCGAATACTCTTTGTCGAGGATCTGCACGGTAACGCTATTGCTTGAACTCATGAGTCTTGCTCCAGGGCCTTGAGGCGCGAAATCATCGATTCGACCTTACGCCGGGCGATTTCGTTTTTTTCAATGAGGTGCGCGCGTTCCTCGCGCCAGGTCTTTTCCTGAGCAAGTAAGAGTGCATTTTGACTTTTTAGTTGCTCGACTCGGGTAATCAGCAGTTCGAGTCTGGCCATCAGCGCTTGCAGGTCGGTGTCTTCCATTGTGTCCACTGATTCGGTCTGATGGGTTTGGCTGGCGGACAGCCTTTAATGGTCTTGGCGAGTCTGTCGATGTAGGATACAAGGCCTTCATTCTAGACATAGCGCCGTCTGGCGCCTAGCTGCCCATGCCCATTCAGAATTCCCCGTACCAAGGCTTTGCCACCCTGCTCAATTCCAGCGGTCACTCCGTTTCGCCTGCCGAACTGCACGGCCTGTTGCTGGGTCGCAGTTGCGCCGGCGCCGGCTTCAATGCCGAAGAATGGCTGATCGATGCTGCCGAGCTGCTCGAAAGCGAGCCGCAGGACAACGTCCGCAACGCGCTGATCGGTCTGCAGGAGATGGTCAAGAGCGAACTCACCGGCGACGATATCACCGTGGTTCTGCTGCTGCCGAACGATGACGCTCCGCTGACCGAGCGCGCCGCCGCGCTGGGCGAATGGTGCCAGGGCTTCCTCACCGGTTTCGGCCTGAACTGCCGCGACAGCAGCATGCTGAGTACCGAAGCCACCGAAGTGTTGCAGGATCTTGCAGCAATCTCCCAGGTGCAAGACGCACTGGAAGAGTCCGAAGACGGCGAAAGCGACTATATGGAAGTCATGGAGTACCTGCGTGTAGCGCCGCTGCTGCTGTTCTCCGAAACCAAAAAGGCCGACGTGCCGCCAGCGGCCAAGCCGTCGCTGCACTGATCGCGTGCCAGGGAAAGCCATCTGCCCATGATCCATATCCCGAAAGCGGAATACGCCCGGCGCCGCAAGGCGCTGATGGCGCAGATGGAACCCAACAGCATCGCGATCCTGCCTGCCGCCGCGGTCGCCATCCGCAACCGCGACGTCGAGCATGTCTATCGCCAGGACAGCGACTTCCAGTACCTCAGCGGTTTCCCCGAGCCACAGGCGGTCATCGTCCTGATGCCCGGTCGCGAACACGGCGAGTACGTGCTGTTTTGCCGTGAACGCAATGCCGAACGCGAACTCTGGGACGGTCTGCGCGCCGGCCAGGAAGGCGCGATACGCGATTTTGGCGCCGACGACGCTTTCCCCATCACCGACATCGACGACATCCTGCCGGGCCTGATTGAA
This sequence comes from Pseudomonas sp. B15(2017), assembly GCF_002113215.1. Lineage (NCBI taxonomy): Bacteria > Pseudomonadati > Pseudomonadota > Gammaproteobacteria > Pseudomonadales > Pseudomonadaceae > Pseudomonas > Pseudomonas sp. B15(2017). The sequence continues at coordinate 423,054 of NZ_NEJZ01000003.1, forward strand.
GGCCGCGACCGGGTGTATTCGGCCATGGGCAGCAACCCGGAGTTCGACCGCCACCTGATGGACTGGATCAACGTGATTCGTTCCAAGGCGCATCTCGGCGCCCAGCCGCCGAACGAATTCGTTGCCCTGGATCACCTGCTGCACGACATGCGTCTGTATAAATCGGCGGCAGAAGTGAAGGTGATGCGCGAAGCGGCGCGGATTTCCGCCCAGGCCCACATCCGGGCAATGCAGGCCAGCCGTGCCGGCCTGTACGAGTACAGCCTCGAAGCCGAGCTCGATTACGAGTTCCGCAAGGGCGGGGCGAAAATGCCGGCCTACGGTTCGATCGTCGCTGCCGGGCGCAACAGCTGCATCCTGCATTACCAGCAGAATGACGCGTTGCTCAAGGACGGCGATCTGGTACTGATCGACGCTGGCTGCGAAATCGACTGCTACGCCAGCGACATCACCCGCACCTGGCCGGTCAACGGCAAGTTTTCCGCCGAGCAGAAAGCGATCTACGAATTGGTATTGGCCTCGCAGGAAGCAGCGTTCGCCGAAATCGCTCCAAACAAACACTGGAACCAGGCGCACGAAGCCACGGTCCGGGTCATTACCGCCGGGCTGGTGAAGCTGGGGCTGTTGCAGGGCGAAGTCGACGAATTGATCGCCTCCGAGGCCTACAAGGCGTTTTACATGCACCGCGCCGGCCACTGGCTCGGGATGGATGTGCATGACGTCGGCGAGTACAAGGTCGGCGGTGAATGGCGGGTGCTGGAAGTCGGCATGGCGCTGACCGTGGAGCCGGGCATCTACATCGCCCCGGACAATCAGAACGTAGCGAAAAAATGGCGCGGCATTGGCGTGCGCATCGAGGATGACGTGGTAGTGACCAAGAGCGGTTGTGAAATCCTGACCGGCGGCGTGCCGAAAACCGTCGCCGAGATCGAAGCCCTGATGGCGCAAGCACGGACCTGCGCGGCATGAGCCGGGTCAATCTGGCAATCATCGGTGGCGGTCTGGTCGGCGCCAGTCTGGCGTTGGCCTTGCAGGCCGGGGCCAAGGCCCGTGGCTGGAAGATCGTGCTGATCGAACCGTTCGCCCCCGGGAACACCTGGCAGCCAAGCTACGACGCGCGTTCCTCGGCGCTGTCCTTCGGCTCGCGACAGATTTATCAGCGGCTGGGCGTGTGGCAGGAAATCTCCCGCCGCGCCGAGCCGATCAAACAGATTCACGTGTCCGACCGTGGGCGCTTTTCCACCGCTCGCCTGTCGGCGATGGAAGAGGGCGTTCCGGCACTTGGTTATGTAGTGGAAAACGCCTGGCTCGGTCAGTGCCTGTGGCAGCACCTCGACAAAGACGTGATCAGCTGGCGCTGCCCGGCAGAAGTCTCCCGCATGGAACCGTTGCCGGACGGCTATCGCCTGACCCTCAACGATGAGACCACGGTCGAGTGCGATCTGGCGGTGCTCGCCGATGGCGGCCGTTCCGGTCTGCGTGAGCAACTGGGCATCAACGTACGCAAGCGCCCCTATAACCAGAGCGCACTGATCGCCAACATCACCCCGAGCGAAGCCCACAACGGCATGGCGTTCGAACGCTTCACCGACGAAGGCCCGATGGCGCTGCTGCCGCTGCCGGAAAACCGTTGCGCGCTGGTCTGGACCCGTCTGGGCATGGACGCGCAACGTCTGGCGGACCTGAGCGAGCGGGATTTCCTCAGCGAACTGCAAGGCGTGTTCGGTTATCGCCTCGGCACCCTGAAACAGGTCGGCGCACGGCATCTGTACCCCCTGGCGCTGGTGGAAGCCGAAGAGCAGGTGCGTTCGCATCTGGCCGTTCTCGGCAACGCCGCCCACAGTCTGCACCCGATTGCCGGGCAGGGTTTCAACCTGTCCCTGCGCGATGCCGATGCGCTGGCCGCCGCGCTGCTGACCAGCGACAAACCGCTGGGGGATTTCGCCACGTTGCAGGCTTATCGCGAGCGTCAGCGTCTCGATCAGGACCTCACCGTCGGCTTCTCCGATCAGGTCACGCGGCTGTTCGGCAGTACCCAGCCGCTGGTATCACTGGGACGCAACATCGGCCTGCTCGGCCTCGATCTGCTGCCGCCGGCCAAACGCTGGTTCGCCCGTCAGGCCATGGGGCTGGGGACGCGGCCGGATGCGTGAGTGGCTGATCAAACTATTTGGCAAGGCGCGGCTGATGCGCTGGATCATGACGTTCTACCCGCCATACTTCGGCGCGGGTGTCCGGGTGAAGCACATCAGCGATGACTTTCGGGACATTCAGGTCTCGATGGGCCTGGGCTGGTACAACCGCAATTATGTCGGCACCCAGTTCGGCGGCAGTCTGTATTCGATGGTCGATCCGTTCTTCATGTTGATGCTCATGGAAAACCTCGGCTCGCGGTACATCGTCTGGGACAAGGCCGCTGACATTGATTTCATAGCGCCAGGCAAAGGCCCGGTGTTCGCCCGGTTCCACATCGACGACACGTTGCTCGACGAGATCCGTCGGCAGACCGCCAGTGGCGAAAAGTACCTGCCGCAGTTGCAGGTCGATATTCATGACGGCGCCGGCAACCTGGTGGCGCGGGTCGGTAAAACCCTTTACGTGCGGCTCAAGCCGCCAGCGAGACAGGCTTAAAGCATGGAAATGCGCGCGGATGTGCTGATTGTCGGAGCCGGAATGGTCGGCAGTGCCCTGGCGCTGGCGTTGCAGGGCAGCGGACTGGAAGTGCTGTTGCTCGACGGTAGCCCGTTGAGCGTCAAACCCTTCAATGGCGACGCGCCGTTCGAGCCACGGGTGAGCGCACTGTCGGCGGCCAGCCAGCGCATCCTCGATCGCCTCGGCGTGTGGGACGGCATCGTCAACCGACGCAGCAGCCCTTACACCGACATGCACGTCTGGGACGGCAGCGGCACCGGCCAGATTCACTTCTCGGCCAGCAGCGTACACGCCGATGTGCTCGGGCATATCGTCGAAAACCGCGTGGTCCAGGATGCCTTGCTCGACCGTCTGCACGATTGCGACATGGGCCTGCTGGCCAACGCGCGGCTGGAGCAGATGCGCCGCTCCGGTGACGACTGGCTGCTGACCCTGGCCGACGGCCGCACTTTGCGCGCACCGCTGGTGATTGCGGCGGACGGGGCCAATTCCGCCGTGCGCCGTCTGACCGGCGTCGCCACCCGTGAGTGGGATTACCTGCATCACGCCATCGTCACCAGCGTGCGCAGCAGCAAACCGCACCGGATGACCGCGTGGCAGCGTTTCACCGATCACGGGCCGCTGGCGTTTCTGCCGCTTGAGCGTAACGGTCAGCAGGACTGGTGCTCGATCGTCTGGTCGACCACGCCGAGCGAGGCCGAGCGATTGATGGCGCTGGATGAAGCGGATTTCTGCCGTGAGCTGGAGCGAGCGTTCGAAGGCTGCCTTGGCGAAGTCATCAGCGCCGACCCGCGCCTGTGCGTGCCGCTGCGTCAACGCCACGCCAAACGTTACGTGGCCGAAGGCCTGGCGCTGATCGGCGATGCGGCGCACACCATTCACCCGTTGGCGGGGCAGGGCGTGAACCTCGGCTTCCTCGATGCCGCCGTGCTGGCTGAAGTGCTGCTGCAAGCGCACGAACGCGGCGAACGCCTGGCGGACGTGAAAGTCCTGAGCCGCTACGAGCGCCGGCGCATGCCGCACAACCTGGCACTGATGGCGGCGATGGAGGGGTTCGAGCGGTTGTTCCAGGCCGATCCATTGCCATTGCGCTGGTTGCGCAACACCGGCCTGAAAATCGTCGAGCAGATGCCAGAGGCCAAGGCGCTGTTTGTGCGTGAAGCATTGGGGCTGACTGGGGACCTTCCAGTCCTGGCTAAACCTTAGTGCTCTATTGAGGCTGACGGCGCCGGAAGTTTCGGGCTGTGCAACATCTGGTAACTCCTTGGGAAAGTGTTCGATTGAGCTCGCAAATGTGAGTCCTTATCATTTGGGCCACTTTTCCCGACCGAGAGACCGCTCCCATGTTGGCATCCAAGCGTGTTCTGACCGCACTGGCCCTGACCCTGATCGGCAGCACTGCCGCCCAGGCCGCCGACGAGGTGGTGGTCTACTCCTCGCGTATCGATGAACTGATCAAACCGGTGTTCGATGCCTACACCGCCAAGACCGGGGTGAAGATCAAGTTCATTACCGACAAGGAAGCGCCGCTCATGCAGCGGATCAAGGCCGAAGGCGAGAACGCCACCGCCGACCTGCTGCTGACCGTCGATGCCGGCAACCTCTGGCAGGCCGAGCAGATGGGCATTCTCCAGCCCTTCACCTCGAAAACCATCGACGCCAACATTCCCCTGCAATACCGCTCGTCCAGCCACGCCTGGACCGGCCTGAGCCTGCGCGCCCGGACCATCGCCTATTCCACCGAACGGGTGAAACCGGGTGAACTGACCACTTACGAAGCATTGGCCGACAAGAACTGGGAAGGCCGCCTGTGCCTGCGCACGGCGAAGAAGGTCTACAACCAGTCGCTGACCGCCACCATGATCGAAGTGCACGGCGCCGAGAAGACCGAGAAGATCCTCAAGGGCTGGGTCAACAACCTGTCCACCGACGTGTTCTCCGACGACGTCGCGGTGCTGGAAGCGATCAACGCCGGCCAGTGCGACGTCGGCATCGTCAACACCTACTATTACGGGCGCCTGCACAAGCAGAAGCCGGAACTGCCGGTGAAACTGTTCTGGCCAAACCAGGCGGATCGCGGTGTACACGTCAATCTGTCGGGTATCGGCCTGACCAGACACGCACCACACCCGGAAGCGGCCAAGGCGCTGGTCGAGTGGATGACCACGCCTGAAGCGCAGAAGATCTTTGCCGATGTGAACCAGGAGTTTCCGGCGAATCCGGCGGTGAAGCCTTCGGACGAAGTGGCGGCTTGGGGGGAGTTCGTGGCTGATACGCTGCCGGTTGAAGTGGCGGGCAAGCGTCAGGCTGAAGCGATCCGGATGATGGATCGGGCGGGTTGGAACTGAGTTTTCACTTTTTTTGATCATTCCCACGTCGAACCGACTGCGTGGGAATGCAGGCCCCGACGCTCTGCGTCGCATCAACGATAGCGTGATGCGGAGCGTCACAGGATGTGTGCCCACGCAAAGCGTGGGCACACACATTTGAACGAGACTGTTTCATTGGCCCACCCCGCCCAACGCCGCTGGTACCCCATCGTCTTCGCCATCGCCGCGTTGGTGTTGCTCCCTCTCAGCGTGCTCCTGCTCTCATGGCAAACCATCGATCAGCAGATCTGGTCGCACCTGTGGGAAACCCAGATGCCGCGCCTGCTGGGCAATACGCTGACGCTGGTCTTCGGCGTCGGTGTCGGTGTGACGCTGATCGGCGTGAGCCTTGCCTGGCTCACCAGCCTCTGCGAATTCCCCGGACGACGTTGGCTCGACTGGGCGCTGATGCTGCCGTTCGCCATCCCGGCCTACGTGCTGGCGTTCGTCTTCGTCGGCCTGCTGGACTTCGCAGGTCCCGTGCAGACCCTGCTGCGCGAATGGTTCGGCAGCGGCCTGCGCCTGCCGCGAGTGCGCTCCACCGGTGGCGTGATTCTGGTGTTGGTGCTGGTGTTTTATCCCTACGTTTACCTGCTGGCGCGCACCGCGTTCCTGGCGCAGGGCAAGGGCTTGATGGAAGCCGCGCGAGTGCTCGGCCAGTCGCCGTGGCAGGCGTTCTGGCGCGTGGCATTGCCGATGGCGCGGCCGGCCATCGGTGCCGGTGTAGCGCTGGCGTTGATGGAAACCCTGGCGGATTTCGGTGCGGTCTCGGTGTTCAACTTCGACACCTTCACCACCGCGATCTACAAGACCTGGTATGGCTTCTTCAGCCTGCCAAGCGCCGCGCAACTGGCCAGCCTGTTGTTGCTGGTGGTGATGCTGGTGCTGTACGGCGAACGTCGCGCGCGCGGCGCCAATCGGGCAAGCAACGAGCGACCACGGGTCAAGGCGCTGTATCACTTGCGCGGGCCAAAGGCCTGGGCGGCGAGCGGCTGGTGCGGTCTGGTGTTCGCCTGTGCGTTTGTCATTCCGGTGCTGCAACTGGTGGTGTGGTTCTGGCAGCGCGGGCGATTCGATCTGGATGAGCGCTACGCCGGGCTGATTCTCCACACGTTATATCTGGGCGGCATGGCGGCGCTGATCACGGTCGGCGTTGCGATGTTGCTGGCGTTCGCCCGGCGTCTGGCGCCAACCCGGACGATCAACTCTGCGGTCGGTCTGGCCAATCTCGGTTATGCCTTGCCGGGCTCGGTGCTGGCGGTGTCGATCATGCTTGCGTTCAGTTATCTGGATCGGGAGTTGGTGATTCCACTGTCCGGCTGGCTTGGCGGTGCGGGCAAACCCTTGCTGCTGGGCAGTCTGGCGGCGTTGCTGCTGGCGTATCTGGTGCGGTTCGTGGCGGTGGCCTATGGGCCGCTGGAAAGCAGTCTGGCGCGTATACGGCCTTCTTTGCCTGAAGCGGCACGCAGCCTGGGTGTCAGTGGGCCGCGACTGTTTTTCAAAGTGTATCTGCCGCTGTTGCTGCCCGGCACGCTCAGCGCCGCGTTGCTGGTGTTCGTCGATGTGCTCAAGGAAATGCCCGCGACCCTGCTGATGCGCCCGTTTGGCTGGGACACGCTGGCGGTGCGGATCTTCGAAATGACCAGCGAAGGCGAATGGGCGAGGGCGTCGCTGCCGGCATTGACCCTGGTGCTGGTCGGTCTGTTGCCGGTTGTCGGACTTATTCGCCGCTCGGCGCATCGAAACACTTAGTAGTGAGTCCTGAATCATGCGGCTACAATGCGCGGCATTCGGTGCGGTCCGTCTGACAGACCCTGTCGCTGAAATCGGCTGAAAGCCCTTTTTTACGGGGTTTTCCGATCCGTGCAGCAGCGTTCCGCACCTTCGCCACGCCCGGAAGGAGAAACCCATGGGACAGCGTACGCCTCTGTATGACCTGCATCTCGCCCTTGGCGCGAAGATGGTCGATTTTGGCGGTTGGGACATGCCCCTGCATTACGGCTCGCAGGTCGAGGAGCATCACGAAGTGCGTCGCGATTGCGGGGTGTTCGATGTTTCCCACATGACCGTGATCGATGTCACCGGCCCCCAGGCCAAGGTCTGGCTCCAGCATTTGCTGGCCAACGACGTCGAACGTCTGCACAGCCCCGGCCGTGCGTTGTACAGCACCATGCTCAACGAGCGCGGCGGTATCGTCGACGACATGATCGTCTACCGTCTCGAGGACGGTTATCGCCTGGTGGTCAACGCCTCCACCCGCGATCAGGATCTGGCCTGGATGCAGGCACAGTTGGGCAGCTTCGATGTGCAAATGCACGAACGCTCCGAGCTGGCGATGCTCGCCATTCAAGGCCCCCATGCCCGGCACAAGATTGCCGAACTGGTGACCCAGTCCCGCGCCAATCTGATCCAGATGCTCAAGCCTTTTGAAGGCCACGTCGACGGCGACTGGTTCATTGCGCGCACCGGCTATACCGGTGAGGACGGTCTGGAAATCGCCCTGCCGGCCGATCAGGCTCCGGGATTTTTCAACGATCTGGTGGGCGCCGGCATTTCTCCCATTGGCCTCGGCGCTCGCGACACCTTGCGGGTGGAAGCGGGGATGAACCTCTACGGTCAGGACATCCATCAGGACGTTTCGCCACTGGCCTCGAACATGGCCTGGAGCATCGCCTGGGAACCGGCCACGCGCCGATTCATCGGACGTGATGCGCTGGAAGCGGAAAAAACCGCCGGCGTGCAGCACAAACTGGTCGGCCTGGTGCTTGAGGAACGCGGGGTTTTGCGTGCGCATCAGGTGGTTCGTATCGCAGATGTTGGCGAAGGAGAGATCACCAGTGGTAGTTTCTCTCCTACGCTTAGCAAGTCGATTGCCCTGGCGCGTGTACCGATGGCGACTGCCGACCGCGCCGAAGTGGAAATCCGTGGCAAGTGGTATCCGGTACGCGTGGTCAAACCGACCTTTGTCCGTCACGGCAAAACCTTGATCTAAACCTTTTCCGGCGGGCACGACCGCTGACAATTTCTTGAGGACACCGAGCATGAGCAACATCCCAGCTGAACTGCGTTTTGCCGAAAGTCATGAATGGGCGCGCCTGGAAGCCGACGGCACTGTCACCGTGGGCATCAGCGATCACGCCCAGGAAGCGTTGGGTGATGTGGTGTTTGTCGAGCTGGCAGAAGTGGGCAAGGTGTTCGCCGCCGGTGATGCCGCCGGCGTCGTCGAATCGGTCAAGGCTGCTTCCGACATCTATTCCCCGGTTGGTGGCGAAGTGATTGCCGTCAACGAAGACCTGGCCGGTTCGCCGGAAGAGCTGAACAACGATCCGTACGCCGCGTGGATCTTCAAGCTCAAGCCAAGCGACAAGTCCGAGCTGGACAAACTGCTCGACGCTGCCGCCTACAAGGCCGCCATCGGCGAATAAGCTGCAGGCCAGATCCCAAGGCCCCGACCCGTCGGGGCTTTTTTCTGCCCGGGACTTTTGCCGTCGGGGTGGCTGCTATGCTGGTTTGACCGTGTTGCATTGACGCCGAGCCGCCAGCCAAGAGAGAGCCCGTCATGTCCCAGTTGCCATCCCTGAGCCAGTTACGCGATCCCCATGCCTTCCTGCGCCGCCACCTCGGCCCGGATGCCGCCGAGCAGCAGGCGATGCTCGACAGCCTCGGCCTCGGCAGCCGGGTCGAACTGATCGAACAGACCGTGCCGCCGGGCATTCGCCTCAACCGCGAGCTGGACCTGCCGCCGGCGCTGGACGAACAGGCGGCGCTGGCCAAGCTGCGCGGTTATGCCGAACAGAATCAGGTCTGGACCAGCCTGATCGGCATGGGCTACCACGGCACCCTGACGCCGACCGTCATCCTGCGTAACGTGCTGGAAAATCCCGGCTGGTACACCGCCTACACGCCTTACCAACCGGAAATCGCCCAGGGCAGGCTCGAAGCGTTGCTCAACTTTCAGCAACTGACCATCGACCTCACCGGCCTTGAACTGGCCAACGCCTCCCTGCTCGATGAAGCCACTGCCGCCGCGGAAGCCATGGCTCTGGCCAAGCGGGTGGCGAAGTCAAAAAGCAATCTGTTCTTCGTCGACGAAAACTGTCATCCCCAGACCATTTCCGTGGTGCAGACCCGCGCCGAAGGCTTCGGTTTCGAGCTGATCGTCGACACTGTGGATAACTTGAAGCAGCACCAGGTGTTCGGCGCGCTGCTGCAATACCCCGACACCCACGGCGAAGTTCGCGACCTGCGGCCGCTGATCGACCACCTGCACGCGCAGCAGGCGCTGGCCTGCGTGGCGGCGGATCTGCTCAGCCTGTTGCTGCTGACCCCGCCGGGCGAACTGGGTGCGGACGTGGTGTTCGGCTCATCCCAGCGCTTCGGTGTACCAATGGGTTATGGAGGCCCGCACGCGGCGTTTTTCGCCAGTCGCGAGGAATACAAACGGGCAATTCCCGGGCGGATCATCGGCGTGTCGAAAGATGCCCGTGGCAACGTCGCGCTGCGCATGGCCCTGCAAACCCGCGAGCAGCACATTCGCCGGGAGAAAGCCAATTCGAACATTTGCACCGCCCAGGTGTTGCTGGCCAACATCGCCAGTTTCTATGCGGTCTATCACGGCCCGGAAGGACTGAAACGAATCGCCCAGCGCGTGCACCGGCTGACCTGCATTCTCGCCGCCGGACTTGAACGCCATGGCATCAAGCGCCTCAACGAACACTTCTTCGACACCCTCACGCTGGACGTCGGCGGGGCGCAAACCGCGATCATTGAAAGTGCCCGGTCCGCGCAGATCAACCTGCGCATCCTCGGTCGTGGCCAACTGGGGCTGAGCCTCGACGAGGCCTGTGATGAAACCACCGTGGCCAGGCTGTTCGATGTGCTGCTGGGCGCCGATCACGGGTTGAGCGTCGATGATCTCGACGGCGAAACGCTGGTCTCCGGCATTCCCGACACGCTGCAACGCAGCACGCCGTACCTGCGCCACCCGGTGTTCAACGCCCACCACAGCGAAACCGAGATGCTGCGCTACCTCAAGCAACTGGAAAACAAGGATCTAGCGCTCAACCAGTCGATGATCCCGCTGGGCTCCTGCACCATGAAACTCAACGCCACCAGCGAGATGATCCCGATCACCTGGCCGCAGTTCGCCAATCTGCACCCGTTCGTTCCCCGGGAGCAGGCTGTCGGTTACACGCTGATGATCGAAGAGCTGGAGCGCTGGCTGTGCGCGATCACCGGGTTCGATGCGATCTGCATGCAGCCCAACTCCGGCGCCCAGGGCGAGTACGCCGGGTTGCTGGCGATCCGCAAATACCATGAGAGCCGCCAGCAGGGCGGGCGGGATATTTGTCTGATTCCTTCCTCGGCCCACGGCACCAACCCGGCCTCGGCGCAGATGGCCGGGATGCACGTGGTGATTGTCGAGTGCGACGAGGCCGGCAACGTTGATCTGGAAGATTTGAAAGCCAAGGCGTCCGAGGCTGGCGCCAGGCTGTCGTGCCTGATGGCGACCTATCCGTCGACCCACGGCGTGTACGAGGAAGGCATCAACGAAATCTGCGAAGTTATCCACAAGCACGGCGGCCAGGTGTACATGGACGGCGCCAACCTCAACGCCCAGGTCGGGCTGGCGCGGCCGGCGGACATCGGCGCCGACGTATCACACATGAACCTGCACAAGACCTTCTGCATTCCCCATGGCGGAGGCGGGCCGGGCATGGGGCCGATTGGCGTGCGTGCGCATCTGGCGCCATTTGTTGCCAACCATCCGGTGATTCCGATCGACGGGCCGCAACCGCAGAATGGAGCGGTCAGCGCCGCCCCATGGGGCAGTGCGAGCATTCTGCCGATCAGCTGGATGTACATCGCGATGATGGGGCCGCAACTGGCGGACGCCAGCGAAGTGGCGATCCTCGCGGCGAATTACCTGGCGCAGCACCTGTCCGGCGCTTTCCCCGTTCTGTACACCGGGCGCAACGAGCGGGTCGCCCACGAATGCATTCTGGATCTGCGGCCGCTCAAGGCCGCCACCGGCATCAGCGAGGAAGACGTCGCCAAACGCCTGATGGATTACGGCTTCCACGCGCCGACCATGTCGTTCCCGGTGCCGGGCACCCTGATGGTCGAGCCGACCGAAAGTGAGTCCAAGGCCGAACTGGATCGCTTCATCGGCGCCATGCTGAGCATCCGCGCAGAAATCACCGAGGTGCAGAACGGCAACTGGCCGGCCGAAGACAACCCGCTCAAGCGGGCGCCACACACCTTGGCCGATATCACCGGCGTGTGGGATCGGCCTTACAGCATCGAGCAGGGCATCACGCCGGATGCTCACACCAAGGCGCACAAGTATTGGCCGGCGGTGAACCGGGTCGATAACGTCTACGGCGACCGCAACCTGTTCTGCGCCTGCGTGCCGGTGGACGATTACCGCTGATCTTTCGCGTATGCCTCGACCGTGGGAGCGGGTCAGGGCGAACCGGAAACTGCGGGCACAAAAATGCCGCTCGTGTGAGCGGCATTTTTGTCTGTCCGGAAAGTTATTCCGACGCCACGGCGTTCTTCGCCAGAATCGCGTTCGCCAGTTCCATGTCCGTTGCCTGCAGGCCCGGATTGTCGGCGCGGACTTTCTGCATCGCCGCTTCCAGGTACGGGCCACGGATACCGCCGTCACTGGCGACGAAGCTGCCGGCATCGTCCTGGGCGGCAACGATCAGTTTGTGATCCTTGAAGGTCAGGTAGGTCGAGCCGGTGGTGGCACCGGACGAAATGACGTTACGCCAAAAGCTGTCGGCCATTGCCGAACCAACAGGCAGAGACAGCAGGGCAAGGGTGGCGACAGCAAGTTTGAGATGCATGTTGGGTGACTCCACTGGTGTTGAATAACCGGTTGGATCGCCGTTTCCCCGATCCGGTTCCGTGAGCGGCTATTTCTGCTCGCTCTGGGGTGTCACCCGCAACACTTCCTCAAGGGTTGTCAGCCCTGCCGCGACTTTCTGTGCGCCGGACAATCGCAGGCTGCGCATGCCTTCCTTGAACGCCTGCCGGCGGATCGCGGTGAGATCGGTGTCGGTGCTGATCAAGGCCTTGAGGCTGTCGCTCAGTTGCATGATTTCGTAGACCCCGGCACGACCGTGATAACCGGTGTCGCGGCATTCCAGGCAACCGATGGCCCGTTGCGCATTGCCCGGCAGCGGCGCCTGCCACGGCCGGGTCAGGGTTTGCCAGTCTTCTTCGTCCAGAGTCAGCGGCGCCTTGCAGTGCGGGCACAGGGTTCGTACCAGTCGCTGCGCCATCACCCCGAGCACGGTGGCCTTGATCAGGTAATGCGGCACGCCGAGTTCCAGCAGGCGGCTGATGGCGCTCGGCGCATCGTTGGTGTGCAGGGTCGAGAGCACCAGGTGCCCGGTCAATGCCGCCTGGATTGCCATTTCGGCGGTCTCTAGGTCACGGATCTCGCCGATCATGATGATGTCCGGATCCTGCCGCATCAGCGCGCGCACGCCGGCGGCGAAGGTCAGGTCGATGTTGTGCTGGACCTGCATCTGGTTGAACGCCGGCTCGACCATCTCGATCGGATCCTCGATGGTGCAGAGGTTGACCTCCGGGGTCGCCAGTTTTTTCAGTGTGGTGTAGAGCGTGGTGGTCTTGCCCGAACCGGTCGGGCCCGTGACCAGAATGATGCCGTTGGGCTGGCGGGTCATGTCCTGCCAGCGCCGCAGGTCGTCGGCGGAAAACCCGAGCTGGTCGAAATCCTTGAGCAGCACCTCCGGGTCGAAGATCCGCATCACCATTTTTTCGCCGAACGCGGTGGGCAGGGTCGACAGGCGCAGCTCGACTTCGCCGCCGTCCGGGGTCTTGGTCTTGACCCGGCCGTCCTGGGGTTTGCGCTTCTCGGCAACGTTCATCCGGCCGAGGCTTTTCAGGCGGCTGACGATGGCCATCGTCACCTGCGGCGGAAATTGATAGACGTTGTGCAGCACGCCGTCGATGCGAAAGCGCACCGTGCCTTGCTCGCGCCGGGGCTCAATGTGGATATCGCTGGCCCGCTGCTGGAAGGCGTACTGGAACAGCCAGTCGACGATATTGACGATGTGGGCGTCGTTGGCGTCGGGTTCCTGATCGCTGGCACCGAGATTGAGCAGTTGCTCGAAGTTGCCGAGATTGCCGCCCTGCGCATCGGCATTGCTGGCGCCGCTGACCGATTTGGCGAGACGAAAGAACTCGACGCTGAAACGCTGAATGTCGGCGGGGTTGGCCACCACCCGTTTGATCGGCAGTTTCAGGACGTGAGTCAGATCCGCCTCCCAGCCGCTGACGTAGGGCTGGGCGCTGGCCACAGTGACCGCGTCGCGGTCGACCGACACCGCGAGGATCTTGTGGCGCTGCGCAAACGCATAGGACATCAGCGGTGTGATGGCGGCGACGTTGATCTTCAGTGGATCGATCCGCAGATACGGCTGGCCGGCCTGCTGCGCCAGCCACAGGGTCAGGCTTTCCAGGTCGAGGTGTTTGCCCGGACGGCTGAGGTCGTCCAGTTGCTGGCTGGCGATGAATTCCAGCGGGTGCTTCTGACCGTGGGCGGCATGCCGGCGCCGGGCATTCAGCGCCTGCTCGGCCGAGTCCTGGCAGATGAAACCCTGGGCGACCAGTTCACGCAGTACCTCATTGAGATCCAGCCAGCGGTCCTGAGTGGCAAGTTGAACGGGCATGCGGACTCCTTTTGAACGACAGTGCGCAAAGGATAGTCGTGGCCCCGCCGACCGTTGGGCCACTACCCGACGAAGACGTTTCGGCTCTTGTCAGCCGGTCGCCTGCGCCGGCGCATCCCACGCCGCGTCGGGGTTTTGCAGGTTTACCGAGCAGACGCTGATCAGGTTACGAAGTTTTTCCGCGATCACCTGGGCGCGGTGCCAGCTCAGGCCACCCATGACGATGTCGATCGATAGCAAATCGTCCATTCGCTGGACATTGACCTGTTCCGGGGTGAGGAACTGCAAGCCGAACAGGTTCAGCACCCGCACCAGCACATCCGGCTCGGCCTCGGCCAGGATCCGGTATTGCGCAAGGCAATGAGGGTTGCTGGCGTTCCACACATCGGCACGGGGCGCGGGGGTGTTGACGGCTTCGAGGTGTGGCATGGCAGGTCTCCGGAGTCAGTGGAGAAATTTTTACATTCGATGCCGGGCATTTCTTATCTAAGATGAGCCGATTCCGCGATTGATCGGCTGGATCAATTCGCTATTGGCTGATTCCGAGGATTATTTATGCACAGTGAGCTGGACAGCTACGACCGACGCATTCTCGCGTTGCTGCAAGAGGACGCTTCCCTGTCCAGCGCACAGATTGCCGAACAGGTGGGTCTGTCGCAGTCGCCCTGCTGGCGGCGAATTCAGCGGATGAAGGAGGAGGGGATCATTCGGGGTCAGGTGACTTTGCTCGATCGCAAGAAGATCGGCCTGAACACGCAGATCTTCGCCGAGATCAAACTCAACGCCCATGGGCGCTCGAACTTCACTGAGTTCACCGAGGCGATTCGCGGCTTTCCCGAAGTGCTGGAGTGTTATGTGCTGATGGGGGCGGTGGATTTCCTGCTGCGGATCGTCGCGGCGGATATCGAGGCGTATGAGCGATTCTTCTTCGAGAAGCTGTCGCTGGTGCCGGGGATTCAGGAAGTGAATTCGATTGTGGCGTTGTCGGAGATCAAGTCGACGACGAGCCTGCCGGTACTGCGCTGATTTGATGATCGTTCCCACACTCTGCGTGGGAATGCAGCCCGGGACGCTCCGCGTCCCAAAGCGGACGCAGAGCGTCCATTGAGGCATTCCCACGCAGACGGTTCGACGCCTCGACGTGGGAACGATCACAGTCTGCTGGCGATGGCGGTGTTACATGCGCAGCAGCATTTTCCAGGCGCGATTCTGGTACACCGCAATCGCCTGATGCTTGCGTGCATCGAGCAGTTCGTCAGTGATGGTCGGCTCGTTGGCCAGTTGCGCCAGTTTGTTCAGCTCGCCGTACAGACGATCCATTTCCGGGATGTCCAGCACGTTGCGCGCGTGGTGCAGCCAGACCTGGATGCGCTCGATGCGCGGCAGTTGCTCGGCCAGATCTTCCGGTTGCTGCTGATAACGCTGCAATTGCAGCGAAGTGGCTTCTTCGCCCAGCAGGCGCGGCAGCCAGCTTTGCAACTGCGCGGCACCCTGGCGATTGCCACGGGTGTTGCGGTCAGCCGTCCAGGTGCGGGCCAGCAACCAGCGCGAAGCGTTCAGCGAGAACAGGCCCCAGCGCGGGTCTTCCAGTTCTTCGAGGAACTGCTCCGGCGCGGCTTTGCGCACGTCTTCGTCTTCGATGCCGACCTGTACCAGCGGGCGCCAGTCTTCCAGCAGTGCATCCAACGCAACGCGCAAGTCGTGGGTCGACTGACGGGGCGCGGCCTGGCCGAGGCTGCTCAGCAGGGCGCGCATTTCCGCAAGGTTCTCGACCCAGTCCTGCAGCAGGCGCCAGTGACCGTTGAAACGATACTGTTCGGCCAGACGTTGACTGCTGCCGAGCAAGTGCCAGGCCAGGGCGGCGAAGGCGTCGTCCAGCGGCGTTTCGGCGGTAATGACCGGCGCCGGCAGGCTCAGCGAGTAGCTGTTGGCGTCGTACAGGCGATAACCGCGCTCGGCCTTGCTGATGTCGCACGGCATCAGGGCCAGGGTTTCGGCCAGTTCGGCGGCCAGTTCCAGCAGTGCGGCAGGTTCGCCTTCGCGCAGTTCCAGTTCCAGCTCGCAGATTTCTTCTTTCTGCTTGCCGACCACCACGTGGCCCAAGTCCAGCGCGGCTTCGATGACCACTTTGGTCTTGCCACGGCCCCAGGCGATTTCGGCGCGTTCGCGGACGAAATCGGTGGTGAAGATCGGCTTCAGGGTTTTCTTGTCCAGCTCGGCAAGGGACTCGGGCCAGCACTCGCCGTCGAGTTTCTTCACGTCGAGCTTGGCTTTGGGCAGGTGCCAGTCGTACTCGTTACGCTCGGACAGGCCGGCGACGCTCTGGCCACGGGTCTTGAGGGTCTGAATCACTTCTTCGCCGTCCTTGCGCAGGCGCAGGGCAACTTTGGCCCGGGCCAGGTCACGCTCGGGCGTGTCGAAGTATTGATTCATCAACTCACGGCGTTCCCAGCCACTTTTGTTGCGTTTTTTCAGGAGAGGGTGCTCGCGCAGGGCGGCGAGGGTTTCGCGGCTGACGCGGAGTTTGATTTCGGTTTCTTTCTGCATGGCCGGAAAATCCAGGATCGGGAGCGCAGCCGGGGGAATGTGTGGCTGCCAAGGTCGTGCAGTGTACAGGACTGAACCTTCCTACGCTTTGCGGCGGTTTATTCTCGGCGCCGGATGGTTCTATGATGAACCTCAATCCGGGAGTTGGAGTCAGCGATGCCTTTGCCGTCCATGCAAGACCAGTTCGCTGCACTGATCGCCGCGCCGTCGGTCAGTTGCACCCAGCCGGGCCTCGATCAGTCCAACCGGGCGGTGATCGACCTGCTCGCGGGCTGGCTCGGCGACCTCGGTTTCGCTTGCGACATCCAGCAGGTCAGCCCCGGCAAATTCAACCTGCTCGCCAGTTTCGGCAGCGGCCCCGGCGGGCTGGTGCTGGCCGGGCACAGCGACACGGTGCCGTACGACGATGTGCTGTGGAAAACCGACCCGCTGAAACTCACCGAAGTCGATGGCCGCTGGGTCGGCCTCGGCAGTTGCGACATGAAGGGCTTTTTCGCTCTGATCATCGAAGCCGTGCAACCGCTGCTCGACCAGCCGTTCAAGCAACCGCTGCTGATCCTTGCCACCTGCGATGAAGAAAGCTCGATGTCCGGTGCCAGGGCGCTGGCTGAAGCAGGGCGGCCGCTGGGCCGGGCGGCGGTGATCGGCGAGCCGACCGGGCTCAAGCCGATCCGCATGCACAAGGGCATCATGATGGAGCGCATCGATATCCTCGGGCAGAGCGGCCATTCGTCGGATCCGCGTCTGGGACTCAGCGCTCTCGAAGCGATGCACGACGCCATCGGCGAACTGCGCGGCCTGCGCCTGTTGTGGCAGCGCGAATTCAACAACCCGCAGTTCAGCGTGCCGCAGCCGACCATGAACTTCGGCTGTATCCACGGTGGCGACAACCCCAACCGCATCTGCGGCCAGTGTTCACTGGAGTTCGACCTGCGGCCGCTGCCGGGGATGGACCCCAAGGTCTTGCGCAGCGAGATTCTGCACAGGCTCAATCCGGTCGCCGAACGCCATCAGGTGAAGATCGATTACGCACCGCTGTTTCCCGAAGTGCCGCCGTTCGAGCAGGCCGAAGACGCGGAACTGGTGCGAATTGCCGAAAAACTCACCGGCCACACGGCCGAAGCGGTAGCGTTCGGCACCGAAGCGCCTTATCTTCAGCGCCTTGGCTGCGAAACCATCGTCCTCGGTCCCGGCGACATCGCTTGTGCGCACCAGCCGGACGAGTACCTCGAAATGTCACGTTTGCAGCCTACCGTGCATCTATTGCGGCAGTTGATCGAACATTACTGTCTCAAAGCTGTATAAATTGCCCACACACCCACCCGTATTCATGAGGAGAGCGCGCGTGTCGCCAAGCCTGTTCCGACGATAACCATCAGCCCGCTGTGCGTTTTCCGTTTCGCCCCTTTTCCGGCTGCTATTTATTACAGGCCCAGGTTCATGCCCGAATACGTCAATTGGCTTCGCCACGCGTCTCCCTATATCAATGCTCACCGCGATTGCACCTTCGTCGTCATGCTCCCGGGCGACGGCGTCGAGCATCCGAATTTCGGCAATATCGTCCACGACATCGTGCTGCTGCACAGCCTCGGCGTGCGGCTGGTGCTGGTTCATGGTTCTCGCCCACAGATTGAAACCCGTCTCGCCGCCCGCGGCCTGACCCCGCACTACCACCACGGCATGCGCATCACTGATGCCGCGACGCTGGAGTGCGTGATCGACGCGGTCGGTCAGCTGCGCATCGCCATCGAAGCGCGCCTGTCGATGGACATGGCTTCGTCGCCGATGCAGGGCTCGCGTCTGCGGGTGGCCAGCGGCAACCTCGTGACGGCACGGCCGATCGGCGTGCTGGAAGGTGTCGACTATCACCACACCGGCGAAGTACGCCGGGTCGACCGCAAGGGCATCAACCGCCTGCTTGACGAGCGCTCCATCGTGCTGCTGTCGCCGCTGGGCTATTCGCCGACCGGTGAAATCTTCAACCTGGCCTGTGAAGACGTGGCGACCCGTGCTGCGATCGATCTGGGTGCCGACAAGCTGCTGCTGTTCGGTGCCGACCCCGGTCTGATCGACGAAAACGGCAAACTGGTGCGTGAGCTGCGCCCGCAACAGGTGCCGGCGCACTTGCAGCGTCTGGGCAGCAACTATCAGGCGGAACTGCTGGATGCTGCCGCCGAAGCCTGTCGTGGCGGCGTGGCGCGCAGCCATATCGTCAGTTATGCCGAGGACGGTGCGCTGCTGACCGAACTGTTCACCCGTGACGGTGGCGGTACGCTGGTGGCCCAGGAGCAATTCGAACTGGTGCGCGAGGCGGCTATTGAAGATGTCGGCGGCTTGCTCGATCTGATCAGCCCGCTGGAGGAGCAGGGGATTCTGGTGCGTCGCTCCCGTGAAGTGCTGGAGCGTGAAATCGAGCAGTTCAGCGTGGTCGAGCGTGAAGGAATGATCATCGCCTGTGCGGCGCTGTATCAGATTGCCGATTCGGATGCCGGCGAGCTGGCGTGCCTGGCGGTGAATCCCGAGTATCGCCATGGCGGTCGTGGCGACGAACTGCTCGAGCGCATCGAAACCCGCGCCCGGGCGCAGGGCCTGAAGACCCTGTTCGTCCTCACCACCCGCACGGCCCACTGGTTCCGCGAGCGCGGTTTCGAACCGAGCAGCGTCGAGCGCCTGCCGGCGGCGCGGGCTTCGCTCTATAACTATCAGCGCAATTCGAAGATCTTCGAAAAGACGCTTTGACTCATCAGGCTGTGGGGCAGCTGATGCAGGCCGCAAGCTCCCCACTCAGCCGCTTTCTGCAGTACTCCTCCTGATTCAACGTCACTGAACACAATTGCTGCATCGAGCCAGGTCAATTCGGCAAGGCGGATGCGTTGTGCGTGAAAAAAATATCCCGATACACAAACTGTAACAATTGATCTGGATATTGCGCGGGTTGGCGGTTGTTGTGATGGAAATGTTTCCGGATTGCTTCAGCACAAATCACTCTCGACAGGGTGATTCAAATACTCTTCAGAAATTGATCGTCGCGTTCGCGTGGGGAGCACTCGAGCCTTTAAACGCGGTGTTTAAATTCCTAAAGGGTATTAGAAAAGAAGACATCAATTCTTTTCGGATTCATGACGAACTCATGAAACTGCATGGACCAAAAACCGGAGATTAGACTATGGTCGTAGACACACATGGTTACGATTGACTTGTGGGTCACGCTCTGGCGCTAATCGCTAACCTTGGGACTCGGGCGTCGATCCGGGCCGGGAAAACAAGAATTAGAAACGAGAGGAGCTTGACAATGAATAAGTCCACCTTGGCCGTGGCTGTGGCCTTTGGGGTATTGGCGCAGCAGGCAGGTGCCGCGGGTTTCATCGAAGACAGCAAGGCTTCCCTGAGCTCCCGCACCATGTACTACAACAACGATAACCGTGATGGCGGCGCCGATCAGAAAGAGACCGCGCAGGGCTTCAAGTTCGATTACCTCTCCGGTTTCACTCAGGGCACGGTCGGGTTTGGTCTGGATGTGCAGGCGATCAGCGGCATTCACCTGGATGGTGGACGTGGGCACCACCCGGACAGCAACACGTTCTCCCCAAGTGATTCCGACGGCTCGGCAACACATTCCTGGAGCCGCATAGCGGGTAACGTCAAGGCACGTCTGTCCAAGACCGAAGCTCACTTGGGTGGTGCTCTGCAACCTAACTTGCCGATTCTGGTCGCGAACGATAGCCGCCTGCTGCCTCAAACCTTCGAGGGTGGCACGGTCACCTCCAAGGAAATCGACAACGTCACCTTCAACGCCGGTCAGCTCGAGCATGCAGTGGGTCGTGCCTCGACAAACAGCACTGGCCTGGCAGTGGCTGGTGGTACGCAGGACAGCAATCAGTTCCGCTATGCAGGCGCCGACTGGAAGGTCACCAAAGACCTGACCCTGCAGTACTACCACTCCAACCTGCAGGATTATTACAAGCAGAACTTCTTCGGCCTGGTGCATGTTCTTCCGATCGGCACCAACCAGTCGTTCAAGACCGATATCCGCTATTTTGACAGCAGCTCCGATGGCAAGAACGGGGAAGCAGGCTACCGCTTCAATAACAACGGTGGTTATGCCAGGAACCCGGGCGAGGTCGATAACAAGACCTGGAGCGCCATGTTCACATACACCTTGGGTGGCAACGCGTTCTTGCTCGGCCATCAACGCGTCAACGATGACGGTGGTTTCGTCTACTTGAACCAAGGCAACGTGGTGGATGGCAACGGTCGTCCTGAAGGTGCCGGTGGAACCAGTTTCTATTTGTTCACTGACGCCATGGTTAACGGTTTTGTCCGTGCCGGTGAAAACACTACCTTCGGACAGTATTCCTATGACTTCGCAGGTCTGGGCGTACCGGGCCTCAAAGCCTCGATCGCTTATCTGCATGGCGAAAACATCAAGGCAACGAACGGTACCGGTAGCGACATGTCCGAGTGGGAGCGAGACATGCGTATTGATTACACCGTTCAAGAGGGCGTACTCAAAGGCTTCGGCGTGACACTGCGCAATGGTGTTTATCGTGGCAGCCAGATCAATATTGCCGATCAGGATCAGACCCGTCTGATCTTCAACTACACCTATAGCTTCCTGTAAAAAATGCTGAAAAAGACCTTGCCGCTCGGCAAGGTTTTTTTTGCCTTTTATTCCATATTCCTGAATGTTACTTATTGAGTGTTTTTTATTCTTTTTGTGTTTTTCGGCGTCAGTCTAGAGTAGACCGTCCGATGTCCGGAATGCGCTGCGGTGTTTTGGCATTTTTGTCCCTCGACAATCTAAAGGGTTCAGGAATCGGCGTTTGAGCCGATACCTCGATTCTGTCGCGCGTTTGTATATGTCTCGACGTTCTTAAAAAGAGTGGAACAATTCTTTTCGAGATTATGACGAGGTATGCTTCCGCGGCTTTGACGGGGCTAAGAGATCCGCAGCGTTAGGTGTTCCAGGTTTTCGGGCAATTGATCCGGAGCCGACAGCAAAAAAAAGCAAAAGAAATAGAAACGAGAGGAGCGAAACATGAACAAGTCCACCTTGGCCCTGGCCGTGGCCGTAGGGGTTTTGGCGCAGCAGGCAGGCGCCGCCGGTTTCATCGAAGACAGCAAGGCCACCCTGGGGCTGCGTAACTTCTACATCAACACTGACAACCGCGACAGCGCTGCCAAAACCGCCTCCGGCGTGCAGAGCAAGAACGAAGAATGGGGCCAAGGCTTCGATCTGCGTTTCATCTCCGGTTACACCCAAGGCACCGTAGGCTTCGGTATTGATGCTATCGGCCTGCTGGGCGTTCGTCTGGATTCGGGTGGCGGCACTAACGGCGCCACTGGCGCTTCTTACGGCGGCACCGTGTTCCCAAGCAAGTCCAACGGTGAAGCGGTTGATAATTTCTCCAGCCTGGGCCTGACTGCCAAGGCCAAGATCTCCCAGACCGAACTGAAGCTGGGTACTCTGCAGCCGAAGAACCCGGTTATCGTGACCAACGATGGCCGTCTGCTGCCACAAACCTGGCAGGGCGGTCAGATCACTTCCGGCGAGATCAAGGACCTGACTTTGGTCGCTGGTCAAATCGAAGCTGTGAAAGGTCGTAACTCCAGCAACAACGAGAACCTGTCCATCGGCGGTGCGAATGCTCGCGTAGCCAACAGCAACAAGTTCTACTACGCCGGTGGTGACTACAAGATCACCAAAGACCTGACTGCCCAGTACTACTACGGCAACCTGGAAGACTTCTACAAGCAACACTTCCTGGGTCTGGTTCACAACTGGGCAATCGGCCCGGGCGTGCTGAAGTCTGACTTCCGTTACTTCCACAGCAGCGACGATGGCGCCAACAACAACACCGCGGCCTACTTCGGCAACGGTAACTATGTTGGCAACGTCAGCGGCAAAGGCCCGATCGACAACAACCTGTACAGCGGCCTGTTCCTGTACACCGTTGAGGGTCACACTTTTGGTGGCGGCTACCAGGTTTCCAACGGCAGCTCCGACTTCCCTTGGCTGAACCAGGGCGACGGTTCGTCGAACTACACCATCACCGACATGCAGATCCAGAAGTTCGGTCGTGCCGGCGAGAAAACCTGGCAAGCTCGCTACTCGTATGACTTCGCCAAAGTCGGCCTGCCAGGCCTGACTGCCGGTGTGGTTTACCTGCGCGGTGACGACATCGACACCGTAGGCTCCAACCGTCGGGAGAACGGTACCGGTGCTTCCGAGTGGGAACGCGACCTGACTGTTGGTTACGTGGTACCAGAAGGCCCGCTGAAAAACCTGGGTCTGATGTGGAAAAACGCTACCTGGCGCAACGACATTCCAGGTCAGCGTGACCAGGACGAAAACCGCCTGATCGTCAGCTACTCGATCCCGCTGCTGTAATAGCGCGCTCCTGCACTGATGTAAAAAGCCCGATGTAAAAAAGCCCCGTCCGGCATCGCGCCGGACGGGGCTTTTGCGTTTCGGGTCCGGCTCACCCCCGTAAGCCTTTCCCGATGTTCCCCTCTTTACAGCAACTCAAGGCCTTCTCGAACCTTGTGGGCGATGTTCGTCGCGATGCTGCGGGGCGTCCAGTGAACAGATGTTTAATATTCAATAACGATATAAATATCTCGTTATTTATTCTTTTTCAGAAGAACAAATCCCGAGCTACAGTTGAGGTCTCCAACAACTCATCAGGAGCCGCACCATGAGCCTCAGACTTGGCGATATCGCCCCCGATTTCGAACAGGATTCCAGCGCCGGCAAGATTCGTTTCCACGAATGGCTGGGCGATAGCTGGGGCGTGCTGTTTTCTCACCCGGCGGACTTCACCCCGGTCTGCACCACCGAGTTGGGCTTCACTGCCAAGCTCAAGGATGAGTTCAGCAAACGTGGCGTGAAAGCCATTGCGCTGTCGGTCGATCCGGTGGATTCGCACCACAAGTGGATCGAAGACATCAACGAAACCCAGAACACCATCGTCAACTTCCCGATCCTGGCCGACGCCGATCGCAAGGTCTCCGATCTGTACGATCTGATCCATCCGAACGCCAACGACACCCTGACCGTGCGTTCGCTGTTCGTGATCGATCCGAACAAGAAGATCCGCCTGACCATCACCTACCCGGCGAGCACCGGGCGCAACTTCCACGAGATTCTGCGGGTGATCGATTCGCTGCAGCTCACCGACAACTACAAGGTGGCCACCCCGGCCAACTGGCAGGACGGGCAAGACGTGGTGATCGTGCCGTCGCTCAAGGACGAAGACGAAATCAAGCAACGCTTTCCGAAGGGCTACCGCGCGGTGAAACCGTATCTGCGCCTGACCCCACAGCCGAACAAGTGATCTGACCGGGCACACCTCGTTGCAGATCGTTCCCACGCTCCGCGTGGGAATGCCGCCCGTGACGCTCTGCGTCACAGTGGACGCGGAGCGTCCATGGATTCATTCCCACGCAGAGCGTGGGAACGATCATCAGTGCTAGGGAGCGATTAGTACGAACACGATGCAGGGTTTCAGGCCGTTTTCACGGCCTGTTTTTTTGCCCGCAGGAAAGTGAAATACATATCTCTTTAGAGAATAACCAAATGAATAAATATGATTTATGGATATATAAATGAGCTGGTAAGGTCACTGTCATTGAAGCGAGACCGCAACCCGCGAATCGCCTGTAACGCGCAAGGAATCTTCTGAATGCTGGTCGTCTCACTCGGTGGCAGTCCCAGTCAACGTTCCCGCTCCGGGGTGTTGCTGGAGCGCTCGCAACGCTGGTTGCAGCAGCAAGGGGTGGAAGTGGTGAGTTATCAGGTGCGGGACTTTCCGGCTGAAGACCTGCTCCACGCCCGCTTCGACAGCCCGAAGGTGCTCCACCTGCTGCAACAGATTGAAAACGCCGATGGCCTGCTGATCGCCACGCCGGTGTACAAGGCGTCGTTTTCCGGCGCTCTGAAGACCGTGCTGGATCTGCTGCCCGAACGTGCGCTGAACCACAAGATTGTTTTGCCGATGGCCACCGGCGGCAGCATCGCCCACATGCTGGTGGTCGATTACGCCCTCAAACCTGTGCTGTCGGCATTGAAAGCCCAGGAAATGCTGCAAGGTATTTTTGCCGAGGACAGCCAGATCGCCTACGGCGAGGGCAGTGCCCAGGCGCAGCTGGCACCGGCGCTGGAGCAGCGGTTGCATGAAGCGCTGGACCAGTTTGTCAGCGCCATGGCCCGTCGGCCGAAGCCACTGGAGCCGGGGTTGTTGAACGAACGTTTGTTGAGTGCTCGCTGGAGCATTTGAGCCACATCGAAATTTGAAGTACTGGCCTTACTCGCCCGCCAACGGGCAAGCAGGTGCAGCCAAAACCCAACAGCAAAAAAGGAGAGCGCTATGCGCACTGTATTTTTGCGTCGTGGTCTGGTCGCTCTGTTTGCTGCGGCTGTGTCCTTCGGCGCCATCACTCAAGCTCAAGCCGAGACGCTAAGAATCGGTTATCAGAAGTACGGCACCCTGGTGCTGCTCAAAGCCAAGGGCACCCTGGAAAAACGCCTCGCCGCCCAAGGCGTCGACGTGCAATGGACTGAATTCCCCGGCGGCCCGCAATTGCTGGAAGGCCTGAACGTCGGCTCGATCGACTTCGGTGTCACCGGCGAAACCCCACCGGTCTTCGCCCAGGCAGCCGGTGCCGACCTGCTCTACGTCGCCTACGAGCCACCAGCGCCGAACAGCGAAGCGATCCTCGTGCCGAAAGATTCGCCGATCAAATCGGTGGCGGATCTCAAGGGCAGGAAAGTCGCCCTGAACAAAGGCTCCAACGTTCACTACCTGCTGGTGCGTGCGCTGGAAGACGCCGGCCTCAAGTACACCGACATTCAAACCGTATTCCTGCCGCCGGCCGATGCCCGCGCCGCGTTCGAACGTGGCAGCGTCGACGCCTGGGTCATCTGGGACCCCTACCAGGCTGCCGCCGAGAAACAGCTGCAAGCGCACACCCTGCGTGACGGCAAAGGCATCGTCGACAACCACCAGTTCTACCTGGCGACCAAACCCTATGCACAGAAAAATCCCGAGGTGATCAAGACCCTCGTGGACGAAGTGCGCGCCGTCGGCGAGTGGTCCAAAGCCAACCCGCAAGACGTCACCCAACAGGTGTCGCCGCTGCTCGGCCTGCCGGCAGACATCACCCTGACCTCGGTGAAACGCCAGGGCTATGGCGCGCTGTTCCTGACCCCGGAAGTGGTCGCCGCACAACAGAAAATCGCCGACACCTTCTACCAGCTCAAGCTGATTCCCAAGCCGCTGAGCATCAAGGACGTGATCTGGACCCCACCGGCCGCTGTGGCCCAAAGCTCGGCCACCCAGGCCCAGTAATTCGAATCCCCAAGGAGACCACTCCATGAGCCTCAACATCTTCTGGTTCCTGCCGACCCACGGCGACGGCCATTACCTTGGCACCGCCGAAGGCGCCCGCGCCGTCGACCACGGTTATCTGCAACAGGTCGCGCAAGCGGCGGATCGACTGGGTTTCGGCGGCGTGCTGATTCCCACCGGCCGTTCCTGCGAGGACTCGTGGCTGGTGGCGGCCTCGCTGATCCCGGTGACCCAGCGTCTGAAATTCCTCGTCGCCCTGCGCCCCGGGATCATTTCCCCGACGGTGGCGGCGCGTCAGGCCGCGACCCTGGATCGTCTGTCCGGCGGCCGTGCACTGTTCAACCTGGTGACCGGTGGCGATCCGGAAGAGTTGGCGGGTGACGGTCTGTTCCTCGATCACGAAGCGCGCTATCAGGCCTCGGTGGAATTCACCCGGATCTGGCGCCGTGTGCTGGAGGGCGAAACCGTGGATTACGACGGCGAGCACATCAGCGTGAAGGGCGCCAAATTGCTCTATCCGCCGATCCAGCAACCGCGTCCGCCACTGTACTTTGGCGGCTCGTCGGAAGCCGCGCAGGATCTGGCCGCCGAGCAAGTGGAAATGGTGCTGACCTGGGGCGAGCCGCCCGCGGCAGTCGCCGAGAAGATCGAACAGGTTCGCGCCAAGGCTGCCAAGCTCGGCCGCACCGTACGCTTCGGCATCCGGCTGCATGTGATCGTGCGGGAAACCAACGCCGAAGCCTGGCAAGCGGCGGATCGTCTGATTTCTCATCTGGACGACGACACCATCAAGCGTGCCCAGGCCTCGCTGGCGCGGTTCGATTCGGTCGGTCAGCAACGCATGGCCGCGCTGCACGGCGGCAGCCGCGACAACCTCGAAGTCAGCCCGAACCTGTGGGCCGGCGTCGGTCTGGTGCGCGGCGGTGCCGGTACGGCGCTGGTCGGCGACGGCCCGACCGTGGCGGCACGGGTGAAGGAATACGCGGATCTGGGCATCGATACCTTCATCTTCTCCGGTTATCCACACCTCGAAGAATCCTATCGCGTGGCCGAGCTGTTGTTTCCGCACCTCGACGTCGAGCGCCCGGAACTGCCGAAAAGCGCCGGTTACGTCAGCCCGTTCGGCGAGATGGTGGCCAACGACATTCTTCCCAAAGCCGCGTCCCAGAGCTGAGGCGCTGCCATGAAGAAATTTATCCACAGCCTCGCGCCCTGGGCGTTGCCGGTGTTGTTGCTGGGGGTGTGGCAGTTGTCGGTGTCGGCCGGTTGGTTGTCGACGCGGATTCTGCCGGCACCGGTGGCGGTGATCGAAGCCGGCGTGAGTCTGGTGCGCAGCGGCGAAATCTGGACGCACCTGGCAATCAGCGGCTGGCGCGCCGCGCTGGGCTTCACCATCGGTGGCAGCATCGGCCTGGTGCTGGGGTTCATCACCGGTCTGTCGAAGTGGGGCGAGCGTCTGCTCGACAGCTCGGTGCAGATGATCCGCAACGTGCCGCACCTGGCGCTGATTCCGCTGGTGATTCTGTGGTTCGGCATCGACGAGTCGGCGAAGATTTTTCTGGTGGCGTTGGGCACGTTGTTCCCGATCTACCTCAACACCTATCACGGCATCCGCAACGTCGATCCGGCGCTGGTGGAGATGGCGCGCAGTTATGGCCTGTCCGGTTTCAGCCTGTTCTGGCAGGTGATTCTGCCGGGCGCGCTGCCTTCGATTCTGGTCGGTGTGCGCTTCGCCCTTGGCTTCATGTGGCTGACGCTGATTGTGGCGGAAACCATTTCTGCCAGTTCCGGCATCGGTTACCTGGCGATGAACGCCCGGGAGTTTTTGCAGACCGACGTGGTGGTGCTGGCGATTCTGCTGTACGCGGTGCTCGGCAAGCTGGCCGATCTCGCGGCCCGGGGACTTGAGCGCGTCTGGCTGCGCTGGCATCCGGCCTATCAAGTGGCCAAAGGAGGTGCGGCATGACGGCTCAACAACCTCCACGCCTGCTGCGCGGGATTCCGCTGGTGGTTAGCAACCTGCAGAAGACCTTCGGCGCGCGGCAGGTGCTGCGAGACATCGATCTGCACATTCCGGCGGGGCAGTTCGTCGCTGTGGTCGGGCGCAGCGGATGCGGCAAAAGCACCTTGCTGCGCTTGCTGGCCGGCCTCGATCAACCCACCGGCGGCGATCTGCTGGCGGGTGCTGCACCGCTCAGCGATGCCCGGGATGACACCCGGCTGATGTTCCAGGAAGCGCGGCTGCTGCCGTGGAAAAAGATCATCGACAACGTCGGTCTCGGCCTCAAGGGCGACTGGCGCCCGCAGGCCTTGCAGGCGCTGGATGCAGTCGGTCTTGCCGATCGCGCCAATGAGTGGCCGGCGGCGCTGTCCGGCGGGCAGAAGCAGCGCGTGGCGCTGGCTCGGGCGCTGATTCATCAACCGCGTCTGTTGCTGCTCGACGAGCCGCTGGGTGCGCTGGATGCGCTGACCCGGATCGAGATGCAGCAACTGATCGAACGTCTCTGGCAACAACATGGTTTCACCGTGTTGCTGGTGACCCACGACGTCAGCGAAGCGGTGGCGATTGCCGACCGGGTGATTCTGATCGAGGACGGCGAAATCGGTCTCGATCTGCCAATAGAGCTGCCGCGCCCTCGGGTACGAGGCTCACATCGCCTGGCCGCGCTGGAAACCGAAGTACTCAATCGTGTGTTGTCCCTGCCCGGCGAGCCGCCGGCGCCGGAACCCGTTTCACCCTTGCCGACGCAACTGCGTTGGGCTCAATAACTCAAGCAAACGACAGGAATCAATGCCATGACTATCAAAGCCATCAACGTACGCAACCAGTTCAAAGGCTCGATCAAGGAGATCGTTCTCGGCGACGTGCTGTCGGAAATCGACGTGCAGACCGCTTCCGGCATCGTCACGTCGGTGATCACCACCCGTTCGGTCAAGGAACTGGAGCTGGAGGTCGGCAGCGAAGTGATCGCCTTCGTGAAATCCACCGAGGTGTCCATCGCCAAGTTGTAAGTCTGTGAGTAAAAAACAACCCCGAAGGGTGTGAGCCCTTCGGGGTTTTTTATGGTCAGTGCGGTCGAGTGATCGTTCCCACGCTCCGCGTGGGAATGCAGCCCGTGGCGCTCCGCGTCACTGGACGCGGAGCGTCCCCAGAGGCATTCCCACGCAGAGCGTGGGAACGATCATGTCTCAGCGTTTGGGCAGATAGGGCGGCAGATACAGCCCGATATAGGCATCGAACACCCGCATCCCTTCTTCGGCCATGCGCGGGGTGATCTGCCCATGCTGCTGCACCGAACGGGCGTAGACGCGGTCGCCCAGTTCCATGGCCAGCGCGAACACATCCACGTCATCCGGCAGGCGCGGCAGTTCGAAGTGATGATCGAACAGCTTGTGCATCAGGTCGCCGAGTTCGAGGTCGTGCTGGCGGTCGGCCTGGGTGACTTCGGTCAGACCGTGTTGCGCGAGGATCAGTTGCCGGGCGGCGGCATCCTCGCCGTAGATCTGCAGCATCCGCTCTTCGACCAGCCGCGACAGGTCACGCCAGTTGCGCAGGGCGGCGTGGTCGATCGGCGCTTGCAGGCAGGCGCGGAAGGCTGCGTGCACGTCCGCCGTCAGGGCTTCAAGCAGCGCCGGGACGCTGGCGAAGAAGTGGTAGACCGAGGAGGGCGGAATCTGCGCGCGCTCGGCCACGCTGTAGATCGACAGGCTCGCCACGCCCTCGGCGGCCAGCAGCGTGCGTGCGGCGTCGAGTATCGAATCGATCCGCGCCTGACTGCGGGCACGGGGTTTGCGGACGGGGGCGGGACGCGTCATGAAAGTCTCCTGCGGGGCAGCGGGCATTGTACGCAGAGCTTGAATCTCTGCCACAGAGGCCAATAAAAAAACGCCGCTGGCTGAGAAGCCAACGGCGTTTTCGTTTGCTGCAATCCGCTTAAACGGTGTGCAGGTACCAGTTGTACTCGAGGTCGGAGATGGAGTGTTCGAACTCCTCCAGCTCGCTCTCTTTACAGGCGACGAAGATATCGATGTATTTCGGATCGATGTACCTGGCCATCACCTCGCTGTCGTCCAGCTCGCGCAGGGCATCGCGCAAGTTGTTCGGCAGGCTCTGCTCGTTCTGCTCGTAGCTGTTGCCTTCGGTCGGGGCCGGTGGCTCGATCTTGTTGGTCAGACCGTGGTGCACGCCCGCCAGCACCGATGCCATCAGCAGGTACGGGTTGGCGTCGGCGCCGGCCACGCGGTGTTCCAGACGGACCGCGTCGGCGGAGCCGGTCGGTACGCGCAGGGCCACGGTGCGGTTGTCCAGGCCCCAGCTCGGCGAGTTGGGCACGTAGAACTGTGCGCCGAAACGACGGTAGGAGTTGACGTTCGGGCAGAGGAAAGCCATCTGCGCGGGCAGGGTCTCGAGCACACCGCCGATCGCGTGACGCAGCGCGGCGTTCTGCTCGGGATCCTCGCTGGCAAAAATGTTTTTGCCTTGTTTGTCGAGAACCGAAATGTGGACGTGCAGACCGTTGCCTGCCTGGCCCGGGTACGGCTTGGCCATGAAAGTGGTGTCCATTTCATGGTCGTAGGCGATGTTCTTGATCAGACGCTTGAGCAGGACTGCGTAGTCGCACGCCTTGATCGGGTCGGCGACGTGGTGCAGGTTCACTTCGAACTGCGCCGGGGCACTTTCCTTGACGATGGCGTCAGCCGGGATGCCTTGCTCTTTGGCACCTTCCAGAATGTCCTGGAGGCAGTCGACGTACTCGTCGAGGTCGTCGATCAGGTAGACCTGGGTCGAGTGCGGACGTTTGCCGGAGATCGGCGAGCGTGGCGGCTGAGGGCGGCCGTTCACGTTTTCCTGGTCGATCAGGTAGAACTCGAGTTCGAATGCGGCGCAGATGGTCAGGCCAAGCTCGTCAAACTTTGCAACAACTTGACGGAGCACTTCGCGCGGATCGGCGAAGAAAGGGTCACCTTCGAGTTCGTGCATGGTCATCAACAGTTGCGCGGTCGGGCGCTTCTGCCATGGCTCGTTGCACAGGGTATCGGGGATTGGATAGCAGATACGGTCGGCGTCGCCGATGTCCAGGCCCAGACCGGTGCTTTCCACCGTCGAACCATTGATATCCAGAGCAAATAGAGAGGCCGGCAGGTTGATGCCTTTCTCGTAAACCTTGTGGAGGCTGGTGCGTTCGATGCGCTTGCCGCGCACCACACCATTCATATCCGCAATCAGAAGGTCAACGTACAGAACCTCAGGATGTTCCTTAAGGAACGCGTTCGCTTCGTTAAGCTGAACGGCACGCGGGGGTACCGACATGATGCAACACCTTTGTTGTTAAAAATATCAATCATTGATCTTTTCTGGTTTCAGTCAACCCGAACGGCCTGCCGAAGTCAAGCGAGGCCTTTTCTGCCCTGAAAAAGCGCCACGAGGGCATTTATGGGGCACTTTGGGGCATTTTTTTATCCGTGAAGGACGCGCCACCCGCAGGCTTGAGCAGGCCGTGTTGTATTTTTTACGGGGGTGTTGTGTAAAAAAATGAACAAGGCTAAGCTCGGGTCAAACCCATAACAGCAATAATACCGGGGTGCTTCATGTCTCGCCTGCCGTTAATCGGCGTCACCGACTGCTCTTTGCAGTCCGGTCTGCATGCTTATCACATCAGTGGCGACACGTCCGTCCGCAGCGCGGCCCGCAAGGCCTGCAACGTGCCAGCGATCTCCCTGCCCATGGCAGATCGAGCGGCAGCGTCCGATATTCCGGACGTGTGCGAGGGCATCCTCTTTAACGGTTCTACTTTCAATATAGATCTCTTTCCCGCTCCCGGCCTGCATCGCGTCCGTCGCCGTGCCCGTGATTCTGCACACCCGGAATGTGCACAGGAAATGCAACACCAGCGTAAAGGGCAGGTAAGCTCCTCCTTCATTGTCTATGCGCGGTGCCAGGCGTAAGCCGGCACTGCGCGCGAGCAAGGCCCTTTAACGCGACGCCTGGTGCGTCAAACATTGCCTGACATCTGTCAGGAGACTCAGCCCAGAGGCATTTATGAGTAACAACCTCGACCAGCTCACCGATTGGTTGAAAGACCACAAGATCACAGAAGTCGAATGCATGATCGGCGACTTGACCGGCATCACCCGGGGCAAGATCTCGCCGACCAACAAGTTCATCGCCGAAAAAGGCATGCGTCTGCCAGAGAGCGTTCTGTTGCAGACCGTGACCGGCGACTACGTCGAAGACGACATCTATTACGAACTGCTCGACCCGGCCGACATCGACATGATCTGCCGTCCCGACCAGAACGCCGTGTACCTGGTGCCATGGGCCATCGAGCCGACCGCCCAGGTGATCCACGACACCTACGACAAGCAAGGCAACCCGATCGAGCTGTCGCCGCGCAACGTCCTCAAAAAAGTCCTGAAACTCTATGCCGACAAGGGCTGGCAGCCGATCGTGGCGCCGGAAATGGAGTTCTACCTGACCAAGCGCAGCGACGACCCGGACTATCCGTTGCAGCCGCCGGTCGGCCGTTCCGGACGTCCGGAGATCGGTCGCCAGTCGTTCTCCATCGAAGCGGCGAACGAATTCGATCCGCTGTTCGAAGACGTCTACGACTGGTGCGAATTGCAGGAGCTGGACCTCGATACGCTGATCCACGAGGACGGTACGGCGCAGATGGAAATCAACTTCCGTCACGGCGATGCGTTGTCGCTGGCCGACCAGATTCTTGTGTTCAAGCGCACCATGCGTGAGGCCGCGCTGAAGCACAACGTGGCCGCGACCTTCATGGCCAAGCCGATGACCGGCGAGCCGGGCAGTGCGATGCACCTGCACCAGAGCATCGTCGACATCGAGACCGGCAAGAACGTGTTCTCCAATGACGACGGCACCATGAGCCAGCTGTTCCTGCACCACATCGGTGGCTTGCAGAAGCTGATCCCTGAATTGCTGCCGCTGTTCGCTCCGAACGTCAACTCGTTCCGCCGCTTCTTGCCGGACACCTCGGCGCCGGTGAACGTGGAGTGGGGCGAAGAAAACCGCACCGTGGGCCTGCGCGTCCCGGACGCCGGCCCGCAGAACCGTCGGGTGGAAAACCGTCTGCCGGGCGCGGACGCCAACCCGTACCTGGCGATTGCCGCAAGCCTGCTCTGCGGCTACATCGGCATGGTCGAAGGCATCAACCCGAGCGCGCCAGTCGTGGGCCGTGGTTACGAGCGCCGCAACCTGCGCCTGCCGCTGACCATCGAGGACGCCCTGGAGCGCATGGAAAACAGCGCGACCATCGAGAAATATCTGGGCAAGACCTTTATCACCGGCTACGTCGCGGTCAAGCGGGCCGAGCATGAAAACTTCAAGCGCGTGATCAGTTCCTGGGAGCGTGAATACCTGCTCTTCGCCGTCTGATACGCCGGGCGCGGTGGCCAGCCGCCGCGCCTTCACCGATAACAAGGAGAATTGGCATGACCAGCAACAACCCGCAAACCCGTGAGTGGCAAGCCCTCAGCAGCGATCACCACCTGGCCCCTTTCAGCGACTTCAAGCAGCTGAAAGAAAAGGGTCCACGGATCATCACCAACGCCAAGGGCGTGTACCTGTGGGACAGCGAGGGCAACAAGATCCTCGATGGCATGGCGGGTCTGTGGTGTGTGGCGATCGGTTATGGACGCGATGAGCTGGCCGATGCGGCCGCCAGACAAATGCGCGAACTGCCTTACTACAACCTGTTCTTCCAGACCGCGCACCCGCCGGCGCTGGAACTGGCCAAGGCCATCGCCGACGTGGCGCCGGAAGGCATGAACCACGTGTTCTTCACCGGTTCCGGCTCCGAAGGCAACGACACCATGCTGCGCATGGTTCGCCACTACTGGGCGATCAAGGGCCAGCCGAACAAGAAAGTCATCATCAGCCGCAAGAACGGCTACCACGGCTCCACCGTGGCCGGCGCGAGCCTGGGCGGCATGACCTACATGCATGAACAGGGCGACTTGCCGATTCCGGGCATCGTCCACATCGCCCAGCCGTACTGGTTTGCCGAAGGCGGCGACATGACCCCGGAAGAGTTCGGGATCTGGGCGGCCAATCAGCTGGAAGAGAAGATTCTCGAAGTCGGCGTGGACAACGTCGGTGCCTTCATTGCCGAGCCGATCCAGGGCGCCGGCGGCGTGATCATTCCGCCAGACACCTACTGGCCGCGCATCAAGGAAATCCTCGCCAAGTACGACATCCTGTTCGTGGCTGACGAAGTGATCTGCGGTTTCGGCCGTACCGGCGAATGGTTCGGCAGTGATTTCTACGACCTCAAGCCGCACATGATGACCATCGCCAAAGGCCTGACGTCCGGCTACATCCCGATGGGTGGCCTGATCGTGCGTGACGAAGTGGTGGCGGTGCTCAACGAGGGCGGCGATTTCAACCACGGCTTCACTTACTCCGGTCACCCGGTGGCGGCGGCGGTGGGTCTGGAAAACATCCGGATTCTGCGCGAAGAGAAAATCATCGAACGCGCCCACGAAGAAACGGCACCGTATTTGCAGAAACGTCTGCGCGAACTGAACGATCACCCGTTGGTGGGTGAAGTGCGCGGGGTCGGTCTGCTGGGGGCCATCGAGCTGGTGCAGGACAAGGCCACTCGCAAGCGTTACGAAGGCAAGGGTGTGGGCATGATCTGCCGCCAGTTCTGCTTCGACAACGGGCTGATCATGCGTGCCGTGGGCGACACCATGATCATCGCGCCGCCGCTGGTGATCAGCAAGGCGGAGATCGACGAGCTGGTTACAAAGGCACGCAAGTGCCTGGATCTGACCCTGAGTGCGTTGCAGGGCTAAGTGCTAGGCTCAGAGCGATGGAGCTGTTGCGAAGTCGCTCGGAACTGTCAGAAAGGCTGGTCTTTTCTTGAAAGACCGCCTCGGATCTTGCCAGACTAGTCGCGGTTCCAGTTGTCCGGGTTCGGCCGCTGAACAAAGTGGTTCAAAAAAGAAAATTTGGAGCATTAACGCATGAAGGCATTAGGCAAAAAGCTCGCTGGCAAGACTCTGCTCGCCATGTCCCTGATGGGCGTGATGGCGGGTGCGGTTCAGGCGGACGACAAGGTGTTGCACGTTTACAACTGGTCCGACTACATCGCGCCGGACACGGTTGCCAATTTCGAAAAAGAGACGGGCATCAAGGTCGTCTATGACGTTTTCGACAGCAACGAAACCCTGGAAGCCAAGCTGCTGGCCGGCAAGTCCGGTTACGACATCGTGGTGCCTTCCAACAACTTCCTGGCCAAGCAGATCAAGGCCGGCGTTTATCAGGAACTGGACAAGTCCAAGCTGACGAACTGGAAGAACCTCGACGAAGACCTGCTCAAGGCCGTTGGCGACGCCAGCGACCCGGGCAACAAGCACGCGTTCCCGTACATGTGGGGTTCGATCGGCATCGGTTACAACCCGGAGAAGGTCAAGGCCGCGCTGGGCATCGACAAGATCGATTCCTGGGACATCGTGTTCAAGCCTGAAAACATCGAGAAGCTGAAAAGCTGCGGCGTGAGCTTCCTCGACGCTCCGACCGAAATGATTCCGGCGGCTTTGCACTACCTGGGCAAACCGACCAACAGCAAAGACAAGGCTGACCTGAAAGCCGCCGAGGACCTGTTCCTCAAAGTGCGTCCTTCGATTGCCTACTTCCACTCCTCGAAGTACATCTCGGACCTGGCCAACGGCAACATCTGCGTGGCGGTCGGTTACTCGGGTGACCTGGAACAATCCAAGACCCGCGCCAAGGAAGCCGGTGACAAGGTCAAACTGGCCTACACCATTCCGAAAGAAGGTGCCGGTACTTTCTACGACATGGTCGCCATTCCCAAGGATGCCGAAAACGTCGAAGCCGCCTACAAGTTCATGAACTACCTGCTCGAGCCGAAAGTGATGGCCGAAATCACCAACGCCGTGCGTTTCCCGAACGGCAACAAGGCGGCCACGGCGCTGGTGGACAAGGAAATCACCAGCGATCCGAGCATCTACCCTTCGGCTGAAGTGAAGAAGCAGCTCTATGCGATCAGCGATCTGGACGCAGCCACCCTGCGTCTGATCACTCGCAGCTGGACCAAGATCAAATCCGGTAAATAAGCCGGTTTGAAGCAGTCATCGCTGGCCGTCGCCTTCATCCGGGCGGCCAGCGGTGCAATTAAATGACAGAAAGTTTTGCTGGAACGGTTTTTCGAAGGTAAGTTGCGCGCCGGTTTTGTTGCCGGGCAACCGTGACTGTCATGCAGCACGGGGCAACTTGGGCCCAACTAAATCAGAGGACCTCCACTTGCCTATTTTTTCTTCTTTGCGCAATGCCTTGCTGGCTGCCGCCGGCCTGACGTTCGCTGTCGGTGCCCAAGCCGCCGGTACTGTGCATATTTATAACTGGTCGGATTACATCGGCGAGACCACTCTGGCCGACTTCCAGAAAGAAACCGGGATCAAACCGGTCTACGACGTGTTCGACTCCAACGAAACCCTGGAAGGCAAGCTGCTCGCCGGGCGGACCGGTTACGACGTGGTCGTGCCGTCGAACCACTTCCTCGGCAAGCAGATCAAGGCGGGCGCGTTCCAGAAGCTCGACAAGGCGCAGTTGCCGAACTATTCCAATCTCGATCCGGTGCTGCTCAAGCGCCTGGAGCAGAACGATCCGGGCAACCTGTACGCTGTGCCGTACCTGTGGGGCACCAACGGCATCGGCTACAACGTCGACAAGGTCAAGGAAGTCCTCGGCGTCGACAAGATCGATTCCTGGAGCGTGCTGTTCGAGCCGGAGAACATCAAGAAGCTGCACAGCTGCGGCGTGGCGTTCCTCGATTCGGCCGATGAAATGATGCCGACCGTGCTCAACTACATGGGCCTGAACGCCAACAGCACCAATCCAAAGGATTACGAGAAGGCCACGGCCAAGTTGCTGGCGGTGCGTCCTTACGTGACCTACTTCCATTCTTCGAAATACATCGGCGACCTGGCCAACGGCGACATCTGCGTGGCCATCGGTTTCTCCGGCGACATTTTCCAGGCGAAGAACCGCGCCGAAGAAGCCAAGAAAGGCGTGAACATCGCCTACTCGATCCCGAAAGAAGGTGGCGCGCTGTGGTTCGACATGCTGGCGATTCCGAAGGATTCGGCCAACGTCAAAGAGGCCCACGCCTTCATCAACTATTTGCTGAAACCTGAGGTGATCGCCCAGGTCAGTGATTACGTCGGTTACGCCAACCCCAACCCGGGTTCGGACAAGCTGATGGAGCAGTCCATCCGCACCGACGAGTCGGTTTATCCACCGCAGGCCGTACTCGACAAGACCTACGTGTCGATCGAGCTGCCGCCGAACATTCAGCGTTTGATGACCCGCAGCTGGACCAAGGTCAAGTCGGGTAAATAGCTTCAACGTACAAACTATCCTGGGTTCGTCTTGCGTGGGCGAACTGCACTCTTTTTTCTGGGAGTTTTGTAAATGGCAGTTGCCTCCGGCGCCTATAAGAAAGCCCTCGAGGGCGATCAGACACCGAAACAGGTGCTGGTCAAAATCGACCGGGTCACGAAGAAGTTCGACGAGACGGTTGCCGTGGACGATGTGTCCCTGGAAATCAAGAAGGGCGAGATCTTCGCCCTGCTCGGCGGTTCGGGATCGGGCAAATCCACTCTGCTGCGGATGCTGGCAGGGTTCGAACGGCCCACGGAGGGGCGCATTTTCCTCGACGGCGTCGACATCACCGACATGCCGCCGTACGAGCGACCGATCAACATGATGTTCCAGTCGTACGCCTTGTTCCCACACATGACCGTGGCGCAGAACATCGCGTTCGGCCTCAAGCAGGACAAGATCCCGGCAGCCGAGATCGACGCCCGCGTGGCCGAGATGCTCAAACTGGTGCAGATGAGCCAGTACGCCAAGCGCAAGCCGCACCAGTTGTCCGGCGGCCAGCGTCAGCGTGTTGCATTGGCGCGTTCGCTGGCCAAGCGGCCGAAACTGCTGCTGCTCGATGAACCGATGGGTGCACTGGACAAGAAACTGCGTTCGCAGATGCAGCTTGAGCTGGTTGAGATCATCGAGCGCGTGGGTGTGACCTGCGTGATGGTGACCCACGACCAGGAAGAGGCCATGACCATGGCCGAGCGCATCGCGATCATGCACCTGGGCTGGATCGCCCAGATCGGCAGCCCGATCGACATTTACGAAACCCCGACCAGCCGTCTGGTCTGCGAATTCATCGGCAACGTGAACATCTTCGAAGGCGAGGTGATCGACGACGCCGAAGGCCACGCGACCATCACCTGCAAGGACCTCGACCGGCAGATCTACGTCGGCCACGGCATCAGCACCTCGGTGCAGGACAAGTCCGTGACCTACGCGATCCGTCCGGAAAAACTGCTGGTCACCGCCGACCAGCCGACCTGCGAGTACAACTGGTCGAGCGGCAAGGTGCATGACATCGCCTACCTCGGCGGTCACTCGGTGTTCTACGTCGAGTTGCCGAGCGGCAAGCTGGTGCAGTCGTTCGTGGCCAACGCCGAGCGCCGTGGCGCACGTCCGACCTGGGGCGATCAGGTCTACGTGTGGTGGGAAGACGACAGCGGCGTGGTACTTCGCTCATGAACATGCGCAAATTCAAACGCCGGCTCAATCGAATAATTCCCGGTGGCCGTCAACTGGTCATCGGGGTCCCGTTCATCTGGCTGTTCCTGTTCTTCATGCTGCCGTTCTTCATCGTCCTGAAGATCAGCTTCGCTGAAGCGGACGTGGCCATCCCGCCGTACACCGAGATCTACACCTACGCCGAACAGAAGCTGCAACTGCTGCTGAACCTGGGCAACTACGCGATGCTCGGCGACGACGAGCTGTACATCGCCGCCTACCTCGGCTCGCTGAAAATGGCGTTTTTCAGCACGTTGCTGTGCCTGTTGATCGGCTACCCCATGGCCTACGCCATCGCCAGCGCCCGCAAGGAAGTGCAAACGGTGCTGGTGCTGCTGATCATGATGCCGACCTGGACCGCGATCCTGATCCGCGTGTATGCGTGGATGGGCATCCTCAGCAACAACGGTCTGCTCAACGGCTTCCTGATGAGCATGGGCTTGATCGACGAGCCGCTGCAGATCCTCAACACCAACCTCGCGGTGTACATCGGCGTCGTCTATTCGTACCTGCCGTTCATGATCCTGCCGCTGTACGCCAACCTGGTGAAGCATGATCCGAGCCTGTTGGAGGCTGCGTCCGACCTGGGTTCGAGCACCTTCAACAGCTTCTGGAAAATCACTGTGCCGTTGTCCAAGAACGGCATCATCGCCGGCTGCATGCTGGTGTTCATCCCGGTGGTGGGCGAGTTCGTGATCCCGGAACTGCTCGGCGGCCCGGAAACCCTGATGATCGGTAAAGTGCTCTGGCAAGAGTTCTTCAACAACCGTGACTGGCCGGTGGCGTCCGCCCTGGCGGTGGTGATGCTGGCGATCCTGATCGTGCCGATCATCCTGTTCAACCGCAGTCAGGCCAAGGAAATGGAGGGTAAAGAATGAAGCGCTTCCGTTTCTCCAGCCTGATGCTGGTGCTCGGCCTGTTGTTCATCTACCTGCCGATGCTGATCCTGGTGATCTACTCGTTCAACGCCTCCAAACTGGTGACGGTCTGGGGCGGCTGGTCGGTGAAGTGGTACGTCGGCCTGCTCGACAACACCCAACTGATGGGCTCGGTGGTGCGTTCGCTGGAAATCGCCTGCTACACCGCGGTTGCCGCCGTGGCGCTGGGTACGCTGGCAGCCTTCGTGCTGACCCGCATCACCCGCTTCAAGGGCCGCACGCTGTTCGGCGGCCTGGTCACCGCGCCGCTGGTCATGCCTGAGGTGATTACCGGTCTGTCGCTGTTGCTGCTGTTCGTGGCGATGGCGCAGATGATCGGCTGGCCCCAGGAGCGCGGCATCGTCACCATCTGGATCGCCCACACCACGTTCTGTGCGGCCTACGTGGCGGTGGTGGTGTCGGCGCGTCTGCGCGAGCTGGACCTGTCGATCGAAGAAGCGGCGATGGACCTCGGTGCGCGTCCGTGGAAGGTGTTCTTCCTGATCACCATCCCGATGATCGCGCCGTCGCTGGCTGCGGGCGGCATGATGTCGTTCGCCCTGTCGCTGGATGACCTGGTATTGGCGAGCTTCGTGTCCGGCCCGGGTTCGACGACCCTGCCGATGGAGGTGTTCTCGGCGGTGCGTCTGGGCGTGAAGCCGGAGATCAACGCCGTGGCCAGCCTGATTCTGCTGGCGGTGTCGCTGGTGACCTTCCTGGTCTGGTTCTTCAGCCGCCGTGCCGAAGAAGCCCGCAAGAAAGCGATCCAGCAAGCCATCGAAGAAGGCGCTGCGGATTCGTGGAAGCAACCGGACGTGCGCCGGGCGCCGACGCCGGAAGCGGCTTGAGCCAGTGGGGTTGATCACAACTCTGTGATCAACCCCAATCCAAACTGTGGGAGCGAGCATGCTCGCGAAAGCGGTGTGTCATTCAACATCCATGTTGGCAGATACGCCCCCTTCGCGAGCAAGCTCGCTCCCACAGTTGGTTTTAGGCCGACCAAGGAGAACTGCGGATGACCTCGACAAAGTTCATCGGCTTGAACCCCGGCATCTGATCTTTCAGCACATCGGTTTTCACGTTGCCGAACGTGGTCTGCGGACGATGACG
Organism: Pseudomonas sp. B15(2017); assembly: GCF_002113215.1. NCBI lineage: Bacteria > Pseudomonadati > Pseudomonadota > Gammaproteobacteria > Pseudomonadales > Pseudomonadaceae > Pseudomonas > Pseudomonas sp. B15(2017). The sequence goes on from NZ_NEJZ01000003.1 coordinate 463,350, forward strand.
CAAGCCGTCGGCAAACGCGCAGATGATGCACTCCTTGAAGCCTTCGCCCCGCGGATGCGCATGCACCACTGCCTCGCGCTGCACCGTGGTGAACGCCGCGTAGTCCATGCCCAGCACATCCATCTCGACACCCGCCGTCACCAGCGCCACGGTCGGACGCAAATGCTTCGGCACCCCCGGCGTGGTGTGCAGGGCGATCGACAGCCAGACCTGCTCGATGTCGTCATCGCTCAAGCCGTATGGCTTGAGAAATTCGGCAGCTGCGTTGGCGCCATCGACTTCGAAACGCTCGTCATCGCTGCGGTGACCTTCGACCAGCCCCAGGTCGTGGAACATCGCGCCGACGTACAGCAGCTCCGGATCATAGGCCAGTTGCTTGCGTTCGCCGCTCAAGGCGCCGAACAGAAACACCCGGCGCGAGTGGTGGTAAAGCAGGTCGGATTCGATGTCGCGAATGTATTCGGTGGTGGCCCGGGCGAGGGCGCTGTCGGGGATCCGGATACCGGCGATGGTCGTGGTCATGTTGAGCTTCCTCGTCGAAAACGCCGTCGTGGCGCTGATGGAGAAAGTCTGTTCCCGGGGGCAAAACCGGACAATCGATCCATGGCTGCGATCCTTGCCATTGCACCTGCAAATCGTGCCAGCTCGCTTCTGCGGTGAGGATTGGCTAGGGTTGGCGCTGATCCGTCATTCCCCGGGAGCCCACATCACCATGAACAAAACCGTCGCCATTGTGGTGTTCCCCGGCGTGCAGGCGCTGGACGTCAGCGGGCCGATGGACGTGTTTGCCGAGGCCAACCGCTTCCTGGCACCAGAGGATCATTACCGGCTTGAGGTGATCGGCGTTGAGCGCGGGTCGATGGCGTGTTCCAACGGGCTGACCCTGAGCGCGCATCGGCATTTCAGCGAAGTGCAGGAGGCTTATGACTTGCTGCTGGTGGCGGGCGGGCCACAGTTGCCGTTTCTGGATTTCGGCGAGACGTTCGATGCCTGGCTGCGTGAGGCTTGTGGACGGGCGCGGCGTTTTGGCTCGATCTGCAACGGCGCGTTCATGCTCGCCCGTGCGGGATTGCTGAACGGGCGCACGATCACCACGCACTGGAACGACGCCGAAGCACTGGCGCAGTTGTGTCCGTCGAGCCGGGTCGAGGCGGATCGGTTGTACGTCGAGGATGGCCAGCTCTACACCTCGGCGGGGGTGACGGCGGGGATCGATCTGTCGCTGTACCTGCTGGCGCGTGACTACGGGGCCGAGGTGGCGCTGAGCGTGGCCAAGCGGCTGGTGGTGTTTACCCAGCGCTCGGGCGGGCAGTCGCAGTTCAGCCCGTTTCTCGCGCCCCATGCAGAGCCTACGTCGGCGGTGGCGAGGGTGCAGCTGTATGTGCTGGCCAATCTCACCGGCGACCTGACCATCGCCGACCTGGCGAATGCGGCGAACATGAGTGCGCGGAATTTCTCCCGGGTGTTTGCGAGAGAGGCGAAAGTCACCCCGGCGGAGTTCGTCGAACGGGCTCGGGTGGATGCGGCGCGGGTGATGCTCGAAAGCACCACGGCGCCGCTGAAGACGGTGGCCTATCAATGCGGGTTTCGCGATGCGCAACACATGCGCAGCGTGTTCAACCGGCGGCTGGGGGTGACGCCGCAGCAATTCCGGCTGAATTTTGCGGCGATGGTTTGAGCGGCGCTTATTGCGCCGCTCGCGCCGGCAACAGCTTTAAGGTACTGCGCGTATTCGCCGTTACCTCTTCATCACTGAAATGCGCCTGCACATACATCCCGTCCACATACGCCTCCGCCTGATCGTCATAGTGACTGTCGAACGGCACGCCGCTTTGGCCGACCGGGTTGATGGTCAGGCTGTGAGCCGGATCAGCGAAGTCCACCAACCGCCGCGTCGACGGGCCGTAAGTCACCGGCCATGGCGCCGGGCCGATTTTCGCCGAGAGATTGTTCGGCACTTCATGGGAGCCTGGTGCAGCGAACGGGCCGACGTTGAAAATGCGATCCAGCGGCTTCTGCTGCCCCAGCGGATGACCATGGGTCAACGCGTGCGCCTTGCCCCATTGCCAACCGGACGCATCATCGCCGAGAGTCGACTTCAGGTGCGCCATGCTCGCCTGCCACGCGGCGCGTACGGTGTCGACGCGGGTTTCCTTGGCCGGCGTGCTGCGGTTGTTCCACCACGGCGAATCGGCATTCGCCGCGAGCCGGGGCAGGGCTGCATCGATCACTCGGGTCGACAGCAGGGTCTCGAAGAAGTCATTGCCCAGCTCATCACGCATCGCCGCGTCGGCAAGGTTGAACAGGAACTGGTTGAACACCGTCGCACTGACCGAATCCAGCGGATAGTCGCCTTGCCATTGGGCCAGTTGTTCGATCAGCTTCTGCTCGGCGGGATTGCCCGCCACTTCACGCAGTACCGGCAGCAACGGCGCCAGCAGACGCGGGCCATAACCGGTGGTGGTGCCCAGTTGCAGTTTCTGGTTGGCCTCGTTGTCCCACTTCACGCTCTTGTCGGCGAGCTGGCGGTTGAGCTGCTGGCCACGGTCGGCGAGGTTGTAGTAACCGGGGATCTCCATGCCGGTCGGCGACACGGGCTGGAAGTTGGCCGAGACGATATAGCCCCGCGCCGGGTTCTCTTCCTGCGGGTTGGCGCTGAACGGGAAGTAGCCGTCCTTGTCCGCCTGATTGCTGCTGCCGTCGAGAATGAAGCCAGGCTTCACCCCGGCCGGACGCTTGGGCAACAGTGCCGAGGCCCACCACGCTATATCGCCCTTGGCGTTGGCGTAGACGATGTTCAGCCCCGGCGCCTGCACCTTGGCGGCAGCGGCGCGAGCCTTGGCCAGGGTGTCGGCGCGGTTGAGCTGGTAGAAACCTTCGAGGATCGGGTTTGGCGTTTCGAGAAATGCCCACCACATCGCAATCGGGGTTTTCCCGGCGGCGCTGCCGAGGGCGTCGTTGACGATCGGGCCGTGGGGCGACTGGCGCAGGGTGATGGTCACCGGGGCCTGGCCTTTCACCGCGATCTGCTGCTCGGTCTTGACCATGTCGGTCCACTGGCCGCGATACCAGACTTGATCCGGGTGGTCCGGATTGACCTTCTCGGCGATCAGGTCCAGGTCATCGTTCTGGAACATGGTCAGGCTCCAGCCGAAATCCAGGTTGTGCCCCAGGAACGCAAACGGCACCAGCGCCTGATGATGGCCGTAGAGTTCAAAGCCCGGCGCCGACAGCTGCGCTTCGTACCACACCGACGGTACCGAGAAACGGATATGCGGGTCGCCGGCCAACAAGGGCTTGGCGCTCTTGCTGCGACTGCCAGCGATCACCCAGGCGTTGCTGCCTTCGAACTGCGGCAGGCCGTTATCGATCAGCGCCTGTTCGCTGACGCGGGCGAGGGTGTTCAGGTCTTTCCAGTCTTCGGCGGCGAGGGCCGACGCCATGCCGGCGTGACCCTTGGCGAGCACGCCCTTGGGCTGCCAGTCGAGGTCGAAGACGTTGAGGTAGTCGGCGCCCAGTTGATCGCGCACGTAGGTCAGCAGCGGTTCGGTGCGAAACGCGGCGGCAAAGCTGTAAGCCATGTAGCCGGCGACGCTGATGCTGTCTTCGGCGGTGAACGGCCGCTTGGGGATGCCCAGCACGTCGAACTCGACAGGGGCGGCGTGCGAGTCCTGATATTGATTGATGCCGTCCAGATAGGCTTGCAGGGCCTTCCACGCCGGTGACTGCTTGTCGAGGCCGGCCACGTAACTGGCGGCGCGCTCGCGGATGCGCAGGCTGCGGAACAGTTTGTCGGTGTCGAGCAGTTTTGGTCCGAACACTTCGGCCAGTTCGCCCCGGGCGAGACGGCGCATGGCTTCCATCTGAAAGAGGCGATCCTGGGCGTGCACATAGCCGAGGGCGCGGTAGAGGTCGGCCTCGTTTTCGGCGCGGATGTGCGGCACGCCGCGCTCGTCGTAACGCACGGTCACCGAACCTTGCAGGTTGCGCAGTTCCACCTGGCCCTGACGCGTCGGTTGCTTGCTGTAGACATACCACCCGCCGGCGGCGAGCAGGACAACGATGAGCAAGGCAAGAACGGTGAAGACGCGTTTCATGGTGACTCCTTGTGCATTCGGGATTGCCGCCCGTGCGGGCTGCAAACAATTAGCACACGCTTCGTGTGCTGCGCATCGCCGTCCTTGAAATGTCCGGAATGCCTTACTTCGTCTCTGCCGGCCACGGACAGTAGCAACCAACCGCCAGCGTATGGGTGGCATTGACCGGACGATCGTCACTCAAGGCTCGCAGGATCGGTTCGATAAAACTGTTGCTGGAATTACAGGTCAGCCCTTCGCTGTAAGGCCCGAAATACGCCAGTTTGCCGCTGCGATCCCAGATCGCTACGGCGGGGCTCGCGGGAATCTGTTCGGCGCCGGGCAATACCGCGATGGTCTTGAGATTGCTGAGCGTGGCGGGCAACTGGCCGTGGCTGCCGGCCTTCTGCACGGCAAAGAACTCGACGCCCTTGGGGCCGAACTGTTCGACCATCTCGGTCAGGTGCTGTTGATTGCCGACGTTGCACGGGCAGGCCGGATCCCAGAAGTGCACCAGACGGATGTTGCCGGGGCCGGCGAGGTCGTCGGGCAGGCGCAACGGGTCGCCGGAGAACACTGCCGTGTGCTCGCTGAAGGCCCGCAGGTAGCGGCCCTGAAACCAGTCGTACGCGGCCCACAGCACGCCGGCACACACGATGGCGAGCAGGCTGGCAAACAGTGCGGTGCGGTAGGGCGGGCGCATGGATTTGGTTCCTCAGAGGCTGGGGGCGCTCTCGACTGATTTCCCCGCCGCGCCGGGTCTGCTGTTGTGCAGGGCAAGGCGCGAGAAGCGCGGTTTGGTTGTTCCAAATAAGCTTCGAGCAAAGCAGCCCTGCACAACAGCAGGCCCGGCCCTTCGTGTTGTGCCTTAAAGCGAGCCAGCCTGCGTTGCAGGCCTTGGAAAGGGAACACCATTCCCCGCGGCCTGCGCCTTGCCTGGCTCGCTTTAAGGCGACAACGCGGTGGGGAAATCAGTCGAGAGCGCCCCCAAGCTTGCCATGCTTGCTTCTACAGATGAATATCGCAGGCCGATAAAGTCTGTTTACCGTTCTGGAATTGCCCATGTCTGTTGCTTTCGATCCCGATCATCTGCGCGCGAGCCTCAAGCCGTTGGCCGAGTGGCAGCCGTTGTCCGAGGAGGCGAAGGCTTATCAGCGGTTCTACAAGACCGACTTTCCGGAGCGTGATGTCTGGCGAGGAATGGGCCGGTTCGACATTGATGGCTATCAACTGGTCAGTCATTGCTGGTGGCCGGCGGAAACGGCCAAGGCCACGCTGTTTCTGGTGCACGGTTTTTATGACCACACCGGCCTGTACCGGCATGTGATCGAGTGGGCGCTGGATCAGGGCTTCGCCGTGATTGCCTGCGATCTGCCGGGGCATGGTCTGTCCAGCGGCGAGCGGGCTAGCATCCGTGATTTCGCCGAATATCAGGATGCGCTGCAAGGCCTGTTCGCCGAGGCGCGCTCGATTGCGTTGCCGCAGCCATGGCACCTGTGCGGGCAAAGCACCGGCGGGGCGATCATTGTCGATCATGTGCTCAACCATGGTGAAAACAGCCCGGCCCAAGGGCAGTTGATTCTGCTGGCGCCGCTGGTGCGGCCGCGCGCCTGGGGCTGGTCGCAGTTCAGTTACTACCTGCTGCGGCCCTTTGTCAGGGGCATCGCCCGACGTTTCAGCGAAAACTCCAACGACCCGGATTTCCTGTCGTTCCTGCAGGCCGATCCGTTGCAGCCCAAGCGTCTGCCGACCGCGTGGGTCGGTGCGCTGTCACGCTGGATCAACCGGGTGGAATACGCGAAGAAAAGTCCGCGCCGGCCACTGATCGTGCAGGGCCAGGCGGACATGACCGTGGACTGGCAGCACAACCTGCAAGTGATGAAGTGGAAGTTCGACCGGCCGCAGATTTTGTTGCTGGCCGACGCGCGCCATCACCTGGCCAACGAAACGGCGGAAATGCGCGAGGAGTATTTCGAGTTTCTGAGCAAGCGGATCAAAGGCCGGTATCACTCGTGATCCTGAGGGCCCCTTCGCGAGCAAGCTCGCTCCCACAATAGATCGCAATCCTTTGTGGGAGCGAGCTTGCTCGCGAAGGCGGTCGGTCAGGCAGCAGAGATTTATTGATTCAGGTTCGAGGTGCTCTGGCCGACGGCCAGCCCGGCGCGGATCGCGGCCAGCGCGGCCTGATAGTAGGCCTTGCCTTCAGTGGATTCGGCAAAGGTCGCGAACTCTTCCAGCTCTTCATCCGACAGGTCGCGATAGACGTACAGCAGCGTGTTGTTCAGGTCGGCGCCGATCTGATCCATCAGCCGCTGGCGCTGACCGTTCAACATGCCCTGGGCCTGACCGCCGCCGAGCAGGCCGGGGATCATCGAACTCAGACTGTCCGCCGCCACGCCGGCAATCGCCAGACTGACTTCGGCACCGGCTTCACGGGCGGGCAGGGCCTGGGCGAGGTGGCCGATGATCAGCAAACGACTGTCGCTGGCCGGCATCTTCGGCAGGCCCTTGGCGTTTTTCGCCAGTTGATCGCGGCGGGTCGCCAGCAGCTCGGCGGCGACGATCTTCTTGCCCAGCGGTGACTGAAAGAACGACAGGGCCGGTTGCGGATCGGCGAGGTTCTTGCGCAGTTGCGCTTCGGCGCGTTGATCCACGGCCTGGGGGGCGAAGCGCTGGTTGCTGTTGTTCACCAGCGCTTGAAACACCGCGGGCGGCAGGCTGTTCTGGTAACGCTGCTGCGCGGCACTCAGGGCGTCGTTGAAATGCGCGCGTTGTTCTGGCCAGCCAGCGACCTTGTACAACTGGTCGTGGTCGTCCGCCCAGGCGGGCAAAACGCAGAACATCAACAGTGAAAAAAGCAAACGGCGCATAAGGACTCCTGTCGGCAGCCGACTATTCTCCGTGCGGTGCCAGTACTTGTCGAGAATTCGTATCAAGCCGCCGCGTGGCTCTGTCGGATTTCTTGCCGCAGGCATACTATGCGCGCCATGCAAATATCCTCTGATCACCCGCTGCTGTTACGTATCGTCGACGACCTGGCCGAGCGCGGCTGGTCGCAGCAGAACATTTTCCTGCCTGCGGATTTGACCCGCGCGCTGGCGGCCGAGTGCCGCAAACGTGACGCCGAAGGTGAATTGGCGCCGGCGGGCGTCGGACGCGGGCCGTTTTCTGAGGTTCGCGAGGGCATTCGCGGCGACCATATCCAATGGATCGATCCCGGCCAGGCCGAGGCCAGCGACCGTTATCTGAACCTGATGGACAGTTTGCGCGAGGCCCTCAATCGCGGACTGTTCCTCGGTCTGGAAGATTTCGAATGCCATTTCGCCCTGTACCCGCCGGGCGCGTTCTACCGCAAGCATGTCGACCGTTTCCGCGACGATGACCGACGCATGGTCTCGGCGGTGATCTACCTCAACGACGGCTGGTTGCCGGAGGATGGCGGGCAGCTGCGCATGTACCTGGAGAACGACCGCGTTCATGACGTACAGCCTACGGGCGGTTGTCTGGTGGTGTTTCTCTCCGGTGAAGTCCCCCACGAGGTTCTGCCGGCACAGCGCGAGCGGCTGTCGCTGACAGGCTGGTTCCGCCGCCGTGGCAACGAGCCGTTCTGAGATGCACAGGATTCTGGTCAGTCGCTGCCTGCTGGGCCATCGCGTGCGTTATGACGGTGGGGCCAGCGGGCCGTTCGATCTGCTGGAACAGTGGATTGCCGAAGGGCGCGTGGTGCCGTTGTGTCCGGAGGTCGCCGGCGGCTTGCCGACGCCACGAGCGGCGGCAGAGATTCCGGGCGGGCAGGGCAGCGAAGTACTGGACGGACTCGCCTCGGTGATCACCACCGAGGGCGAAGATGTCAGCGCGCAGTTTCTCGACGGCGCGCGGCAGGCGTTGGCGCTGGTGCACAAGCACGGGATTCGGGTGGCGGTGCTCAAGGCCAACAGTCCTTCGTGCGGAAACCTGTTGACCTATGACGGGACGTTCAGTGGGGTGAAGGTGAGTGGCGAGGGGGTTACTGCAGCGTTGCTCAAGCGCCATGGAGTGCAGGTCTTCAGCGAGCTCGAATTGCCGCAGGCTGCACAAGCGCTGACACAACTCGACTAATCACACACCTACAACACTGTGGGAGTGAACTTGCTCGCGATTGCGTATTGTCAGTACCGATATCGGTGGCTGACAGGCCGCTTTCGCGAGCAAGCTCGCTCCCACATGGAAGTTGTGTTCACTTCAGGTCTTCAGAGGCCTGCACGCTCAGCCACTTTTTCGACAACGCTTCCAGCCGCCCATCCGCCCTGATCCGCTGCAAGGCATTTTCCAGGCTTGCGTGGAACGCCGGGTTACCCTTCTGAAACGGAATCGCCAGATCCACCGGCGGCCCGACCTTCGGTTTCTCTTCGGTCAGTGTCTGGGCCAGTACCATCGGCCGGGGCTGCTCGTCCTTTTTCGCCAGCAATTGTGCATTCACCTGCGTGTAAGGCTCGCTCATGTCGAAACGTTCCTTGAGCTCAGGTGTCAGTGCTATGTGGTTGAGCGCGACGTCGTACTTGCCGCTTTCGACGCCCTGGAGCAGATCGGCTTCGTCGGTGACGATGAAGTCGGCCCGCACATCCAGTTCGTTGGCCAGCAGTTGCCCAAGCTCGACCTCGAACCCCGTGAGCGTGTCGCCGTCCTTGAAATTGAAGGGCGGTGTATTAGCCTCAAGGGCTATGCGCAACTCGCCACGGTCGTTGACGTCATCAATCAGTTCGGCGTGAGCCAGAGGGCTCAGAAGGGGAAGCAGACAGATCAGGCCAGGCAGAAAACGCATGGTCACTCCTTTGAAATCGATATCGGCCTGTTTTCCAGGCTCGCTTTGCTATGGTTGTCGAGTGCCTTCGACAACGAATGGTCATGAAGTTGTCATGACCGTGCGGATTTTACGGAAAAACTGGAGAAGAAAATGAAAAGCTTTATGTCACGTGCAGCGTTGGCCGGTGTGCTGATGGGTGTTTCGGTACTGGCCAGTGCGGCCACTCCGGCACCGAAGGGCGCCGAAGTGTTCATCGTTTCTCCCGAGGACGGAGCCACGGTTCCGCAGACCTTCACGGTCAAGTTCGGTGTAAAGGACATCGCGCTGGCGCCGGCCGGTGACGTCACCAAGAACACCGGTCATCACCATCTGCTGATCGATGCCAAGGAAATCGTTCCGGCCGGCTCCGTTGTACCGACCGACGCCAACCACATGCATTTCGGCAAGGCGCAGACCCAGGCCGACATCAAACTCGCGCCGGGCAAGCACACCCTGCAACTGGAGCTGGGTGACAGCGGTCACATGGCGTTCGATCCGCCGATCGTGTCGAAGAAGATCACCGTCAACGTCGAATGACGTTCTCGCGTGCATGAAAAAGGGAGCCCGAAGGCTCCCTTTTTTGTCGCTCAGCGCCGGATCAGAACAGCACGCGGCTACGGATGGTGCCGTTGACGTGTTGCAGCTTCTCTTGCGCCAGTTCCGAGTACTCGGCGTCGACGTCGATCACCACGTAGCCGACCTTCTCGTTGGTCTGCAGGAACTGACCCGAAATGTTGATGCCGTTTTCGGCGAAGACCTTGTTGATCTCGCTCATCACACCCGGGATGTTCTCGTGGATGTGCAGCAGACGGTGCTTGCCAGGGTGAGCCGGCAGGGCCACTTCCGGGAAGTTCACGGACGATACCGAGGTACCGTTGTCGCTGTACTTGACCAGTTTTTCTGCTACTTCCAGACCGATGTTGGCCTGCGCTTCAGCGGTGGAACCACCGATGTGCGGGGTCAGAATCACGTTGTCCAGGCCGCGCAACGGGCTTTCGAACTCTTCGTCGTTGGAGCGCGGCTCGACCGGGAACACGTCAATGGCGGCGCCGATCAGGTGCTTGTCCTTGATCGCGGCGGCCAGGTGATCCAGCTCGACCACGGTGCCGCGTGCAGCGTTGATCAGGATGCCGCCCTTCTTGATGGCGCGGATTTCCTTCTCGCCGATCATCCACTGGGTCGCAGCGGTTTCCGGAACGTGCAGGGTGACGATGTCGGACATGCCCAGCAGCTCGTGCAGGTTGCCGACCTGGGTCGCGTTGCCCAGTGGCAGCTTGGTCACGGTGTCGTAAAAGAACACCTGCATGCCCAGACCTTCCGCCAGGACCGACAGCTGAGTACCGATCGAGCCGTAACCGACGATGCCCAGTTTCTTGCCACGGATCTCGAAGGAGTTGGCTGCGGACTTGATCCAGCCGCCACGGTGGCAGGAAGCGTTTTTCTCAGGGATGCCGCGCAGCAGCAGGATCGCTTCGGCCAGCACCAGCTCGGCCACGGAGCGGGTGTTGGAGTACGGCGCGTTGAACACGGCGATGCCGCGCTCGCGGGCCGCTTCCAGGTCAACCTGGTTGGTGCCGATGCAGAAACAGCCGACAGCGACCAGCTTCTTGGCGTGATCGAAGATCTCTTCGGTCAGCTGGGTGCGCGAGCGAATGCCGATGAAGTGAGCGTCAGCGATCTTTTCCTTGAGCTGGGCTTCCGGCAGGGAGCCTGTCAGGTATTCGATGCTGGTGTAGCCCGCCGCCTTGAGGACGTCGACAGCCGATTGGTGGACGCCTTCGAGAAGAAGGAACTTGATCTTGCTCTTATCGAGAGAAGTCTTGCTCATCTGCGTAAACCTGTATCCCGGAGAAAAATGGCAGGAAATGGTCAACAGACATTGACCTGGACGACAAGAAAGCCGTCACCGCAGAACCGGCCTGGGGCACTGGCCTGCGGGGTCGGTATGCTAGCATAGCCACCCCGCTAATCACTCATTCCTGCGACGTGAAGCGTTCTCAGGATGACCATGAATTGTTCGAGAGTTCCGTCGATGACCAATCCTGCCCTGATTGATGAACTGAAGACCCTGGTCGAGCCTGGCAAGGTCCTGACCGATGCCGACTCCCTGAACGCTTATGGCAAGGACTGGACCAAGCATTTCGCCCCGGCGCCCAGCGCCATCGTGTTCCCCAAGACCATCGAGCAGGTGCAGGCCGTCGTGCGCTGGGCCAACGAACATAAAGTGGCGCTGGTGCCGTCGGGCGGGCGCACCGGGCTTTCCGCCGCCGCCGTGGCCGCCAATGGCGAAGTGGTCGTGTCGTTCGACTACATGAACCAGATTCTCGATATCAACCTCACCGACCGCACCGCCGTCTGTCAGCCGGGCGTGGTCACCGAGCAATTGCAGAATGCCGCCGAAGAACATGACTTGTACTACCCGGTCGACTTCGCCTCGGCAGGTTCCAGCCAGATTGGCGGCAATATCGGCACCAATGCCGGCGGGATCAAGGTCATTCGCTATGGCATGACCCGCAATTGGGTCGCAGGCATGAAAGTGGTGACTGGCAAGGGCGATGTGCTGGAACTGAACAAAGACCTGATCAAGAACGCCACCGGTTATGACCTGCGGCAGCTGTTCATCGGCGCCGAAGGCACACTGGGTTTTGTGGTCGAGGCGACCATGCGCCTGGACCGTTCGCCGAAAAACCTGACCGCGATGGTCCTCGGCACGGCTGATTTCGATTCGATCATGCCGGTGCTGCACGCATTCCAGGGCCGGCTCGACCTGACCGCGTTCGAATTTTTCTCCGACAAGGCCCTGGCCAAGGTCATGGGCCGTGGAGACGTCCCGGCGCCGTTCGAAACCGACTGCCCGTTCTATGCCTTGCTGGAATTCGAGGCGACCACCGAAGAAGTGGCCAATACCGCGCTGGAAACCTTCGAGCATTGCGTGGAGCAGGGCTGGGTGCTGGACGGCGTGATGAGCCAGAGCGAAACCCAGTTGCAGAACCTGTGGAAGTTGCGCGAATACATTTCCGAAACCATTTCCCACTGGACGCCGTACAAGAACGACATCTCGGTCACCGTCTCGAAAGTCCCGGCATTTCTGCAGGAAATCGACGCGATCGTCGGTGAACACTATCCCGATTTCGAAATTGTCTGGTTCGGCCACATCGGTGACGGCAACCTTCACCTGAACATCCTCAAGCCGGACAACCTGAGCAAGGACGAGTTTTTCGCCAAGTGCGCCACCGTCAACAAGTGGGTGTTCGAAACCGTCGAGAAGTACAACGGTTCGATTTCAGCCGAACATGGCGTGGGCATGACCAAACGCGACTACTTGACCTACAGCCGCTCGCCGGTGGAAATCGAATACATGAAAGCGGTCAAGGCGGTGTTCGACCCGAACGGCATCATGAACCCGGGCAAGATCTTCGCGGTTTGATTGGCAATCCCTGATGAATCAATGAAGGCAGGAGTCGGTAATGAGCTATCAGCACCAGTATGTCGACGGTACGCGGATTCATTTTCCGCTGGGAAAAGTGGTGTGCATCGGCCGTAACTACGCCGAACACGCCAAGGAACTGGACAACCCGGTGCCTACCGAGCCGTTGCTGTTCATCAAACCCGGCAGTTGCGTGGTACCGCTGGAAGGCGGTTTCAGCATTCCGACCGAGCGTGGCTCGGTGCATTACGAAGCGGAAATCGCTGTGTTGATCGGCAAGCCACTGTCGACCAAGCCGAGCCGTGAAGAAGTGCTGGACGCGATCTCCGGTTTCGCCCCGGCGCTGGACCTGACCCTGCGCGACAAGCAGGCCGAGCTCAAGTCGAAAGGGCTGCCGTGGGAAATCGCTAAGTCGTTCGACGGCGCGGCGGTGATTGCACCGTTTGTGGTCGGCAGTACCTTTTCCGACCTGACCGACATCGGCATTCGCCTGACCATCAACGGCGAAGTGCGCCAGGACGGCAACAGCAGCGCGATGCTCAACCCGATCGTGCCGATGATCCAGCACATGGCCGGCTGCTTCTCGCTGCAGGCCGGTGACGTGATTCTCACCGGCACACCGGTGGGCGTCGGTCCGCTGAACGTTGGCGATGAAATCGTGCTGGAACTGCCGGGCGCCAGTCGCTTCACCAGCAGCGTTCGCTGACGGCAACTCTGAAAAAAATGTGGGAGCGAGCTTGCTCCCACATTTGTTTGTGTGTTTCAGCTCGCAAACACATAAGGCGTTCCGGCCATTTGCCGTTTTTTTCACATTTAGTCCGGATAATTCCGGTCATTCTGGCGTCTGAGCCGGCCTCTTTGTGCTATTACCCGTAGCCTGAATTTTCGGAACGCGTCCTTTGATGTCATCTCAAACTCAGCTCAAACCCGCTCGTCGTTCACGCTTCGCCCTGCGCTGGTATTCCTGGCTATTGTTGGTAGCCGCCGCTACGTACGGGCTGGCGTTTGCCATGCATTGGGATGACCGTGGCCTGTTGTGGGTGCTGGAGCGCTTCGAGAGTTCGACCGAGAAGCAGGAAAGCGTCTGGCTTCCGGACTACCGGGCGGTCATCGACGCCAAACTGCTGCCTGGCATGGAGAAGGACGAAGCTTCGGACCTGTCCTATAACCCGCAGACCAAAACCCTGTTTTCGGTGATGGGCAAGAACCCGTTTCTGGTCGAGCTGACTCTGCAGGGCGACGTGCTGCGCAAGATGCCGCTGGTGGGCTGGAGCAATCCGGAAGGCCTGACGGTGATGGAAAACGGCTTGATGGCGATTGTCGACGAGCGCGCGCATATGCTCTCCATCGTCAAGGTCGATGCTGACACCCGTGAGCTTAAACGCGACGATTTCCCCAAATACGACCTCGGCCCGTCGAAAGACCAGAACAAAGCTTTCGAAGCCATTACCTGGGACGCTCGCAATCAGCAACTGCTGCTGGGCGAGGAGCGTCCGCCTGCGCTGTTCACCTGGAAAAGCGACGGCAGCCAGACGCTCAAAGGCGACAAGCAGAAACTCGACAGCGATGAGCTGGACCTGCGCAACCTTTCAGCATTAGCGATTGACCCGCGCACCGGTCACACCCTGGTGCTGTCCGCCGATTCGCACCTGTTGCTGGAGCTGGACGAGAAGGGCGAACAAGTCAGCTTCATGACCCTGCTCGGCGGTTTCAACGGCTTGAAGAACACCATTCCCCGCGCCGAAGGCGTGACCATGGACGAGGCGGGCACGCTGTACATGGTCAGCGAGCCGAACCTGTTCTACCGCTTCGAAAAGCAGAAGTAATTGCTCCCGCAGCAATTGCAGATCTGTGGAGTTGTGGCTTGAGGCAAGTGGCCATTAAGCTTCAGTTCAGACAGGCGTGATATTTCATCCGCCTGTTTTGATTCCGAGCCTGCCCCGAATGCGTCGACTTGCCCGTCCCAAGCCTCTGTTCATCATCCTGTCGGTGATTGCCCTGATCGCGCTGATTGCGATTGGCCAATACATGCGCCTGTTCGAGCGTGCCTGGTTCAACCTGCATACGCTCTGGCAGCCGATGAACAGCGAGGCCATCGGGCTGGATCAATATCGGGTAGCGATCGAAGCGAAGGTCATTGACGGACTGAACGACGACGTCTCGGCGCTGACCTACGATCCGGTGCGCAAGAGCCTGTTCACCGTGACCAACAAGAATGCCGAGCTGATCGAGCTGTCACTGGATGGCACGATCCTGCGCCGTGTTGCCTTGATCGGCTTCGGCGATCCGGAGGCGGTGGAGTTCATCAGCGCCGATACCTACGTAATCACCGATGAGCGCCAGCAACGGCTGATCAAGATCCATCTGGAGCACGACACTACGTTCCTCGATGCGGCGGACGCCGAGCAGATGACCCTTGGTGTGCACATGAGCGGCAACAAGGGGTTTGAAGGTCTGGCTTACGACTCGGTGGGCAAGCGCCTGTTCGTGGCCAAGGAACGGGACCCGATGCTGATCTATGAAGTGCACGGTTTTCCGCACTTCAACCCGGAAAAATCCTACGCGGTACACGTAATCAACAATCCCAAACGCGATGCCGGGATGTTCGTGCGAGATCTGTCGAGCCTGCAATACGACGAGCGCAGCGGCCATTTGCTGGCTCTGTCCGATGAATCGCGGTTGATTCTGGAACTGGATGTGGACGGGCGCCCGTTGAGCACGATGTCGTTGAGCGGTGGTCGACAGGGCCTGAAGAAAACCGTGCCGCAGGCGGAAGGTATCGCGATGGATGACGACGGGACGTTGTATCTGGTGAGTGAGCCGAATCTGTTCTACGTCTTCAAGAGGCCTGCGCAGAACTAACCAAAACCCCAAAACACTGTGGGAGCGAGCTTGCTCGCGATGAGGGAGGGTCAGTCGCCAAACATGTCGACTGTCACACCGCTATCGCTAGCAAGCTAGCTCCCACAGGTTTTTTCATCTGCCCACAAAGATGTGGGTAGTTTCGGCTTATTCAGCCTTCAGTGTTTTCACACCTTCGGAAGTACCCAGCAACAACAGATCCGCCGGGCGTGCCGCGAACAGGCCGTTGGTGACCACGCCGACGATCGCGTTGATCTGCGCTTCCAGCTCCACCGGATTGGTGATCTGCAGGTTGTGCACGTCCAGGATGATGTTGCCGTTGTCGGTCAGCACGCCTTCGCGGTAGACCGGGTCGCCGCCCAGCTTCACCAGCTGGCGGGCCACGTGGCTGCGGGCCATCGGGATCACTTCCACCGGCAGCGGGAACGCGCCCAGCACCGGCACCAGTTTGCTGGCGTCGGCGATGCAGATGAAGGTCTTGGCCACGGCCGCGACGATCTTCTCGCGGGTCAGTGCTGCGCCGCCGCCCTTGATCAGGTTCAGGTGTTCGTCGCTTTCATCGGCGCCGTCGACGTAGAACTCCAGGTTGCTCACGGTGTTCAGCTCGTACACCGGAATCCCGTGGCCCTTGAGGCGCGCGGCGGTGGCTTCGGAGCTCGCGACCGCGCCATCGAATGCGCCCTTGTGCTGGGCCAGGGCATCGATGAAGCAGTTGGCGGTGGAGCCGGTGCCGACGCCGACGATGCTCTTGTCGTCGAGTTTCGGAAGGATGAAGTCGACGGCGGCCTGGGCCACGGCCTGTTTGAGTTGATCCTGGGTCATGCGGGCTCCGGAAGCGGGCAAGGTAAGAACGGAAAGGCCGGCATTATAGCCTCAAGCCGGGCTAAAACCTCTGGATTCGTGTGGTCGTGCGCCCAAAAGCCGGGTTAGACTCGTTGGCCCTGCCCAACCCGCTCAGTGATGCTTTCCGATGCTCGAACAGTACGTCAAGAAGATCCTCACCTCGCGCGTTTATGACGTTGCCGTAGAAACGCCGCTGCAGAACGCCCGCCAGCTCTCCGAGCGGCTGGGCAACGACATCTGGCTCAAGCGCGAAGACTTGCAGCCGGTGTTCTCGTTCAAGATTCGCGGCGCCTACAACAAGCTGACCCAGTTGAGCGACGAAGAGCGCGCCCGTGGCGTGGTCACCGCGTCGGCGGGCAACCACGCGCAGGGCCTGGCCCTGGCGGCGAAAGTGCTGGGCGTGAAGGCGACCATCGTGATGCCCAAGACCACCCCGGAAATCAAGGTCGAAGGCGTGCGCTCCCGTGGTGGCAAGGTGGTGCTGCACGGCGATTCCTTCCCGGAAGCGCTGGCCTACTCGCTGAAACTGGTCGATGAAAAAGGCTACGTCTATATCCACCCGTACGACGATCCGCACACCATTGCCGGGCAGGGCACCGTGGCGATGGAAATCCTGCGTCAGCACCCGCAGCCGCTGGATGCGATCTTCGTTCCGGTGGGCGGCGGCGGTCTGATCGCCGGCATCGCGGCGTATGTGAAATACCTGCGCCCGGACATCAAGGTCATCGGCGTCGAGCCCGACGACTCCAACTGCCTGCAAGCGGCAATGGCTGCGGGCGAGCGCGTGGTGCTGCCGACCGTGGGCATCTTCGCCGACGGCGTGGCAGTGGCGCAGATCGGCCAGCACACCTTCGACATCTGCAAGGATTACGTCGACGAAGTGATCACCGTCAGTACCGACGAAATCTGCGCGGCGATCAAGGACATCTACGACGATACCCGTTCGATCACCGAACCGGCCGGCGCCCTGGGCGTGGCCGGTATCAAGAAGTACGTCGAGCAGCGCGGCGTCAGCGGCCAGACCTTCGTGGCCATCGATTCCGGGGCCAACGTCAACTTCGACCGTCTGCGCCACGTCGCCGAGCGCGCCGAGCTGGGTGAAGGTCGTGAAGCGATCATCGCCGTGACCATCCCGGAGAAGGCCGGCAGCTTCAAGGCATTCTGCGAGGCCATCGGCAAGCGCCAGATCACCGAATTCAACTACCGCTATAACAATGGCAGCGAAGCGCACATCTTCGTCGGCGTGCAGACGCACCCGGACAACGACCCGCGCAGTGCGTTGCTGGCGAGCCTGACCGAGCAGGGTTTCCCGGTGCTCGACCTGACCGACAACGAGCTGGCCAAGCTGCACATCCGTCACATGGTCGGCGGACGTGCGGCGCACGTGGTCGATGAAGTGGTGCTGCGCTTCGAGTTCCCGGAGCGTCCGGGTGCGCTGTTCAACTTCCTCAACAAACTCGGCGGTCGCTGGAACATCTCGATGTTCCACTACCGCAACCACGGTGCGGCGGACGGCCGTGTGGTGGCGGGCCTGCAAGTGCCCCACGACGAACGTCATCTGGTGCCCGCAGCCCTTGAGGAAATCGGCTACCCGTACTGGGACGAAAGCGACAACCCGGCCTATAAGCTGTTTCTTGGCTGAACGGCTACGCTGATGGGCAGGCCATAAGGAAATCGGATCATGGAAACGTTAACCGCCCTGAAAGCGGCGCACATGCTGGCGACCGCGGTGTTGCTGCTCGGTGCGCTGGGCCTCGGAACAGGCGTCTGGCGCGCACGGCGCAACGGTGATGCGACGGCGGGCAGCCGCACGTTGCAGCGGCCATGGCTGTTTGTCTGGTTGTTGATCGTACTGGCGCTGGTGAGCATGCCGTTCACCGGCTGGTGGATGGTGCATCTGGTGGGCTGGCCGCTGGGGCAGACGTGGGTTCTGGCTTCCAGCGTGCTGTACACCGTGGCCGCACTGGCGTGGTTCTGGCTGCTGGTGCGCTTGAACCGGTTGCGCAAGGCGCCGGGCGGCGTGGGCCGGTTCAGTCTGGGGCTGGCGTTGTTCGGGCTGGTCTGCTTTATCGCGATTGCCGGTTTGATGGGCGCCAAGCCGGTTTAAGGCCCGGGATCGAGTCGACCCCAATCGCGAGCAAGCCCGCTCCCACAGGGGATTGTGTGCGACACAGATCCAATGTTGGGGCGGGCTTGGTCCGGGCGGCGTTCCGACGAAGGCGTAGTCAGTCGCGCAGACTGATTACCGGCCAGCCGCGTTTCTCGGCTTCGGCCCGCAGGTTCGGATCCGGGTCGACTGCGACCGGATTCACCACCTGCTCCAGCAGCGGCAGGTCATTCATCGAGTCGCTGTAGAAATAGCTGCCTTCCAGCGAATGCCCGGTTTCTTCCAGCCAGCGGTTCAGGCGCGTCACCTTGCCTTCACGGAAGCACGGCACGTCGGTGCTGCGTCCGGTATAGCGGCCGTCCTGCATCTCGCATTCGGTGGCGATCAGGGTTTCGACGCCCAGGCGCGCAGCAATCGGTGCGGTGACGAAGCGGTTGGTGGCGGTGATGATCACCAGCTTATCGCCGGCGTCGCGGTGCTGGTTCAGCAACTCAACGGCCTTTGGCAACATGATCGGTTCGATGCAGTCGC
Source organism: Pseudomonas sp. B15(2017) (assembly GCF_002113215.1). NCBI lineage: Bacteria > Pseudomonadati > Pseudomonadota > Gammaproteobacteria > Pseudomonadales > Pseudomonadaceae > Pseudomonas > Pseudomonas sp. B15(2017). The sequence goes on from NZ_NEJZ01000003.1 coordinate 482,018, forward strand.
GCATGTAATCGTTGTGCCACTGCTCAAGCACGGCCATCTCGGTGCGGCCAAGAATCTCCAGGCAGAAGTTCAGGTAGGCGGCGTTATCCAGTTTGCCGGCCAGGTAATCCTGGTAGAACTCGTCATTGCGCGTCTTGTAGGCGATCGGGTCAAGGAAGCCGCGTTCGCACAGATAATCGCCCCAGGCGTGGTCGCTGTCGCCGCCCAAAAGGGTGTTGTCCAAATCGAATAAAGCCAGGCGCATTGCAGTTACCCGCTGAAAAGTCAGTAAAAAGGCCACAAGAATACGGTCTTTTCACAAGAGTGCACATAAGCTCGGAACCTTCGTTGCCGCCTTCACAACCTTTGTGGAACAATGCGGCGACATGCGTTTGCGAGGTTGTTGCCGTGATCGACCCCGATGGTTTCCGCCCTAATGTCGGGATCATTCTGACGAATGACGCCGGCCAGGTGCTATGGGCTCGCCGTATCAATCAAGATGCCTGGCAGTTTCCGCAAGGGGGAATCAATCCCGAGGAGACGCCGGAAGACGCCTTGTACCGCGAGCTGAACGAAGAAGTTGGCCTGGAACGCGAAGATGTTGAAATTCTCGCCTGTACCCGGGGCTGGTTGCGCTATCGTTTGCCGCAACGTCTGGTGCGAACCCACAGCCAACCGCTGTGCATCGGCCAGAAACAGAAATGGTTTCTCCTGCGCCTGGTCTCCAACGAGCAGCGGGTGCGGATGGATTTGACCGGTAAACCGGAGTTCGATGGCTGGCGCTGGGTCAGTTATTGGTATCCGTTGGGCCAGGTGGTGACATTCAAGCGCGAAGTGTATCGCCGCGCTCTCAAAGAGCTTGCCCCGCGCCTTTTAGCGCGCGACTGACGACGGAGTTCGACCCCGAGCCATGCTCAATACGCTGCGCAAGATCGTCCAGGAAGTTAACTCCGCCAAGGATCTCAAGGCGGCGTTGGGGATTATTGTGTTGCGCGTCAAAGAGGCCATGGGCAGCCAGGTCTGCTCGGTCTACCTGCTTGATCCAGAGACCAACCGCTTCGTGCTGATGGCCACCGAGGGCTTGAACAAGCGCTCGATCGGCAAGGTCAGCATGGCACCCAACGAAGGTCTGGTCGGCCTGGTCGGCACGCGTGAAGAACCCCTGAACCTCGAAAACGCCGCGGATCACCCGCGCTACCGCTACTTCGCCGAGACCGGCGAGGAGCGCTACGCCTCGTTCCTCGGGGCGCCGATCATTCACCACCGCCGCGTCGTCGGCGTGTTGGTCATCCAGCAGAAAGAACGCCGCCAGTTCGATGAAGGTGAAGAAGCCTTCCTCGTGACCATGAGCGCGCAACTCGCGGGCGTCATCGCTCACGCCGAGGCTACCGGCTCGATCCGTGGCCTTGGCCGTCAGGGCAAGGGCATCCAGGAAGCCAAGTTCGTCGGCGTGCCGGGTTCGCCGGGTGCGGCGGTCGGTACCGCGGTGGTCATGCTGCCGCCGGCGGATCTGGACGTGGTGCCGGACAAGACCATCACCGACATCGACGCGGAACTCGCGCTGTTCAAGACCGCCATCGAAGGCGTGCGGGCCGACATGCGTGCGTTGTCGGCCAAACTGGCGACCCAGCTGCGTCCGGAAGAGCGCGCGCTGTTCGACGTCTACCTGATGATGCTCGACGATGCCTCGCTGGGCAGCGAAATCACCACCGTGATCAAGACCGGCCAGTGGGCCCAGGGCGCGCTGCGCCAGGTCGTGACCGATCACGTCAACCGTTTCGAATTGATGGACGACGAATACCTGCGTGAGCGGGCGTCGGACGTCAAGGACCTGGGCCGTCGCCTGCTCGCCTACCTGCAGGAAGAGCGTCAGCAGAACCTGGTCTATCCGGAAAAGACCATTCTGGTCAGCGAAGAACTGACGCCGGCAATGCTCGGCGAGGTGCCGGAAGGCACGCTGGTCGGTCTGGTGTCGGTACTCGGTTCGGGCAACTCCCACGTCGCGATCCTGGCCCGGGCCATGGGCATCCCGACGGTAATGGGCCTGGTCGACCTGCCGTATGCCAAGGTCGACGGCATCGAACTGATCGTCGACGGTAATCGCGGCGAGGTCTACACCAACCCCGGCGATGTGCTGCGCAAGCAGTTCGCCGAGGTGGTGGAAGAAGAGAAGCAACTGGCGCTGGGTCTCGACTCCCTGCGCGACCTGCCGTGCGTGACCCTCGACGGCCACCGCATGCCGCTGTGGGTCAACACCGGCCTGCTGGCAGACGTGGCGCGGGCGCAGAAGCGTGGCGCCGAAGGCGTCGGTCTGTACCGCACCGAAGTGCCGTTCATGATCAACCAGCGCTTCCCGAGCGAGAAGGAACAACTGGCGATCTACCGCGAGCAGCTTGCCGCGTTCCACCCGCAACCGGTGACCATGCGCAGCCTGGACATCGGCGGCGACAAGTCGCTGTCGTACTTCCCGATCAAGGAAGACAACCCGTTCCTCGGCTGGCGCGGGATCCGCGTCACCCTCGATCATCCCGAAATCTTCCTGGTGCAGACCCGCGCGATGCTCAAGGCCAGCGAAGGCCTGAACAATCTGCGGATCCTGTTGCCGATGATCTCCGGCATCCACGAGCTCGAAGAAGCGCTGCACCTGATTCACCGTGCCTGGGGCGAAGTGCGCGACGAAGGCACCGACGTGCCGATGCCGCCAGTGGGTGTGATGATCGAAATTCCTGCGGCGGTTTACCAGACCAAAGAGCTGGCGCGGATGGTGGACTTCCTGTCGGTCGGCTCCAACGACCTGACCCAGTACCTGCTGGCCGTGGATCGCAACAACCCGCGGGTCGCCGATCTCTACGACTACCTGCACCCGGCGGTGCTGCAAGCCCTGCAAACCGTGGTGCGCGACGCCCATGCCGAAGGCAAGCCGGTGAGCATCTGCGGCGAGATGGCCGGTGACCCGGCGGCGGCGGTGCTGTTGATGGCGATGGGCTTCGACAGCCTGTCGATGAACGCCACCAACCTGCCGAAGGTGAAATGGATGTTGCGCCAGATCAACCTGAGCAAGGCCAAGGAACTGCTGGCGGAGTTGATGACCATCGACAACCCGCAGGTGATCCACAGCTCGCTGCAACTGGCGTTGAAGAAACTCGGGTTGGCGAAGATGGTCAATCCGGCGGCAGCCAACCCGCTCTGAAATTCTGAGGGCCTCATCGCTGGCAAGCCAGCGATGGCGCCCGTATAGCAACGCCTAAATCAGAATTTCCACTTCCCCCAAGTGCCCGCCATACGGCCCGAAACTGCGCTCCACCATCCGCCGCGTCCCGTCAGCCTGCACAATCAACGCCGTACTCGCCCGTGTCCCGTAGCTCTGGCTGGCAATAAACACACTCGACAGCAACGACTCGGTCGCCAGCCCCACGCCGGTATCCGGCAGCTCGGCAAACGGCGCCGTTTGCGCATCCCCCAACAACGCCAACAACCGCTCGGGCTGCGGATCATCCAGCACGCCACTCAACGCTGCCTTGGCCTTGAGCAGTTTCGGCCATGGCGTATCCAGCCCGGCGTTGGACAAACCATAAACGCCGGGCTGCAACATCACCGGTTCCGATGACCGCGCATTGAAATGCCACAGCTCGTTGGTATTGCCCAGCAGCAGGTTGAAGCCGGCATATTCCGGGGAGCGGGCGACAACGTCGGACAAATAGTCATCGATCGACAGGTTTCCGGTCAGAAATCCCGCCACCAGCTCGCCCCGAGAGCGTCGGGCCGGCGGTTGATGCGGATCGCGAATGTTGGTCAGCGCCGCAAAACGACCGTTGGCGCCCAGGCCGAGCCAGGTGCCCCCAGCCTCCAGATCCCGACCGGCATGAACATGCGGCGACTCGGGCCACTGCGCCAGCGGCAGGCTGGGCCGGGCGTAGAACTCGTCGCGGTTGGCCGCAACGATCAGCGGCTGGGCATGCCCCGGCCGCCAGGCGAAAACGATCAGGCACATAAGGTGGTCCTTGTGTGTTTTTTGCCCACTCTACGCAGACATTGTCCGTGCATCCATCGCCAGTGGAGCCGAAGGGTATCCATCCGTTACCATGCCGCTCCGGTTTTGGGGACGCGCCTTGGGAGGCAGTCATGGAATTTCTGCTCTATCTGGCGCTCGGCGCCTGTGCGGGCGTATTGGCCGGGCTGTTCGGAGTGGGCGGCGGGATCATCATCGTGCCGGTGCTGGTGTTCAGTTTCACCTTGCAGGGCTTCGATCCGTCGATCCTGACCCATCTGGCGGTCGGCACGTCCCTGGCGACGATCATCTTCACCTCGGTCAACGCCGTGCGTGAACATCATCGACGCGGCGCGGTGCGCTGGCCGATCTTCCGCTGGATGACCGTCGGCATCCTGCTCGGCGCCGGTTTCGGTGCGCTGACCGCCGAGGCGATCTCCGGGCCCAACCTGCAAAAGATCATCGGTGTGTTTGCCCTGGTGATCGCGGCGCAGTTGGCACTGGATGTCAAACCCAGGGCCAGCCGAACGGTGCCGGGCAAACTCGGTCTGACCGTGGCCGGCAGTGTGATCGGCTGGGCGTCGGCGATTTTCGGGATCGGCGGCGGCTCGCTGACCGTGCCGTTCCTGACCTGGCGCAGCCTACCGATGCAGCAGGCGGTGGCGACCTCGTCGGCCTGCGGCCTGCCGATTGCCGTGGCCAGTGCAATAAGTTTCATGATTCTGGGCTGGCATGATCCGTTACTGCCGGCTCATAGTCTCGGTTTTGTGTATCTGCCGGCGCTGCTCGGCATTGCCCTGACCAGCATGGTATTCGCCCGTCTCGGCGCGCGGCTGGCGCACAGGTTGTCGCCGAAGTTGCTGAAACGGCTGTTCGCGGCTTTGCTGTTTTGCGTGGGCTTGAGCTTTTTGTTCTGAACCGTCTGTTTTGGCAGGTCGCAATCCTGGGTTAATCCTGTGGTGACAGCGTCGCCCGGGAATTTTTGAAGATTTGAATGCTAACGAGGAGTCGCAATGCTGCCTTACCCGCAGATCGATCCGGTGGCCCTGGCCATCGGTCCGCTGAAAATCCACTGGTACGGCCTGATGTACCTGGTCGGCATCGGCGGCGCGTGGTTGCTGGCATCGCGCCGGCTCAACCGTTTCGACCCGACCTGGACCAAGGAGAAACTCTCCGATCTGGTGTTCTGGCTGTCGATGGGGGTGATTGTCGGCGGACGTCTGGGCTATGTGCTGTTCTACGACCTGAGCGCCTACATCGCCAACCCGACGCTGATTTTCGAGGTGTGGAAGGGCGGCATGTCGTTCCACGGCGGTTTCATCGGCGTGATGCTGGCCGCGCTGTGGTTCGGCAAGCGTAACGGCAAGTCGTTCTTCCAGCTGATGGACTTCGTGGCGCCGATGGTGCCGATCGGCCTGGGCGCCGGGCGCATCGGCAACTTCATCAACGCCGAGCTGTGGGGCAAGGCCACCGACGTGCCGTGGGCCATGGTGTTTCCGCCGTTCAGCGACCCGGCGCAACTGCCGCGTCACCCGTCGCAGCTGTATCAGTTCGCGCTCGAAGGCGTGGCGCTGTTCCTGATCCTCTGGCTGTTCTCGCGCAAGCCCCGGCCGACCATGGCGGTCTCCGGCATGTTCGCGCTGTTCTACGGCATCTTCCGTTTCATCGTCGAATTCGTTCGCGTGCCGGACGCGCAACTGGGCTATCTGGCCTGGAACTGGCTGACCATGGGGCAGGTACTCTGCGTACCGATGATCATCGGCGGGCTGTTCCTGATCTGGCTGGCCTACCACCGCGCCCCGGCGGCGCCGGTTGCACCGACAGCTTAAACATTCGAACCCCGGCGATGTTTGCCGGGGCTCAAGGACACAGGTAACTCATGAAGCAATATCTCGATCTGGTGTCGCACGTCATCAACAACGGCACCAAACAGGCCAACCGTACCGGCGTGAACACTATCAGCTTTCCGGGCGCCATGCTGCGCTTCGATCTGCAGGAAGGTTTCCCGGCGATCACCACCCGCAAGATGGCCTTCAAATCGGCCATCGGCGAGATGTGCGGCTTTCTGCGTGGCGTGAACAACGCCGCCGAATTCCGTGCGCTGGGCTGCAAGGTCTGGGATCAGAACGCCAACGAAAACGCCCAGTGGCTGGCCAACCCGTTCCGCCAGGGTGAAGACGACCTCGGCGAAATCTACGGCGTGCAATGGCGCAAATGGCCGGCCTACAAGCAGATTCCGCTGAGCAACACCGCCGCCATCGAACAGACCCTGAGCAACGGCTACAAGCAGATTGCCCAGGGCGAAGAAGACGGCCAGGCCTACGTGGTCTTGTACAAAGCCATCGATCAGGTGCGCCAGTGCGTCGACACGATCATCAAGGACCCGGGCAGCCGCCGCATCCTGTTCCACGGCTGGAACTGCGCCCAGCTCGATGAAATGGCCTTGCCGCCGTGCCATCTGCTGTACCAGTTCCACCCGAATGTCGAGACCAAAGAGATCTCTCTGACCCTCTACATCCGCTCCAACGACCTGGGCCTGGGCACGCCGTTCAACCTCACCGAAGGCGCCGCGCTGCTGAGCCTGATCGGTCGCCTGACCGGCTACACGCCGCGCTGGTTCACCTATTTCATCGGTGATGCCCACGTCTACGAAAACCACCTGGACATGCTCAACGAACAGCTCAAGCGCGAGCCGTTCGCCATGCCGAAGCTGAAGATTTCGGATCGTGTGCCGGAATTTGCCAAGACGGGCGTGTATCAGCCGGAGTGGCTGGAGCTGGTAGAGCCGAGCGACTTCTCGCTGGAAGGCTACGAGCACCATGCGCCGATGACCGCGCCGATGGCGGTCTGACAGGCAATGTAAAAAACTGTGGGAGCGAGCTTGCTCGCGAAAGCGTCGGGTCAGTCGATATTTTTACCAACTGACACTCCGCCTTCGCGAGCAAGCTCGCTTGTATGCTGGTACTTGAAGGGAGGAGGAGGGACAAGGCTCGATTCTGACTGTTGGCGCAGTACAGATCCGTGGGAGATTTC